>DATAEK010000146.1:0-12622 GCA_036258055.1 Vicinamibacterales bacterium
TGACCTCGTGCCTCGCCGGTGACGCGATTCTCGTCGAACACCACCTCCCCACGGAGGATGGTCGTGATGACCCGGCCCCGGAGAGACATCCCGGCGTAGGGCGTCGTGGGATGACGATGGTAGAGCCGGAATGGATCGACGATGAGCTCGGCGTCGGGATCGAAAAGCACCAGATCCGCGTCGCATCCGGGCGCAATCGATCCCTTCGATCGTCCGAGCCCGGCGAGTCGCGCCGGCGCTTCGCAGAGCCAACGCCCCAGTCGCTCGATGGGCAGCCTCCGCGAGAGCGCTCCGCTCCAAACCGCCGAGAGGCCAATCTGCAGCGAGGCGATGCCACCCCACGCCTGCAACAGGTCACCGTCATCGAGATGCTTCAGTGCCGGCGGTGCGGGCGAGTGATCCGTGGCGACGAGATCGATCGAGCCATTCTCGAGCGCGCTCCACAAGCCTTCCCGGTCCGCGCGCCCGCGAATCGGCGGCGCACATTTGAACGCTGGCGCGCCGTCCGGTATCTCCTCAGCCGCGAACGTGAGGTAGTGCGGGCATGTCTCGACGGTCGCGGCGACACCCGCGGCCCGAGCCGCGGCGATCGCGGCCGCGGCCGCAGCCGATGCGAGGTGGACAACATGGACGCGTGCACCGTATTCGCGGGCGAGGCGTAACAGGAGATCAATGGCCGCATGTTCGCAGACCGGCGGCCGGCTCTCGAGCCAGACCGCGTACGAACGTGGATCCGCGGTCGGTTCGGGCTCGCGCAGCATCGCCGGGAGCTCGGCGTGCGCGAGCAGCGGCAACTTCAACTTGGCGAGGACCGGTACCGCCGCGCGCAAGTCTGCCTCGGTGACGTGCTGGAACTCGTCAACGCCTGATGGACAGAGAAAACACTTGTATCCGAGCACTCCGGCTTGCGCGAGCGGCTCGAGATCCGGGACGTTACCCGGAACGACGCCTCCCCAGAAGCCGACATCGACGTGACATTGGCCGGCGGCCGCGGCCCGTTTGCGATCCAGGGCATCGACCGTGGTCGTGGACGGGATGCTGTTGAGCGGCATGTCGACGAGCGTCGTGACGCCGCCGGCCGCCGCCGCGCGCGTCGCGTGGGCGAAGCCTTCCCATTCCGTCCGGCCTGGCTCGTTGATGTGGACATGCGTATCGACGAGACCAGGCATCACGACCCGCTCGCGCGCGTCGATCTCGCGCACGCCGGCGGGCCGATCGCGATGGCCGCCGATCGACGCGATGCGGCCGTCGCGAATGCGGATCGATGCCGGCCGGACGCCATCGGGCAGCATCACGCGCTCGCCCCGAACGAGCAGCTCGGTCATACCGTCGCTATCAGTCCGTCAACGCACGGCGTCGAGTAGCGATCACGGATATCCGCGGCTTCACATCGTCCATCGCCCTTGCTCATCTGCCATCCCATTTGCCATAGCCCCTTTACCATTTCTCAGCTCTCAGCGAACGAGCGTCGCTTCGATGAGACCGAAGGGTTCGTCGGTCGCCACGAAGATCTCGTTGCGGTTCTCGAGACCGAAGCGCGTGAGGTCGACGGGCAAGTGATGCTTGTTGGGCATGACGAGCCTGATGGCAGTGACGTCGGCGGCGCTGTCGAGGACCGCCTGGCCCATCGCGTACATCGTGTGCTGGACCGACTGGCTGTCGTGCTCCGCGAACGCTTCGAGCAGCGCACGGCGGACCGCCTGCCAGCTCGGACCGAAGTCCAGGTCGTGATTGCGATACTTCCAGGTCGCGGTCAACGACGTCGCCAGAATCCGATCGTGGGTCTCCGGCAGCGTCGTGAACTCGTCGCGCAGAAACCCCGTGAACGCCGATTTCGAGGACTTCAAGATCAACAGGTGCTTCACACCGGCGCCGATCGTCTGCCGCTCGCGGTCGCTCTGAACGGTTGCGGTTCGGACCTCGGGTCCCGTTCGCAGGAAGGCCTGGCCGTGGGCGCGGCCCCCGATAGGAATCCGCCCCCACGGCTGCTCCGTCAGGTCGATCCGCACGCGACGCAGCCGCGGATTGCGCTCGATGAACCGGCGCGCGAGGGCAAGCCCGAACGCTTCGACGTCACGCACCGGCTGCTGGGCAGCCATCGCGTAGACGGTGTTCTTCATCGTGTCGGTCGGCAGCACGGCCGAGTTGTCGCCGTCAGTGTAGGATTCCTCGTAATCGCCTTTGAAGCGGATGGCGACGGTGAGGTCCCGCAGGTCGTGACGATCGCCTTGGCGGGACAGGGCCACGAGCCTTACCCGGGATTTGCCGTACGCGGAATCAGCGAGCATGACGATCTCCGACGAAAGGACGGGCGTAACAGTGGGCGCCGATCATAGCACCGCATCTTTCACCGGCCTGGCCGACCTCGCCTCGTCTCGCGTCGGCGGACGCGCGATTGCCACCAATGACGAATTCTTCGCGCCGAAGTCGAACCTGCTCAAATCCGAACCGGCGATCTTCGTTCCCGGCAAGTTCACGTCGCGGGGCAAGTGGATGGACGGCTGGGAGTCGCGCCGCCGCCGCACGCCCGGACACGACTGGTGTATCGTCGCGCTCGGCATGCGCGGAGTGGTCCGCGGCGTCAACGTGGACACCCATCATTTCACCGGCAACTTTCCTTCACACTGCTCGATCGAGGCGATCGACAGCGCGAAGCCGCTCCCGAGGTCGGTGCAGCAGGCCGAGGGCTCACCATGGACGCTCCTCCTGCCCAAGGCCGGGCTCACCGGCAATTCGGACAATTTCTTCGCCGTCGACAACGACCAGCCCTGGACGCATGTCCGGCTGAACATCTTTCCGGATGGCGGCGTTGCGCGGCTGCGCGTGTTCGGCGAGGTCTCCGTCGACTGGCGCCGGGTCGCTCCGCGCGGACGCGCGGCGGATCTGGCGTCGATCAAGAACGGCGGGCTCGTGCTCGGCGCGAGCGACATGCACTTCGGCGCGCGTGACAACATGATCATGCCCGGCCGGGCGAAGAACATGGGGGACGGCTGGGAGACGCGCCGGCGGCGCGGACCGGGTCATGACTGGGCCATCGTCCGGCTGGGTGCACCCGGAACGATCTCCCGGCTCGAGATCGACACCAATCACTTCAAGGGCAACTATCCTGAGAGTGCGTCGGTCGAAGGCTGCCTCGCGCCCGGTGCGTCGCTCGATTCACTGACGTCAGCGCAGTGGACCGAGATCCTGCCGCGCATCAAGCTTCGTCCGCACCATCGCCACCGGCTCGAGAAGGAGCTGCACCGTGCCGGCCCGGTCTCGCACGTCCGGCTCAACATCTTTCCGGACGGCGGCATCAGCCGGCTGCGCGTGTATGGAACTCTGGCGCAGGATTGATCTCGAATCCGATGACGAGGCGCGTCGTCTGCTGCAGCGCGCCTGCGGCTCGACGCGATGGGTGAACCGGATGCTCGCGCGGCGCCCCTTCGGCGGAGCGCAGGCGCTGCTCGCTGCCGCGCGCGACGAATGGTTCGTCTTGTCCAAGGCTGACTGGCTGGAAGCGTTCAGCCACCACCCGAAGATCGGCGACACGGACTCGCTGCGCCAACGGTTCGCGGCCACGCACGATTTATCCGGGCGTGAACAAGCCGGTGTCAGCGGAGCTTCAGAGGAAACGCTCGCGAGGCTCGCCGACAGCAACCGCAGATACCACGAGCGCTTCGGGTACATCTTCATCGTGTGCGCAACCGGCCTGAGCGCGGAGGAGATGCTGGCACGGCTGGAGTCGAGAATCGATAACGATCCGGATCAGGAGATCCGGATCGCGGCGGAGGAGCAGGCGAAGATTACGGCCATCCGGTTGGGGGGAGCGTGATTGTCGGTCGATCGGGAGGGAACGGAGATCGCGGAGATCTTCCGCGCTCTCCGCCTCCTCCGTCTCACAAGAGTCGTACCGGCAACTCGGTCGCCACACGACCGAACGCGCGGACGGCGCTGCCGATCGCCGGCGCGACGCAGACGATCGGCGTCTCTCCGGCGCCGGCGGACGGGATGTCCTTGCGATCGAGCAGGACGACGTCGATCGGCGGGACGTCCTTGAAGCGGGGGACCCGATACTGCTCCATCGTCCCGTTCGTGATCGCGCCGTTGGCGAAGTCGACCGCTTCGAAGAGCGCGCCCCCGAGGCCTTGAACCACGGCGCCTTCGACCTGGTTCTGCAGTCCATCAGGGTTCACGATCGCCCCGCATTCGAACACCACGACCAGGCGCTCGACCTTGAAGCCATTCGGCGCCTTCGACACTTCGGCCGCGGTGGCCACGTAGCTGCCTTTCTCGGTGCCGCACGCGATACCTATCGCGCGGCCGGTCGTAGACGGCTTCGGCCAGCCTGATTTTTGTGCCGCAGCCGTCAGCACGGCCCGCATGCGCTCGTCTTTCAGGTGGCGCAGCCTGAACTCCACGGCGTCGACGCTCAGCCCGCGCGCGATCTCGTCCATGTGCATCTCGCGCACGTAGTGATTGGCGGTCGCCGCGAGGCCACGGTACGAACCCTGCCTCAACGGTGAGTCACTCGGGTGGAACGCAATGCGCTGGTTCGGGATCTCGTACGCCGTGCGAATGCCGGATGCGCCGGAATTCCAGTTGTCGAACTCCCACGCAACGATTCGGCCATTCCCATCCAGGGCTGCCTTGACATCGATGACGCCGGCGGGACGGAAGTAGCCGAACGAGAATTCCTCGGCGCGCGTCCACACGACCTTCACCGGCTTGCCCGCCGCTTTTGCGAGACGGGCGGCTTCGATCGCATGCTCGCCCGTGTGCTTCCCGCCGTAGGCGGAACCCATGTCCGGCGTGATGACCCGGACGCGATTCTCCGGAATGCGGAACGCTTCGGCGAGCTCGCTCCGCACCCCAAACGGACGCTGCGTGCCGCACCAGACCGTCAGCTTGCCGTCCGCCCATTCCGCGACGGCGGATCGCGGCTCGAGCGGCACGTGTGCGATGTACGGGATTCGATAGCTGGCGTCGAAGGTCTTCGTGGACGAGGACCGGGCCTGCGCAACGTCGCCGATCACCGTGGGTGCGTTCCGCCCGCCCGTCTGCTCGGTCTTCTTCAGATGATCGTAGATAGTGGTCGACGATGGTTGATCTGTGGGTAACCGCCATTGCGCGCGCATGACGGAGGCAGCCTTGCGCGCAGCGCGCTCGGTGGGCGCCACGATGCCGAGCAAATCGCCATCACGAACGACCACGACGTCGGGAATCAGGCGCGCGGCGCTGTCGTCGGCAGAGACGAGGGTCCCGCCGTACCCATCAGGACGAATCACCCGCCCGTACAACATCGAAGGGCGGACGACGTCCGGTGCGTACTGGTGACGCCCGGTGACGAATTCACGCCCGTCCACTTTCTTCGGCGCTGTGCCTCGCACCGTCCACTGCGTTGCCGGCGTCAGCGCTGGCTCGGCGGCGACGGTACCGGTCAGTTTCTGACCCTGCGTCAGCTCGCCGTATCTGACGGCGCGGTTTCCCGCGCCGCTGACTTGACCGTCCTTCGCCGTCAGCGTTTGCCGATCGACCTGGAGTCGGGCGGCCGCCTGATCGATCAGCATCTCGCGCGCGCTGGCCGCCGCCCGGGCCAGGACCGGCGCCATCCTCGGTGTGGTCTGCGATCCGAATGTGCCGGCGTCGTACGGTGTGAGATCGGTGTCGGCCGTGACCATCGTCACCGCCGCGAGCGGCACACGCAGTTCGTCCGCGACGGTCTGCGCCAGCGACGTGCGGATGTTCTGTCCGATCTCGACCTTGCCCGTGTAGGCGGTGACGTGTCCCTTCTCGTCGATGTGCAGCCACGCCGAGAGGTCGCGCGGCGCCGCGTCACGCCCCTGGCCACGGCCGGACTCCTGCGCCAGCGCCGGCGTGTTCGCGATCACGACGAGGCCCGCGCCCATCACGCCGAAGATGCGCATGAAATCGCGGCGTTCGAGCTCGAACCGGTACGCCAGGGGCTCGGACAGCTCGTACCGCTCGACTTCGATCTCGTCAGGCCGCTGTCCGCTGTCCGCGGTCCGCTGGTTGCCGTCACTGTGGCATCCGGGTTTAGCCGGACTGTGCATCCCGCTCATCGCCGCACCCCCGCGCTGCTTGTCGACTTCATCCGCTCGGCCGCCAGCTTGATCGCGCGAACGATGCGCGGGTAGGTGCCGCAGCGGCAGACGCTGCGATCCATGACGCGCGCGATGTCCTGCTCGGACGGATTGGGGTTGGTACGAAGCAGACCGACGGTGGCCATCACCATGCCCGACGTGCAGTAGCCGCACTGGAAGGCTTCGGCTTCGAGAAACGCTTCCTGCACCGGATGCAGTTGATCGCCGTTGGCGAGCGCCTCGATCGTCGTCACCGGCTTGTCGGCAACGGCCGCGAGCCGCGTCACGCACGATCGCGCGACCTGGTTGTCGACGAGGACCGTGCAGGCGCCGCAGTAGCCTTCACCGCAGCCGAACTTGGATCCCGTCAGCCCGAGCTCGTAGCGGAGGACGGAGAGCAGGATGTCGCCCGGCTCCCCCTCAACCTGATGCGTGCGCCCGTTGATGCGAAGCGTGTAGAAGGGCATAAGACATTCTGCTGCAAAAGCGATGTCAGTCGACAGTCGGCAGTCGGGAGTCGGCAGTCACAGTCGGCAGTGAGTCTGCAGTCGCTAGTCGGTCGACAGTCAGTCGCCAGTTGACAGTCAGTCGCCAGTCGACAATCGGGCGAGAGTCGACCGTCAGCCGGCCGTTCGAGGTCGGCCATTGACTGATGACTGACGACTGACTGTCGACTGCGACTGCCGACTACCGACTGCCGACTGGCGCCGTCGTCAGCGCCTTCAGTCCCCGCTGCGTCATGAGCTTGTTGAACGCCGGCACATCGCTTTGGACGAGGCCCTGATACTCGTTGCGCGCCGCGTTCAGATCCTTTTCGATGAGCTCGAGCACGGCGCCCTGCGTGTCAGTCGGGCGGTAATCCGCCCCGCCCGCCTCGTCGCCTGCGCCGGTGCCGACGGCGCCGTTCAGCCAGATCAGGTTCGAGTACACCTTGTAGGCCTGCACGAAGTACTTGTCGTCGCTGAGCGTCGACGATTTCTCGAGCAGCTTGAACTCGACGGTCTGGAGCTTCGCATCCATATCGCGCAGCGACTTCGCCAGCTCGGGGTTGATCGACTGTAGCTTCAGCTGATCCTCGATCTCCCGTCGCATGACCTCCAGGTGGTTCACCATGTCCGAAGTCTGATTGAGATCGTTGGCGATTCGCACCTGCATCGCCGTTGAGGCGACGAGATCGGCATCGCTCGCCGTGATCTTCGGATCCTTCAGGATCTCCAGCGGCTGCGTCACCGTCTGACCCGAGGCGGTCAGTCGCACCGAGTACTTGCCCGGCGCGGCGAGTGCCCCTACCTGCGCCTGCGCGAGCCCCCAGTGCGTGACGGGCCTCGTCTCCTGACCGCGGAAGCGCGGCTCTGCCCAGATTTGCGGGTTCTCGGGTGGCGTCGTCTTGAGCGCCACGTAGCGCGGACGGTCATACCGCAGATCCCATGCCTCGCGATTGAGTCCCGCCTTCCCGGTACCATCCATCGTCCGCACGACTTTTCCCGCCGCGTCGAGGATCTCGAACCTGACCGCTGTTTCCTGCGGCAGTGAGTAGGTGAACTGCGCCCGGCCGCTGCGCGCGAAGCGGAATCCGTTCCGCGGTGCGAACAGCTGCACCGTCGGCGGAGTCGTCATGCGCTCGTTCTGCTCGAGCGGCGTCACGTCATCCAGGATGTAGAGCCCGCGCCCGTAGGTCGAGAGGACGACGTCGTGGTGTTGCTTCTGGACGACGACCCACGTCACCGGCGCGGCCGGCAGACCGTCCTGCAGCTGCGTCCAGTGCGTGCCGTCGTCGAGCGAGTAGTAGAACGCGCGCCCGGTGCCGGCAAACAGCATCCCCTTCTTGTTCGGGTTCTCGGCCACCGAGATGGTGTAGTCGAGCGGATGCTTCGACGGCAGATCGCCGGCCACGTTCTTCCACGTCTGGCCGAAATCGGTGGTCTTGAAGATGAACGGATCGCGCCGATCGAGGAAGTGGGTGTCGGCCACGACGTAGGCAGTGCCGGCGTCGAAGTTCGAGGGATCGATCTTGGTGATGACGCTCCACACTGGCAGCCCGGTGACGTTCTTCGTCAGGTCGTTCCATTTGCCGCCGCCGTCCTGCGTGTTCCAGACCTTGCCATCGTTCGTGCCGGCCCAGATCAGTCCCTTCTGCACGGGTGACGGCGCGATCGCAAACACGACCTCACCGTAGAACTGCCCGAGGTTATCGCCGACGATGCCGCCCGATGGGACGATACGCGACGGATCCTGGGTGGAGAGATCCGGACTTATCACCTTCCAGCTCTGACCGCCGTTCGATGTCGCGAAGACCACCTGGCAGCCGTAGTAGGCGGTGTTGGGATCGAACGGATCCACGGCGAGCGGCGCCGTCCAGTGACAGCGATACTTCACGTCGGTGGGGGGAGAATCGAGTGAGATCATCCAGGGCGCGACCGAACGCGCGGTTCCCTGCTTCGCGTCGAATCTGGTCAGCTTGTTGCCGTAGCACGACGCCCAGACGATGTCCGGGTCGACCGGATTGGGAATGGTGAATCCGGACTCACACCCGCCGAGCGCGTGGTCCCACGGCTGGCCGGCGTTCCCGCGGCCGCCGCCGAATCCGCCGACACCTCCGCGGCCACCGCCCGGCCCGCCAGCGCGCGCGGCGTTGTTGGCGACGGTTTCCGGCGCGTTGCTCGCGCCGCGCATCGTCCCGTTGTCCTGCATGTTGCTGTAGATCCAGTACGGGACCTGGTTGTCCACCGCGACGTGGTACATCTGTCCGATCGGCAGGCGGATGCGCGTCATGTTCTGACCGTGGTTCGTCGTGATCTGCATGCCGCCGTCATCGGTCATCACGAAGCGATCGGCGTTGCCCGGATCGAACCAGATGTCGTGACAATCGCCGCAGCCGCCCCATGGCTGAAACGTGACGCCGCCGTCGGTCGATCGATGCGAGCTGCTGTTGGCGACGAGCACTTCGTCAGGATTCGCGGGCGAGACACCGAGACGGATGTAGTAGCCTGCGCGCCCGATGAGCGCGCGATCCCAGGCCACGACCTTCCACGCTGTGCCGCCGTCATCCGATCGCCAGAGCGATCCCTGATCTGCGGTCTGGATGAGCGCGTAGACCCGTTTCGAATCGCTCGGTGCGACTGCGACGTCGACCTTTCCGACCGGCGATTTCGGCAGCCCGGCGTGCGCGACCTTCGTCCATTTCGCACCGCCGTCACGCGTCACGTAGATGCCGCTACCCGGGCCGCCGCTCAGGAACGCCCAGGTGTGCATCTCTACCTGCCAGGTCCCCGCGAACAGCACGTTGGGGTCCTTCGCGTCCATGCTGAGACCCGAGCAACCGGTCTTCTCGTCAACAAAGAGGCTGCGTGTCCAGGTACGGCCCCCGTCGGTCGTTTTGAAGACGCCGCGATCCTGCTGAGGACCCGTCGTACGTCCGAGCGCGCAGACGTAGACGATGTTCGGGTCCGTCGGGTGGACGATGATGCGGCCGATTCTGCCCGTCTCGTCGAGGCCCATGTGCGTCCAGGTCGCGCCCGAGTCCGCTGATTTGTAGATGCCGTCGCCGATGACGTCGCTGGGCCTGATCACCCAGGCCTCACCAGTGCCGGCCCACACGGTCTTGGGATCGGTCGGCGCCACCGCAAGCGCGCCGATCGCCTGCACGCGCATGCCGTCGAAGACCGGCGCGAACGTCGCACCGCCGTCTGTGGACTTCCACACCCCTCCCGATGCCGCACCCGCGTAGTAGATGCTCGGGTCGCCGGGCACACCGGCGACGGCGGCGATGCGGTTCCCGATCGACGGCCCCATGAACCGCCACTTCAGCGGCTCGGGCTCGGGCTGCTGGCCGCGACCGCCGCGGCCCTGCGCCAACGCGGACGTCGAGAGTGCACCCGAGAAGAGAAGGAAACAGGCAAGAAACCCGGCGTGTTTACGCATGAATGCGTGCTCCGATCGGTCATGAGTATAACGTCACTCGATAGACGCTCAGTTGGCTGAGTCTGGCCTCATGACACCGTGGATCGTGCTGCTAGGCAATCTGCTCGTGGACGACGCGGCGGGTGTGTCCTGACTGACTTGGCGTCGAAGAGAGAGGCGTATGACCTTCCGATCAATCTGATTCGCTCAAGTTCATGATCTCCGCGATCTTGCGCCAGCGCGGGCTCTCTCGCAGCGGCCTGACGATTGGCGAGCGCACATGGACAACCGCAAACGGCTCGCGATGTTCGAGCATCGTTTCGAACCAGTCGGCAGCCGCGTCGATCTCCGAGCACAGCAGGTGATATCGCACGCGTCCCCAGACCGGGAGAGGCACGTCTCCCATCTGCCGGATCAACTCGGCCGCCCGGTCCTTGTCGCCGAGGCGGACGAGCGATCCGGCGAGGAGCCCCAGCGGAATCGCGTGCCACGGTGCGGCGCGATGCGCTCGTTCGAAGGCGGCGACCGCCTGCTCGAGGCGCCCGGTCGCAAGATACGCTTCGCCTAGGATGAGGTGAGGCGCGAAATGGCTTTCGTCGAGCTCGACCGCTTTCAGCGCTTCCTCGATCGCGCGGTCGTGCATGCCGGCGCTAGTCAGATGATCGGACCACTCCGCGCGCCACACGGCGTTCAACGGATCGCGCTCGACGGCGTGTTCCATTTCGGCCGCTGACTCCTCGAAGCGACCAAACGCGCTCAGATACAAGGTGGCATAGGCCCACCGCGTGTCGGCCGACACCGGCGTGGCCTTCATGGCGTCTCGGAAGCGATCCGCTGCCTCGTTCCAGTCGTAGTCGTGAGCAGCCGCAAGGGAACCGAGCAGGATGTGCGGCTGCGGATCCGATGGATTGAGCGCCAGCGCGCGGTGCGCCTCGGCGCGGACCGTCGGCGCCAGGTCGCGCAGCAGTTGACTGCCAGTGAACGCCTGAAGGAAATGGCCCAATCCCAGCACCATGTGCGGGTCCGCGTACGCCGGGTCCAGCGCGATGGCCTGCTCGAGCCATCCTTTCGCGCGTGGCCACGAGTCGGGCGTGAACTTGAAGAGCTGGTGCCGTCCTCTCAGGAACGCCTCGTATGCGGGCAGCGCCGGCGCGTGACCGCGAAGCCCTGCCTTCTTCGCGGCCATCTTCATCCGAAACGCTTTCGCGATCGCCTGAGCGATCTCGTCCTGAATGGCGAACACGTCCGACATCGAGCGATCGTAGCGCTCCGACCACATATGAGTGCCGTCGGCCGCCGAGATCAGCTGGGCGGTAACGCGGATGTGGTCACCAGAACGCCGCACGCTGCCTTCCAGGACTTTCGTCACCCCCAGTGCCTCGGCGATGCGACGCACGTCCTCGTTTCTGCCCTTGAAGGCGAAGGCGGACGTGCGGGCGATCACTTTCAACCCGGGGATCCGCGCCAGCTCGTTGATGATCTCGTCGGCGAGGCCGTCGCTGAAGTACTCGTTCTCCTTGTCTCCACTCAAATTGGCGAACGGCAGGACCGCGATCGACGGCGACCGCGTGGCCGGTCTGAGCGAAGCCGCCTCGAGGGCCCTGCTGACTTCGGCCATCGTCTGATATCGATCGGCGGGCTTCTTCGCCAGGCATCGCATCACGACCCGCTCGAGCGCGGGCGGCGCGCTGAGCGGAGGCGGATCGTCGCGCAGGATCTCGGCGATGACCTCGGAGGTCGTCTGTCCGGCGAAGGGACGGCGTCCGGCGAGGATCTCGTAGAGGACCGCGCCGAAGCTGAAGATATCGGAGCGCGTGTCGATCGGCTGTCCCTCGACTTGCTCCGGCGACATATACGCGGGAGTCCCGAGCACGGCGCCCGGCGTGGTCTCGGTGACGTCGGGAGCGAGCTCCAGGCGTTTGGCCACGCCGAAGTCGAGGAGCTTCGCCGTGCCGCCCGTGGTGACCATGATGTTCGCCGGTTTCAGGTCGCGGTGCAGGATGCCTCGCTCGTGCGCAGCCTGCAGCGCGCCGGCAATCTGGATCGCCACGCGGACCGCTTCGCCAGGCGGTAGAGGCCCCCGCACCGGCTGCCCTTCGAGGTACTCCAGCACCAGATAGTCCGGTCCCACGTCGTACACCTGGCAGATGTGGGGATGGTTGAGCGCTGCGATCGCCCGCGCCTCGCGCTCGAATCGCTCGCGATACTCGGGGGTCAGCTGCTTGATCGCGACGATGCGGTCGAGCCGGGTGTCGAGGGCCTTGTAGACCTCGCCCATGCCGCCGGTGCCCAGTGGCGATTCGATTTCGTAGGGACCGAGGCGTGTGCCGGACTGCAGAGTCATATCCGCTCAATCGCCCAGTCTATCGCGAACCCTTTGAACCAGCGTCGCTCGGAGCCTGCACTTGGAATGCGTCCGGCCGTGACGCTACAGTGGGGCGTGGATCTCCAGGCGTTCGAAGAATCTCTGACGCGGCCGGCGCCACCCACGGGCCTGTCGCGGGTGCTCGAAGCGCTGTGGCACGAGCGACGCGGCAACTGGGGTCGCGCGCACCAGATCGCACAAGACATCGCCGGTCCTGAAGGCGCGTGGGTGCACGCCTATCTCCACCGTCGCGAAGGTGATCAGTCGAATGCCG
>DATAEK010000147.1:0-17807 GCA_036258055.1 Vicinamibacterales bacterium
CTGCGCGCCGTGGCGTACCGGATGCTCGGCTCGGTGAGCGAGGTGGACGACGCCGTTCAGGAAGCGTGGCTGCGGCTCAGCCGCGCCGACGCCACGGGCATCGACAACCTTGGCGGATGGCTGACCACGGTCGTCGCGCGCGTGTGCCTCGACATGCTGCGGTCGCGCCAATCGCGGCGCGAGGAGCCGTTCACCCCGGACGCGCCGGAGCCGGTTGCGACCGGCACGCGCGGGAGCAGCCCCGAGCAGGAAGCGCTCCTCGCGGATTCGGTCGGGCTCGCGCTGCTCGTCGTGCTCGACCGGCTGACGCCGGCGGAACGCCTCGCCTTCGTGCTGCACGACATGTTCGCCATGCCGTTCGAGGAGATCGCGCCGATCGTCGGCCGTTCCGCAGAGGCGGCGCGGCAGCTCGCCAGCCGCGCGCGGCGCCGCGTGCGCGGCGGCGGGGCGCCCGACCCCGATCTCGTCCGGCAGCGCGAGGTCGTCGAGGCCTTTATCGCGGCGTTACGCGGCGGCGACTTCGAAGGCCTGCTCGCCGTCCTCGATCCGGATCTCGTGGTTCGCGCGGACATGACGGCGGCGTCCCCGCCGACCGAGATCCGCGGCGCGGCCGTCTGGGCGAAGGGGGCCGTCGCCTACGGGCACATGGCGCGGCTCACGCGGCCCGCGCTCGTGAATGGGGCGATCGGTGTCGTGGTGGCACCGCAGGGACGATTGGTGAGAGCGCTCCGGTTCACGATCGCAAACGGAAAGATCACCGAGATCGAGGTCATCGGCAATCCGGCGCGGCTCGGCGAGCTCGACGTGTCGATCGTGGACTGAAGCATGCCGCTCGAGGTACTGTAGGCAACGGACCGCGGCGCTGCGAGCTGAGGACGCTCGAGGCGCGCGATGAAGAAAAACGTCCTCTCGTTTCCACCGGCCGAGCACACACTCGATAGCCAGCTCAGATTCGCGATTGCGAACAAGCGTCTGATTCGATTCACCTATGACGGTGCAGTACGCGTCGCTGAGCCGCACGATTACGGACTGCGTGACGGCGCGACGAAAGTGTTGGCGTTTCAGCGTGAGAAGGCGGGGCGCAAAAAGCGCGACGTCCTCGGCTGGAGGTGGCTCGACACCTCGAAAATCCACGACTGCATCGTGCTCGAGGCCTCGTTCAGCGGGACACGTGAAGCCGCGGCTCAGCACCACCATCACTGGGACGTGCTCTACGCGCGAGTGGACCACACGACGTGAAAGCCGCAGCCCGTCCCAGGGTCCTTCAGGCACCGGCCACGCCGATGCGCTCCAGCGTGCGGCCCTGCGCCCCGAGTCCTGCGCCGTGTAAAGAACGCTCTTGTTCAGCGAGTCCTCGAGTTATGAGGGCTTGACGCCCGCGTCCCTCAGATAGTCGGTCATCGTCTTCGCAAACTGCGGGAAGGCGATCTCAGGCTCCTCGATCTCGGGATGCCACTTCTTCTCCCACTCGAAGCAGTAGTACCCCTTGTAGCCACCTGCCGCGAGCACAGCAACCTGTGATTTCACCGGCACCTGACCGGCGCCGGTCAGAACGTAGCGTCGATCCTCGCCGCTTGGCACCGAGTCCTTGAGGTGCGTGTGCCGGATCCACTGGCCCAACGCGGCGTATGTATCGGCGGGTTGTTCGTTTCCGGCGACGAACGTGTGATGCGCATCCCACAACACCGCGAACGCGTCCGACGCAACGCCGGCATGAACGGCCGCGATGTCCTTCGAGTGTGTGAAGTCGCCATGTGACTCGATCAGGATCGTGACGCCGGCCGGCTTGGCATGCGAGGCCATCTGCTGAAATCCTTCAATGACGCGCGCGAAGACCGCGTCGCGAGGCTCCCCCGGCGGGATCTTGTCGCCGAACATCCGAACGTACTTGACCCCCATCGCGTGCGCGAGATCGATGAACCTGCGCCCCTCGTCCAACGCTTCCTGACGAGCCGCCCCCGTCCTGTGCATCTCCGCCGAGGCACCGAGATCCGATACGACGAGTCCCAGAGCTGACAGATCTTTCTTCGCGTCGGCAAGCCGCGAACCAGTCAGCTCGGGTACTTTCGTCAGATCGAGTTCCCCTGCAACTCCTCTCAACTCGATTGCGGAATAACCGAGACGGTCTGCGCGTTCGAGCACGGTCTTCCAGCTCCATGCCGGACATCCCAGCGTGGAGAAGGCGATCGGATAGCGGGGACCTCGCGCACGGACGGTTCTGGTTGCAGCGACACCGCCCGCGAGCATGGCCAAGAAGGTGCGGCGGGTGGTCTGCATGACGCGGATTATAGGTTGCGCCAGTGAACACCGCGAACATCACCGGCTATGACGCGGAGGAGATTTCACCCAGCCAGTTATCACAGGACTTGACTGTTGATTCGCGCTGACCCGTACTAGATACTACCGCCCCTGGCGACGCGCGAGGCCATCACCACATCGTCGGCAGTTGCGTTACTCCTGGCATCCGTCCGACAAGTACCCACAGCCCTCCGTTGATGGCCAGCACAGTCAAAGGTCCACTTCATGTGGGCAACTGTCATGCGGGCGCGTCGCACGCAGCCGAATGGACGTCCGAATTCGACCTTTCCGTGAGGAAGCGCGGTGGCGGATGATGGGATGAGCACAATGTCAGTCCCGGCACTCCTTCGGCAGCAAGTTGATCGGTGGGCACAGACGTGGCTCAGCTCGAAGTTTTCACGGCTTCTCGAATGGCGTGCGCAAAATCCAGGTCCCTTCAATTATCCGATCGCCGTGTTCTCGGAATGGCGCGGCAAGGCCTTCTACCTCAGTGTTCGGTACCGCGCTCGGAGCCGCAGGCCTGAGGATGATTTCATCGTTCGGCACACGCGGATGACGCTGACCGGTTTCGGCAGATTCGACCTCGCGTACTTTCGCCACACCGACAAGTGGTTCACCGTCTACCGCGGATTGACAGCCGCTGACTGTTTTCGGGAGATCGAGGAGAACGAGATCTTCTGGCCGACGACTTGACCGCCCTCAGGCCGGCAAGGGCACAAGCCGCCGATTTCGAAGCGATGCTTTTCCACGATGGGCCCGAATGCCTTTGAGACTCTCGTTCGGCGGCACGACACGGCAGCGCTAACGTGCAGATTGAATGTTCGTGATGTTTGATCTCCCGATGGACAACGCAGCTGCGGCAAGCTTCATTGCCCTGTGGTATTTAAGCGGCCATGAACCGAATCCTCGGTGCAGGGGCAGCCCTGGTGACAGCACTGACAGTCACTGTTGCCGCTACACCTGACCTCGCACAACCACCCGACCTCTACCTCCGCAGCGCCCGATGGCTGGATCCGATCTCCGGTGAACTGAAGGGACCGGTCGTCATCCAGGTATCTGGCGACCGCATCACGAAAATCATTCCGACTGCCGAACACAAAGCCACCGGGAGGGTGATCGACCTCGGCGCAGCCGCAATTCTGCCGGGGCTGATCGACGCCCACGTCCATCTGCAGATCGGCGGCGCCCCGAACGAGAACGCAAAAGCAATCCTTCGCGCGGGGTTTACGACGGTCGTGGACCTGGGCTCGACCTCGGACGTCGTCCTTCGGCTGCGCGATCGGATCGCCAGGGGACAAGAGGAAGGCCCCCGCATCCTGGCGGCAGGGAAGTGGGTCGGGACGAAGAACGGCATCTGCGAGTTCGGAGGCATCGGCGTGTCCGGCGGGCCGGACGCCTTTCGGGCTCGGGTTCGCGAGAACGTCGAGGCTGGCGCCGATCTGACGAAAGTCTGCGTGTCGACGTGGCTGGCGGACGCGTTCTCCCGTCCGGACGCGTACGAAATCCAGGATGCCGCGCTCGAGGCGGTGGTCGATGAATCGCACAAGGCGAAACGGCTGGTGATTGCGCACGCGATCAGTCTCGGGAGCGTGAAGGCGGCCCTGGGCGCGAAGGTTGATGGTCTGGCGCACGGCTCGCTGGTCGATCAGCCGACGGCGGTCGAGCTGCGCGAGCGCGGCATCTTCATGATCCCGACGCTCGCGGCCCTGGCGGGTGCTAACACTGGTCCGGCGGGGGAGGCCCTTCGTCGCGCGGTCAAAACCGCGCACGACGGCGGTGTTCGATTAGTCTTCGGTACGGATGGAGGAGTGCTCCCTCACGGCGAGAACGCAGAGGAATTTGCCGCTCTAGTCGATGCCGGGATCCCCACGATTGAGGCGATACGGTCCGCGACGATGAACGCCGCGCGGGCGTTCGCGCTCGACAAGGAAATAGGCGCGATTGCCGAAGGACGCGCTGCGGACATCATCGCCGTGGACGGCGACCCACTTCGCGACGTCGGGGCACTCTCTCGCGTCGTGTTCGTGATGCACAACGGACGCGTGGTGCGTCAACCTTAGCCTTGAATGAGTTTTGACCAGCATCCGATCAGACGGTCGCTATTGTGGAACCCGGCCCTGCCGCTGAAGCCACCACCTCATACACCGGTGTCCGAAATCAACCGGCTCGCAGAACATGAGCGGACAGCCGCCCACGATGCAGTCGATGCCCTGCGCGGCACACTCTCGAACGGCTTCTTCTGAAACGCTCCCGTTCCCGAAAGACCGATGGAACCACACTCGGCGCACATCGCGATCCCGACACTGCTGCACAATCTGGACAGAGATGTCCGGAGCGGTGGCGATCACCACGCCGTCAATTGGCTCTGGTACAGCGGCAACGCTGCTGTAACAGCGTCCGCCCTCGACCTCTAACGCGTTGGGGTTGATGGGGAACACCTCGTAACCGGAGTCTCTCAGCTTGCGAAACACGGCATTGGCAGCCTGATTCGGCTGCCGCGAGACGCCGGCCACGGCAATCCGTCGTCCGCGAAGAAACGCCGCGACTGATTCGGGAGTCCTGGCCATGGCTCATGACCAGAGGACGCAAATCGGGTACCGCGACTCTGTCGCCTGAGCGTGTCACCTTTGAGAGCTTTGTCCCGGCTGTCGCTGACCGAAGGGTCGATCGCCAGGCGGATTTCTTCCCGTACGAGCGGAACATTCCCCAGCCGCACGCGTCTTTCAGCGCCGCTTCCGGCTCCTCGACCGTCGCCGGATCGGCGCTCTTGATCTGGATGGCGATCGACGTGCTGCGCGTACGACCACGTCGACCTGAGGGAGGACCGGGCCCGGATCGCCGATGCAGCGATTGAGGTCCACCGCCCCCGCAATACCGGAGACCGATCCTTCGCTCGAATGCTGCCAGTGGGTCCAGTCAGTCCAGCCTGCTGGCATCCTCGGCGGGGGATTCTGCCGGTAACTCGCCACCCACAGCGGGTAGTGTGTCAGTTGTCCGGGCCGGCCGCGAAAAATCGCATCGACGCTGGCCCAGTTCGTGTAGATGAGCGGGACCATCGCGTAGTGATCTTCGAGCAACTCGAGCAATTCGATCACCACCGGGATGCGTTGCGCTGACGGCAGCTCCGACCAGTCCTGTCCGTCGACCTCGAGGTCGACGACCGGCGCGAGGTCGCCCGCATCGAGCGTCACGACGCTCGTGAAATTCTCGAACTGCTCGCTGGCGGTCGCCTCGGGATCGAAGAAGTGATACGCGCCCCGAATGACGCTGTTGAGCGCCGCACCCTCCCAATTCGCGGCGAATCGCGAGTCGATGAACCCGGCGCCCTGCGTCGCCTTCATGAACGCGTAGCGAATGCCGGCGGCCGACACCCTGGCCCAGTCAATCTGCCCCTGGTGGTGCGAGACATCGATGCCTCTGGTGAATTCGACCGTATCCAACGCGCGGGTTCTGCGCGCTGAACGGCGTTTCGTCCGACGATGCGTGGCCATTTCGGAAACCTCGAAGGTTGGGAACGTCAGGTTATCAGGGTACGGCTGATCCCAGCTGACCGTACGCCGGATCTTCTTGACACCCGTCGACGTCGGGCGTAAGACAGATGCTCTACAGCAATCACCGCTTCGCGAACTCTGCCCTCGCAAGAGGAGGGCTATCGATCCGTGCTCTCAACAAGACAGGAGCGCAACATGAAACGCACGACAGCGGTTCGAACGTGGCTGGTCTGGTCCACGGTGCTCTGCGCGGCGCTCGGCGTGAATTACGGGCTGACGGCGCAGACACCGGCCGCGGGCGCGCAGGGCGCGGCCCCCGCGAGGCAACTCCTCGGCGTCACCGTCACCCACATCAAACCCGAGCTCTTGACGGAGTGGCAGGAGTGGCAGAAGTCAGAAGTGATGCCGACGCTTCAGAAGGGAGGCGTGAAGCAACGCGACGCCTGGCAGACGGTCATCGGCGAATCCTTCGAGTACGCTATGGTGACGCCGCTCGAGAACTTCGCCCAGCGCGACGGCCAGGGCCCGATCGTAAAAGCCCTCGGCGAGCAGGGCGCACAGGCCTACGGCGCTAAAAATCGCCGGTTCGTAACCAGCGTGCGCACGCTCGTGGTCGCCGAGCGCCCGGATCTCTCCTACGCTCCAGAAAGGAAAGAGCCGCCGACGCTCGGAGTCCTCTCCATCACCTCCATCGTGCCCGGACGCGTGACGGACTACGAAAACCACGTCAAGACGGACGTTCTGCCGCTGCAGAAGCAGGCACAGTCGCTCGGCTACCTGGTGAGCCAGACCGTGTTTGGCGGCGACGGCAACGAGTTCGTGAGCATGACCCTCGTGAATTCGTTCGCAGATTTTGACAAGGGGCCGGCGGCGGTGCGCGTGCTCGGCGCAGCCGGCGCGGCGAAGCTCGCGACGAAAGCCGCTGGGATCATTGCCCATACAGAACGGACCGTGTGCCGCTACGACCCGAATCTGAGCTTCAAGGTCGGGAAGTCGACCTCGCGGTAACTAGTACGACCTTGTCAGATTCTACGAATGCGGCGAAACACGGCCCGCTCCGGCAAGCTAACGCTGGCGTGGAAAAACGCGCGCTTCGCAGCGCCGGTCGCGACCCGCGCTGGGTCTCCAACCCA
Organism: Vicinamibacterales bacterium; assembly: GCA_036258055.1. Classification (GTDB taxonomy): domain Bacteria; phylum Acidobacteriota; class Vicinamibacteria; order Vicinamibacterales; family 2-12-FULL-66-21; genus DATAEK01. The sequence goes on from DATAEK010000147.1 coordinate 6,923, forward strand.
GCGCGGCAGTCACGCTGCGCGCGCGTTTTACCCGCTGCCGGGGGTCACGCCCGCTCACGCTTGCCTGCGCGGACCGTGTTCCGCCGCCAAAGAGCCACACAGAATCTGACTAAGTAGTACAAGTGACCTGTCCTCGTCATTTGTAAAGCGGCTTTCGGGCGGGGCATCGCGCCTCCCGCGGATACCGAGTGTCTCGCTGGACACCGTCCGTCAAACCGAACGTCCATCCCGTGCCACTCCGTTCGTTTCATCGAGGGACGGCCTGTCTGATGACGCCGGCGGCGTGTGCGTATCCGCTCACACGTTGCACAGACGACGCGAAGCCGCGCGTCCACGACTGTTGGCGCAGATGATTGCCGCACGAAAGCAGCCGGTGATCCGAAGATGGTTTCACGAGGTCTGGAACGAGGGGCGTGAAGAGACGATAGATCGTTCATGACGCCAGCAAACCGGAGTTGGCTCGTTGGCCGCGCTGCTCTCGCGCTCGCGTTGATGGTCACTTTTTACGCGCTGGCGCTGTTCGTTTCGCTCGGGCTGCTCTGGGTCGCGTACGCGGACGTGTCGTACGCGCGCCGGCCGAACGGCAGGCTGATTCTCTTCTGTCTCGTCGGCGGCGGGTCGGTTCTGTGGGCTCTCGTCCCTCGGGTCGATCGATTCGAGAAGCCCGGTCCACCCACGACTCGGGGGCACGAGCCGCAGCTCTTCGCGGTGCTCGAGGAAGTCGCGGCTGCGACGTCCCAGCCGATGCCGGCCGACGTGTACATCGTCAACGACGTGAACGCGTTCGTCACCCAGCGCGGTGGCGTGATGGGGTTCGGCAGCCGCCGCGTGATGGGCATCGGGCTGCCATTGATGCAGGCACTGACCGTGCAGGAGCTCCGCGGCGTGATCGCGCACGAGTTCGGGCATTACCACTCGGGCGACGTCGGTCTGGGTCCGTGGATTTACAAGACGCGCGCGGCGATCGAACGTACGATCCATCAGCTTTCGAACAGCATCCTGCAGAAGATCTTCATCTGGTACGGCAACCTGTTTCTTCGGATCACGCACGCCGTGTCGCGGCGGCAGGAATTCATTGCCGACGAAGTCGCGGCGCGAGTCGCTGGCGCGGGCGCGATGGCGTCGGGATTGCGCAAAGTGCACGCGGCCGCGTTCGCGTTCCAAGGCTACTGGCACACCGAGGTTGGGCCGCTGCTCGCCTCAGGATACTTGCCGCCGGTGTCGCAAGGCTTCCAGCGCTTCATGCAGTCGACGCACGTCGCGTCGAGAATGGATACCGCGGTCAAACAGGCAGAAACGGAAGGAACGACTGATCCGTACGACACACATCCGTCGCTGCGCGACCGCCTCGCCGCGCTGAACCTGCTGCCGCACGGTTCCGCAGGTGATACGCGGCCCGCTGTCTCACTGCTCGCCAACATGGGCACGTGGGAGCGCCGCGTGCTGGGAACGCTGGTCAACGACGAGTGGGCCCGCAGCCTCAAGGCCATTGCCTGGGACAGCGTGGCCGACGCGGTGTACGTGCCGATGTGGCGCGAGCGCGTCAAGCAACACGCGAACCTGCTGAAGAACCTGACCCCGGCGACGATCCCGTTTACGAGCGTGGAGCTCGCTCGCCTGGGCGGGGGACTCTGTGACAAAGACGAAGGTCCCGTGCCGAACGAAGAACGTATGGGGCGCATGGTGCAGTTGCTGATGTGCGCCATCGGGCTGCATCTCGTTGCACTCGGTTGGAAGGCGACGACGACACCAGGTGAGGAGATCGTGCTGGTCCGCCAGGGTGAGGAACTACGGTTGTACAGCACCCTTTCATCCCTCGTCGACGGCAAGACGACCATCGATGCCTGGCGCGCAAAGTGCGCGGAGTTGGGGATCACGGCGCTGCCGCTGGCAGCGGAGGTCGCGGCAGTGTAAAGATCCTGAGGCAGGATCCCACTGCCATGCCTTCGCGACGCGAACGCACCGCCCGCCCTGCCTCGCGCACGACGCGAACCCGGCGACGAGTCAGCGACGCGTTCAAGCAGTTCGTGCTCGATCAGCTCGCGGATCTCGGTGACGTCGAGCCGCGGACGATGTTCGGCTGCTACGGCTTGTACTCGCGCGGCGTGTTCTTCGCCATCCTGGCTGGCGACGTGTTGTATTTAAAGGTCGATGACGAGACGCGCCCCGGTTACGTGCGCGCAGGATCGGCTCCGTTCAGGCCGTTCCCGAGACGCCCGGCCAGCAGAAACTACTACGCCGTGCCGGTGAGCGTCCTCGAGAACGTGCCCGAGCTGACCAGGTGGGCGCGGCGTGCAGTCCGGGTAGGGGAGCAAGGACGATTACGGCCCCGGCGCCGTAAGTGAGCGATTTCCCGATCGCCTCTACCGTCCATCCCGCGTGACCGGCCTCCAGTTCGACCCGTCGCCGTGATACCAGGTCCGCCACGCGGCGGACTCGTGCGGCAGGTCCTGTCCGGTGATGTCGCGCAGCGCCTGATACACCCACTTGCGCGTCTCGGCATCGAGCTAAAGGCGAGAGCCAGCATCGCTGTCCCCTGATTGCGCGTTTCAGCACGGCGTGTCGAGCAGTTGCACTCGACCAAGTTGGTGACGACAATACCGCTGTCCAGGAGGTCCGACGATGAGAACCGCAGTAGTCGTGGGGGTTGCGCTCGTTTCGGCACTGGCCTTTGGCGCAAAGCCTCAGGCGGGCCGTCAGGCGGCAGCGAGCGATCCGGCGATCAGGCAGGTCGCGGACAGCTACGTCAAAGCGTCGCTCGCGGGCGACGCGAAGGCCATCGCTGCGCTGTACACGGATGATGCCGTCGAGATGCCGCCGAACCAGCCGCCCATCAAAGGCCGCGCCGCGATAGAGGGTTACTACACGAAGTTAATGTCAGGGGCGAAGATGGGCAGCTTCACGCTGACGCACATCGAGTCCCGCGCCAGCGGAGATGCGGGGTACGACGTGGGCACGTACCAGCAGAGCATGACTCCGCCTGGTGCAACGGCGCCGATGAAAGAGACGGGCAAGTACGTCGTCGTCCTGAAACGGACCGGCGGAGCCTGGAAGGTCGCGTACGCGATCTACAACAGCGACCAGGCGCCGCCTACCGGACGATGATGAGTGGGTGGACCCGGCCCGCGGTTCACCCGCGCCACAGTCCGGTCACGCCAAGCTTAATGAGGTTGGCAACAGCCCCGAGGCCGGCGATCGTGAGCACTGTGAAATAGACGCGGCCGAGAAACGATCGCCGGCGTCCTCCCCACAACGCGGACGTCACCAGCACCATCAGCACGACGAGCACCGCAGCGACCGGTGGAAGCGTGAACAGCCATCGCCAACGTGCCGGTACGGCTCCGAGTCCGACCATGTGCTGATTCTCATTGATCGAGCTCACGACGGCGGTCGCCAGGCCGATGAAGAACACCCCGAGCACCACGGCGGTGAGAACCGCCAGCCACGGCGCGATGCGTGCGGACCGACGGTATGGCTCGGCGAATCGAGGACGACGGAACCGGCTGATGATTCCCGCGAGCGGATACACGGCGAGCGACGTCGCCAGAAACATGACGCCGAGAAGGCCGGGCACGGCCTGAACGCCGACGCCGATCAGGCCGCCGATGCCGTGAGCGGCAAGTGCCTGACGGAGCACGGGCAGCGTGATCAGATCGTCCTCGGTCGCGAACTTCGGCACCACGGTCTGGATGCACGACGTGTCGAGCGCGGCGTTGGGATCGTCGAGGAAGCGCTGGATGATGCCGTTGCTGCAGTCGTTCGTGATCGCCTGGCCATGCGACCCGTTGGGGAAGATGACGTGCTTGGCGTTCGGCAGCGTCGCCAGCAGCGTCTCGGCGTAGTGCGGTGGCGTAATCGGATCGAAGTCGCCAGAGAGCAGCAGCGTCGGTATGGTGCTCGCAACCGGCTCGAGCAGCTCGCGCGGCAGCAGCTCGATCTTCCACTGCCGGCAGTTCTCGACCTCCAGCTTGGCGTCGTCGCGGGTGTCCTTCGCGAGCCGAGGCAGAATCCTGCTGAAGTCGACGGCATCTGGATTGGTGTCGCCGCGTTCGGCACAGGCGACGGTCTCGTGCATGCCCTCCGCCATCTTGTCGTCGAAGAGCATCAGCGGCAGCAGCAGCGCTGAGACGTAGCTGTAGTCGCCGCGATCCGCACGGTCGACGATCAGCGGGATGAAGTCGTGGACGTCGGAGTACAGCGACTGGTAGAGCGCACCTTCGAGCAGTGAGCCGGTCAGCTTGATCTGGTAGGACTGATTCCCTTGACCGACCGGCGTCACTTGCACCGAGACCGGGTTGGCGTTGAGCCGATCGACGAGCGCGAGAAAGCGCCGCGCCAGATTCGGGAACGCAGCATTGCAACGCGGGTCGGCGGCACAGCCATTGAGGTACTTCTCGCCGATCCGCTGCTGCGCAAAAGCCGGCTCGGTGAAGAGGTTGTAGGTCAGTGGCACGACCGCGTCGAGGACGACGGTGCGCAGATGTTCCGGATGCTCGCGCATCAGAAACTGTCCGAGCTCGGTGCCGTACGACACGCCGTAGAAGTTAATCGTGTCGTAACCGAGTGCCACACGCAGGTCCTCGATGTCGTGCGCATTCTCGGCCGAATTGAACGCCGAGAGATCCACGCTGTCTCGCTGCAGCCGCTCGCCGCACGCACCATACGCCGCAAGCTCGCTCTTGGCGTCGTCGGTTCCGGCGATCGCGTCCTTCAGATCCTGGTTCGACACTTCCGGGCACATCAGCGCCGGCTTGGAGTACAGCGTGCCGCGCTGATCCCAAATCACAAAATCGCGATTCGACGCCGGTCGCGCTGATGGCTTCTCGAGCAGGTAGTTGGCGTAGGTGTCGATGCTCGACCCGCCGGGACCACCCTGCGCCATGAACAATGGATCGTCCTTCTTGTCAGCCGCGGTGCTCGGAAGGATCACGGTCGCGAGCTGAATCGTCGGTCCGTCAGGGTTGCTGTGGCGTAACGGGACGGTGACGTAACCACACTCCACGTTGCTATCGGCAGGCGGCGTGACCTTGAACGTACCGCACTCGACGGCCTTCCACGCCGACGTTCGACGAGCGTTGCTGGTAGGAGCTGTTTGCGAGCCCACTGACGCCTGAAGCAGGAGCAGCAGGACACCTGACGCGGCGTAGACCAGCGACCGTACGCGATGGCTCTCGGGCATGAAGGATCGTGCTCGTGTCAGATCGAAGCGAGCACATCATGTCCGAAACGGTGCTTCGCCGCTACGTCTTGATGCCGGGTCCGGTCGAAGCTTCGGCGCTCGGGGCTCGGCGCTCGGCGTTCGGTGTCAGATGTTCATCGTTCGCCGTTCGCCGTTCGCCGTTCGCCGTGCGCCGTGCGCCGTGCGCCGGACGCTACATTGTGGCGATCCGCTCGGACCAGGACGCTCCGCTCGATGATCACTGGACCTCAGGAATTGCAGCGCAGGTGGCTATATTCACACGCGCCGTTCTGCTCTACACAGGAGGTAGGCGCCGGGCTACGATCGAATCGGGCCGGCGCTCGACGTTTGGCGCTCGGGTCCGGCTGAAGCCAGGCTGAAGCCGGGCACTACTTGAGCATGCCGGCGCTCGGGGCTCGGCGTTCGCTGTGCTAGATGCGTCGTGCATGGTCCGGCTAAAGCTGGACGCGACAAAACACCTCGAACGTCGCCCCCAGTCGCGAGCGCCGAACGCCGAGCCCCGGCAAGCAGCGTATTCAGGAGGACCCGTTGGGAATGGTGATTGCCAACATGAGCATGTCGCTCGACGGCTTCGTCGCCGGACCGAACGTCAGCGTCGAGCATCCGATGGGCGAAGGGGGCGAGCGTCTGCACGCGTGGATGTTCGACGGCGCGCTCGATTCCGTTGACGAGGGAATAAAGAACGCGATGTTCTCGCCGGCGACGACGGGTGCGGTCGTGATGGGACGGACGACGTTCACGGTTGGCGAAGGTCCGTGGGGTGACGATGGCACGTTCGGCATGCCGTGCTTCGTGATCACGCACCGGCCCGCCGAGACGATCGTCAAGGGACCGACGACGTTCACGTTCGTCACCGAGGGGATCGAGCAGGGGTTCGACGCCGCGAGATGTGCGGCCGGCGGCAAGAACGTCAACGTGATGGGCGCGAGCCTGGTCCGGCAGGCCCTGAATGCCGGATTGATTGATGAGATGCTGCTCTCGATCGTTCCGATCGTGCTTGGCGGCGGCCTCCGGCCGTTCGAGCAGACCTCAGCGTCACGTGGCCGCGTTGGCGCCTATGTGCCGGTTCAGCTCCATCAAACAGCTGTCGTCAAGAGCCGCACGCTCACACATCTCCGATTCCGCGTCGTCAGCGAACGCGCAACGGAGCAGTCCGAGCGTTCGCGGATGCGAATCTTGAGGTACAGTTCCGGGTAGTTCACTCGCGCAACTCAGCTCATCGATTGTCGTGATGATTACCCGTCGAGCGCATGCGACAGTCCTCCTGATCGCGCTCCTTACCGCCAGCGCGACGACACAAGAGCGCCCTTCACCAAGTCAGCTCGACGAGCTGCGCAAGTACATCAAAACGAGCTGGACGACGCTGACCCGCACGATGAAGGACCTGCCGGCAGCGGCGCACGATCCGAAGCTGCCGCGATCACCAGGACAGCCATGGCCGGTGTACGTGTCGGCGAAAGAGGATCGCGAGCAGCGCGCGCGCGAGCTGCGCGCCACACTCAGCGAACGTGAGGTCGCCGAAATCGATCTCAAAGTGCTGCCTGCTGACCCGTTGACGATCCGCGAACACGGCCTGCTGTACCTGCCGAACCCCTACGTCGTCCCCGGCGGCCGCTTCAACGAGATGTACGGGTGGGACAGCTACTTCATCCTGGTCGGACTGCTGCGGGACGGAGAGATCCGCCGCGCGCAGGACATGGTTCAGAACTTCCTGTACGAGATCGATCAATACGGCACGATCCTGAACGCCAATCGCACCTATTTCCTCACGCGTTCGCAGCCACCGTTCCTGACGCGGATGATCCTGGGTGTGTTCGAGGCCACGAAAGACAAGGATTGGCTGCGCTCGACGCTGCCGGCCATCGATCAGTACTACCGTTTCTGGACGACGGCGCCGCATCTCATCGATGAGAGCGGACTCTCGCGCTACTTCGATCGCGGTGAAGGTCCGGCGCCCGAAGTCGTCAGCGACGAAAAGGATTCGGCCGGCCGCACGCATTACGATCGCGCGCGCGAGTACTATCGCACCCACGAAATCAAGGACTACGACGCCCGCCTGTTCTACGACCGCGCGAAGGATCAGCTCACGGATCTGTTCTACAAAGGCGACCGTTCGATGCGGGAGTCCGGATTCGATCCGTCGAGCCGCTTCGGACCGTTCAGCGTCGACATCATCCACTACGCGCCGGTGTGTCTGAACTCGCTTCTCTATCAGATGGAAGTGGACGGCGCCACGATCGCGAAGCTCCTGGGCAACGACGCGGCAGAAGGTCAGTGGCGCGATCGCGCGCGCGCCCGACAGGAGCGTGTGAACCGATTGCTCTGGGACGAGAAGGCGGGCCTGTACTTCGATTACAACGTCCGCACGCATCAGCGGCGTCCGTACCAGTTCGCCACGACCTTCTATCCGTTGTGGGTGGGGCTTGCGACGGGCGAACAGGCACGCCGCGTTCGCGCCAATCTTTCAAAGTTCGAAGCACCCGGCGGGCTGCTCACGAGCACTGAAGTGACCGGAAACCAGTGGGACGCACCATTCGGCTGGGCGCCGCTCCAGATGATTGCGGTCGAGGGACTCCGGCGCTACGGATACGACGAAGACGCCGACCGGCTGGCCACGAAATTCGTCGCGCTCGTGACGAAGGAGTTCCAGGAGCACGGCACAATCGTGGAGAAGTACGACGTGCGCCGGCGCGAATCAGATGTCGAGGCCGGCATCAAGTTCGGTTACGCGGCGAACCAGGTCGGCTTCGGCTGGACCAACGGCGTCGTCCTCGAGTTGCTTGCGCATATGCAGGAAGTGGTGAAACGGTAAGCTGTCCGCTGTCTGCGGTCTGCGGTCTGCGGTCTGCGGTCTGCGGTCGGCTGGGCGCCGTCCACTGTCCGCGCGCAACCGTGAGCGCTGAGTGGCGCGGCACCGCATGATCAATTAACTCTTCTTGTACGTCGTCGCCGATGTCGCCGGCGGACCGGCGAGCACGCCGCTGCGGGTCGTCGCGATGACGAGCGATCCCGAGTCATCGAGCGATAGCACCTGTTTCACCTCGATGGTCTCAGCCTTGCCGTTCTGCGGATTGTTGAAGCGGTGGCTGGTCGTGATCACCAGCGACGCCTCCTGCCAGCTCGCTCTCGAGACGAGCTCTTGCGGACCCCGGCCCATGTTGATCGTGTTGCGGCTCTCGGATCCGTCCAGGGCGTAGGTGAGCCGCATGGGCGGCTGCATGTCGTACTGCGAGAACTGCGCTCGTTCCAGGGTCAATGTTGCAGCGGTCTGAGTGATGGTGATCTCGGCGCCCCATCCGCTGCCCATCGTGGCCGGTGCTACCGCGCCGGTGGGGCCACCGCCGGTCACCGGTGCCTCGGGCACCGCGGTCCAGCGTCCCGAAAAATCAGGATGTGGCTGCGCCGCGGCGGCCGTCACGGAGAACGCCAGCCCCACGACGCCGAACACCATCCTTGACCGCGCCATGCCTCACCCCACTGGTCTCGTTTGCGGAGAGCAGATAGTCTAGCTTGCCGGAGCGGGCCGTGTTTCGCCGCATTCGTAGAATCTGACAAGTCGCACTAGTGAGGAGGCGCGATGTCCAAGGCGGCCTGTCTCGGGCTCTTCATCGGCACGCTCGCGATCTGGAGGTACTCGTCACCGGTGACGGCGGCGCAGTCGGCGCGGCCCAACGTGGTGATCATGTACGCGGACAATCTCGGATTCGGCGAGGTCGGGGTCTACGGCGGCGTCCGCGGCGTGCCGACGCCTCGCCTGGACGCACTCGCCCGCGAGGGTCTGCGCCTCACGAACTTCAACGTCGAGACGTTCTGCACACCGTCGCGGACGGCGCTCCTTACCGGGCGGTACGGCATCAGGTCCGGGACGCTGGCGTACCGCCTTCCCGTCACCGGCATGACGCTGTGGGAAGTCACCATCGCCGAATATCTGAAGCCGCTGGGATATTCGACCGCTCTGTTCGGCAAGTGGCACGCGGGCGACGCGGCGGGCCGCGCGCCGACGAATCAAGGCTTTGACGAGTGGTACGGCATTCGCGATTCGAGCAATGAGTCGCAGCGCAGCACCTTCAACGACACTCCCTACATCTGGGCAGGCCGTGCCGGCGAGCCGTCGCGCCCGGTCAAAGAGTTCAACCTCGAGACCCGACGCACGATGGACCGCGAGATCACCGAGCGCACCGTGGACTTCATGACGCGCAGCCGCCGCGCGCGTCAGCCATTCTTCCTGTATGTGCCGTTCACGCACCTGCATTTCCCGACGCTGCCACATCCGGACTTCGCAGGAAAAACCGGCGCCGGCGATATTGGCGACGCCATGGCCGAAATGGATCGGAACGTGGGCGTCATCCTCGACGCGATCGCGCAGCTCGACATTGCCCGCGAGACGATCGTGATCTGGGCGAGCGACGGCGGGGCCGAGGCCAGGCGTCCCTGGCGGGGGACCGCCGGACCCTGGCGCGGCTTCTACAACACCGCGATGGAGGGTGGCATCCGCACGCCGTTCATGATCCGCTGGCCCGGACACATCCCGGCTGGTCGCGTCTCGAACGAGATCGTGCACGGGACCGACGTTTTCACGACCATCGCGCATGCCGTGGGAGCATCCGTGCCGACGGATCGCGCGATCGACGGCGTCAACCAGCTGCCGTTCTTCGAAGGGAAGCAGGACAAGTCGAACCGCGACCAGTTCATTTATTTCGCGCCAGGAAATCAGGTGCGAGCGGTCAAGTGGGGCGATTGGAAGCTGCACTACGCGTGGCAGGACGAACCAGGACAACCGGTTCAGCCAACCATGAAGCTCTTCAACCTTCGTTCCGATCCCAAAGAGGAGACCGACATCAAGGACTTCAACCCGTGGGTCGTGAGCGCGATTGATGGGATCGTCAAGAACTTCTGGACGACGGTGGACAAGTACCCACTGATTCCTGTCGGGACGCCAGATCCCTACGCGCCACCCACACGGAGGCCTTGACCGCCAGGCCTACCAATTCCCGTATTGACAAGCTCATCCGTTCGCGCTGAGAATACGCCTCCCTGTCGACGGAGGTGCTGTCTCGTGCCGGACGTCGCGCTCGTGTCGATGCCATTTGGCCCGGTGTTCTCGCCATCCATCGCCCTGAGCTTGCTCCAGGCCGAACTTGCCGAACACCACCTGACCGCCCGGATCCATTACTTCACGATTCGATTCGCCGAAACCATCGGCCAGGCGTTCTACTCAGGCATCGCCGAAGAGGGCCGCCCTGCTCTGGAGGATCTTGCCGGCGAATGGCTGTTTGCCAGGGCCTTGTTCGAGACCACTGCAGCCGACGATGCGAGCTATGTCTCGGAGATGCTGGAGGGGTACTACTCGGACGCGTTGATCGCCCGCCTCCTGCGCGCACGCGAGCGGGTCAATGGCTTCCTCGACGAGTGTTTGGAGACGCTGCTACGCGAGCGTCCAGCGATTACTGGATTCACGAGCGTGTTTCAGCAACACACCGCGTCGCTCGCGCTCGCCCGCCGCCTCAAGCAGGAACTGCCATCGAGCTTCGTGATCTTCGGCGGCGCCAATTGCGAAGGGATCATGGGCGCCGAAACTGTCCGCTCGTTTCCTTTCGTCGACGCGGCCATGTCCGGTGAGGCCGATCTCGTGTTCCCGGAGCTGGTTCGCCGCGTGCTCAACGGCGCTGCGATCTCGGACCTCCC
>DATAEK010000148.1:0-4687 GCA_036258055.1 Vicinamibacterales bacterium
CCGACACAGCAGCGCCCTCCCATCGCAGGGTTCTGCAGCATCGTCACGTGAGCAGGACGGAGCGCGACGAGAGCGCCGCCGATGCCAAAGGTGACTTCGGGGAGCGCGACGCGCCGACTCCGATGCGGGCTGCTTCTGGACGACGTCCAACAGCAGACGCTCGCTGACGGCCGTCTGGTTGCGCGCGTTGGCCGCCGCGGCTCGAAGCAGCACCGGCGCCGTCGGCGCGGGAATCGTCCGAGGATCCAGCCACCGCCGGCCATCGTCGAGCGCCTGACTGTCCGCAACGATCTCGCCCGTCCGGCAGCCTAGTGACAGTGAGAGGGCCACGACGAGCGTCGTCGCGATCTTGCGCACTCGTGTAGATCGCTCCAATTTGGCCGCTAGATGAGCGCCTCTCGGGACGGAGCACATCGAATGACTCACGGCGGAACGCTGCTCGCCGACACTCCTAAGGGCGGATAGAAATGCACCACAAGCCAGACTCATTCGATCTCGGTTCAGCGATCGTGACTGAGCCAACCTCGAGGATCGCCGTCCGGCATACTTGCGTGCTAGCGTCAGGGACAACGAAAGTGCTCGACAGCAAAAAGAAATCGCCGCCCTTGGAAACAGTCAGTGGCGAAGTCGTGGTGATCGTGCCAGCTTGATCGGTAATTCGCAGGCTCAGCCGCCCGGTCTCTGCCGAGTCAACAGAATAGTACCCCTGCAGCCACATCGTCACGGTAGCTCCCGGCCGGAATACGCCTTGCTCAGCGGCGGCGGTGATCCGCAACGCGTCCTCCGCCGTTACCGAGACCAGGGCGGTGCCTTCCCGCCCACCATAGGACGCGGAGATGACGGCCTGCCCCGCCGATCGTCCGTTGACGACTCCCAGCGCATCGACGGTGACCACTTCCGGGCGAGTCGAGGACCATGTCGGCTGGGACAAAAGAGTTTGCCCCGAGCGGAGATGCGCGACAGCGACGCACGGACCCCTCTGCCCAATCAGTAGCGATGTCGGACAGGCAACTTCGAGCGCGACTACTTCCGCTCCGCCAGTGGAACCACCACCTGGTGCCGTGGGTACTGCGGGGGTGCTTCCGCCGCATGCCGCCACGCCAAGGGCCGTCCAGACGGCAAGGTAACGCAGCGCTCTTCGTCCCTCAAGGTTCATCGTTGTTGCGATTGCGTCATCCGCCGCCGCCGGGAACTCTCAGTCAGTCCCTGCTTCGCCATCGAGCACCGCATCCGCCTCGAGTTCGACCAGCCAGTCCGGATCGATGAATCGCGATACCTGCATGATCGTATTTGCCGGTCGAATTGCGCCGAAGAACTCGCTGTGGACCGCCGCCACGGCTTCCCAGTCTTCAATTCGGATCAGCAGCGCGCGTGTCCGAACCACCTGATCGAGTGATGCCCCGCGCGCTCCAACGCCTCCTTGATGATTTCGAGACAGCGCTTGGTCTGGGCCGTCGGATCTCCCTTGCCGACTGTGCGCCCGTCAGGGCCGAGCGGCGCCGTACCCGACACGGCCACAATACGTCCAACGCGAACGGCACGGGATATAGCGATACGCGGCTCAAACGGGCTGCCGCTGGAAATCAGACGTCTCATTGGTGTTGTCCAATCGACTTCGTCAGTTGGCGCAACGTCCTGCGCTTCAGCCGCCAGCGGCTCATCATCGCGCCAGCCGCGGTCGGCGCAGGCGCGTGTCAGACCGCTGCCAAACCATCAAGAAACGGCACAATAGCGCGCCAGGCGCCCGCCGGATTCGCTTGCAACAGCAGGTGGGGTCCGGGCACCGGCACAATGCTCATGGGCCGTAGAGCGGCCATGCAATGGCTTGCCGATTCGGGCACCAGCCGATCTTCTGTACCACGCAGGTAGAGCATCGGCGCCACGCAGCGGCCAAACGCGTCCCTCGCGTCGAGTTCCAGCACTGATTTAAGTCGTGACGCCAACACCTCAGCCGGAACCGCCGCAACAGCGTCCGATACCTCTCGCACGAGCGTCTCGTCGGCGGTTGCCCCCACCATGTAGCGCCGAAGCAAGACGCCCGGCATCGGTAGTCTAAAGAAGAGAGGTGACGCGAGCCACCGGAAGCTCCGCGCACGCGGTGCCACGACAAAGCTGTTGCAGAAGACGAACGCCGCAACCGGGCGACGTTCGGCCAGCGCTATGGCGACCGGACCGGCGAACGATTCAGCGATGACCACGATCGGCCCGTCGGGGACTTCGCTGTCGATCCGGTCCGCCAATTCGCCGTACCCGAGAGGTTGAAGTGGAAGCGCTACGGGAATCAACGAGAGATGCGGCGGGGCACTCGCGATGAAGCGCCGAAATAACCTCGCGGTGCCGTCCAGCCCGGGGAGGAGAATGATCTGAGTGTGCGCCAATCCGATCAACCCAGCTGTCTCACGTCTTGCCGTCGTAGGTGTAGTCTGGTGCACACTCCACCGGAACCAGCACAAACAGCAACGCCGTGCCGACGCGCGCAGCTTGTGCCATGCCCATTTGACACCGCGCGCGCCGCAGCAGCTATGGCAAGCGTCTTGCGGCGGAACTCGGCTGTTAAACCAGGACTCCCGCGCGCGGTTTCGGCCTCATCCGCGGCACGCACGATGACAGGCGCGCCGTCCGCTGCAACATGGTTTAGCCGGCATCTCAAATGTACATGGGTGCGCCCGCCTCCCATTCATGGGTGATGTTACGCATGATCAACGCACAATCGAACGTGATTGAGCCAGCCGGAAACATCGTCTCGTCCGCGAAGTAGGTGGAGGACACGCGTTCGATCGCCAACGGTGTCACGCTCCACGAATGCGTCTTCAGGACGACACCGTCAAGCTGTCGGCCAGAAGCGGTGGCCGAATAGCCAAGCGAGCCGGGCTCGAAGAACGCCGAGGCCTCGCCGACCGTCCGAAAGATCGACGTCGGCGGCAGTTCCGTTGCCACGCGGCCCGCCACGTCGACCTGAACCCGGCCGTCCGTAGACGTCATTCGCAGTGCGATACGGTCGCTCGTATCTTCGACACGAAAGGTGGCGCGCTGATGCTCACCTGGGAAGAGCCGGCCGCCCACAAGATGATTCATCAATGACCCGGTATCGCGACGGGGAATGTAAACACCCTCGTGCGACTCTTGATCGTCATCCCAGAGGACGGCAATGCGATGAGCTGCGTTCTCACTCGACAGCCCGAGTATCTGCGGGAACCGCTTGGGACGGATGTTCTCCAGCCGAATCAAGCAGATACCCGCGACGGCATGGCCTGCGTGAAGCTTCGGACGAAACGGCGATGGAAGGTGGCGCTGGATCACTCGAGGATCGGCGCGGAAGTTCACCAGCAGCCTTCGTCCGATGACGCCGTGCACTTTGGGCAGCTGCATGTTCATGTCCGGCTAACGGCCTGCCGCTCAGGCGCGAGCTGCGCGAGACGGGCTTCGCGATTTCGTTTTGCGGCTCGCGCCGCTCGTCGGCTGCCCCGCCTCGTGAGGCGGCGAGTTCTCGCTCCGACTACCACCGAGCCGTCTTGCGTGATGCGGATGCCGGTTTCTCAGCTCGCTGCCGCGGCCGTTGCTTGGCAGAAATCGACCTGATCACCAGCGTGCCACGCCCACTGGACGGCAACGGTTTGCTCGCACGAGAGATCGCCGCACGGATAAGCGCCTCGACGTCCGGATGCACCAACTGACTGCCCGAGTCCACGCGGATGAATCTCGTTTGGCGGCCCGAGCCCAGGAGGAGCCCCTTCGGGTCCGGCAGACTTGCCCCGTGAATGAAACAGAGCCCCACGCCATTCGCCCGGGCTGCAATCGAGAGGATCGCGTCCGTTGGTCGTTCCGTTGGCGAGTAGCCAATGACGAAGAAGTTGTAGTTGTCCCACACCAGTTCGTTGGCCGTCGGCAACCGGCTACGCACCGCTGCTCGCACCGCCCGAATGAGCCGTTGGTCTTTCGCGGCGAATTTCTCGATGAATGCCTGGAGCCGGCGCTCCGCATCAGCCCGACCGACTCGACGCTGCGGCTTCGCGCTCATCGCTCTTCCATCCTCCGCGTCAGGATTTCGACCGTTTAACGATCTCGCGTTCACCAGCGGCCGTCGTCCATGATCGCACGGCCGCCGTCTCGTGCTGTGCCGGCATCCGGGGAGTCCGGACGCGGTCGACGCGTTTGGAGCTCGCCTCGCCGCACCCTTACCGAGCCGTCCAGCCACCGTCGACAATGAAGGTCTGTCCGTCGACGTACGCCGACAGGCGCGAGAGAAGGAACAGGATCGTCGGTGCCAACTCGTCGGGGCCGTCGATCCGACCCAGAGGTGTGTTCTCGACGATCCAACCCTCGTAACCGCTGTTCGCGTCGAGATGCGGTTGGAGCATCGGAGTTCGCACGTAACCGGGGACGACGACGTTGACGCGAATCCCCTTAGGCGCGAGCTCGACCGCGAGTGCGCGTGTGACAGATGCCACGGCGCCCTTGGTCGCGGTATACGCGGAGCAGCCCGGAAATCCGACAATGCCTGTGGTCGATCCCACGAACACGATCGATGAGCCCCTGGCCAGATGCGGCAGAGCGCGCCTGGTCATCATCATCGGCGCGACCACGTTCGTCTTCCACTGGAGATCGAGGCACTCGATCGACGTATCCTCGAGCGGTCGAGGATCGAACAGACTGGCCGTATGCACGATCCCGTGCAGCGAGCCGAACG
>DATAEK010000430.1:0-10938 GCA_036258055.1 Vicinamibacterales bacterium
ACTTCGTTCAGGCGCTTGTCGTGATTCGGAAACGGCGGCGACAGGTACTTGACCTTGAAGCTGTCCGCCTTGATCTCGTTCGCGTTGGCCGTGTCGCTGCGCGCGAAGAGGTGCGCGCGCGACTCACCACCCGGATCCTTGCTGACGACGACCTTCGCGTCGTCGACGTCGACCTTCGTGCCGGTGCGATCGAAGAAGGCGCTCGGACCGTCCATCTGCCAGCAGAGGAACTTCAGGCTCTGCCCCTTGTCGCGGATGAACGCGAAGTGCGGGCGGAAGTAGCACGTGAGCGTGTCGTTCGGCGTGAAATACGCGAACCGTGACTTCACCGGATCAGAGGGATCGAAGTCCGGCCCTTTCGTGATCTGCTCGATCGTCAGCGTCGGCTGTTCCAGCATGACGTGGCTCTCGCGCATGCACGGCGCCTTCTGACCCTGGCTCATCTGCGGCGAGACAACGCACCCATCCGCCGCAGCCGGCGGCGCCGGTGCCGTCAGCACGAGCCCGAGCACGAGGAGCACAACTTGGGAGACCATGCGTGATTCCCCTTCAGGAGCGAGAGGGTATCATTTCTTGGTTTGTCGCGGGGCCCCACCCCCGCGACCTGCCAGCGCTCGCTTTCGCTCGCGCCGCAGGTTACCAGCTCTTTGCCGCTTGGATCGGCATTTCGTCCTCAGTCCCGACCTCTTACGTCATACTTCTTGCTCTCTCATGAGCCCCTCTCGCTCCTCGCGCGACCGCTATCGAGGCTTCCAGCAGGACTACAAGCACCGCCGGCTCGACGACTCCATCGCCGGGGGCAAGGACTCTAAGGCACCGGAACCACCGAGACCGGACCGCGGCAAGCGGCGCGAATACCTGCGCGACTACGCGAGCTGGCTCTGGCCGCACCGCTACGCGGTCGGCTTTTTCTTCCTGCTCGCCCTCATCGCCGCCGGGCTCGAGATGATCGAGCCGCTCTTCATGCGGTTCATCATCGACCGGGTGTTGTTGAATACGAGCCTCGATCGCGAGGCCCGACTCTCGCACCTCCACCTCGCCGGCGGCGTGTTCGTCGGCGTGATCGTGCTGTCGAACGGCATCCGCGTCTTCAAGGACTACCGGCAGCGCCTGCTGAACGTGCGGGTGATGCTCTCGCTCCGCCGATCGCTTTTCGATCGACTCCTGCACCTGCCGCTCCCGACGTTGTGGGACATGAAGACGGGCGGGATCCTCTCGCGTTTGACCGGCGACGTGGATACGACGACCGGGCTGCTCCAGATGGCCGTGGTCTCGCCGGGCATCTCGATCATCCGGCTGATCATCGCGGTCACGGTGCTGATGGTGCTCAACTGGCGGCTGGCGCTGACGGCGCTCGCGATCATCCCCGGCGTGATGATCATGAGCTTTACGTTCTCACGCCGCATCCGCCCGATCTACCGCTCGCTCCGCAAGGACGCCGAGCAGATCGACGGCCGCGTCGGGGAGACCTTCTCGGGGATCCGTGTCGTGCGTGCGTTCCGCCGCGAGACGCGCGAGCTCTTCGACTACATGCTCGGGCGCCACACCGTTCTGCGGAAGGAGCTGTTCGCACATCGCCTGGAGCTGGTCATCTGGACGTCGTGGGGCCTCCTCACCGCCGCGGTCAACGTCGTCATCGTCTGGTACGGCGGCTATCTGAACGTGATCGGCCGCGCCTCGATCGGCGACATCATGGCGTTCCAGTGGTACACATTCCTGCTGATGAACCCGGTCTGGAACATCGTCAACTCCTTTTCCGAGCTGCAGCGATCGCTGGCGGCGATGGAACGCGTCTTCGAAGTCCTGGCGATGCCGAACGACAAGCCGGACCGGCCCGACGCGCGCGACGCTCCGCACGTCGTGCACGAAATCGCGTTCGAGAACGTCGAGTTCGAATATCGCGAGGGTCAGCCCGTTGTCCGCGACTTCAACGTGGTCGTCCCGGGTGGAACCGTCGTCGCCCTGGTGGGCCGGAGTGGAGCCGGAAAGACGACGGTCACGGATCTCGTGGCGAGATTCCACGATCCGACGCGTGGACGCATCCTTTTGAACGGATCCGACATCCGCGATTTCCGCTTGAGCTCGTATCGCAACCTGCTGGCGATCGTCCAGCAGGATGTCTTCCTGTTCGACGGATCGGTCAAAGACAACATCGCCTACGGCCGGCGCAACGCCAGCGATGCCGAGATCGAGGACGCCGCCCGCCGCGCCAACGCCCATGAGTTCATCGCCCGGCTGCCGGAGCAGTACGAGACGTTCATCGGCGAGCGCGGCGTCAAGCTGTCAGGCGGCCAGTGTCAGCGACTCGCGATCGCGAGGGCCATCGTCGCGGCGCCGCAGATCCTGATCCTGGACGAAGCGACCAGCAACCTGGACACCGAGAGCGAACAGCTCATTCAAGCCTCGATGGCGACATTGCTCGCGGGGAGGACGACGTTCGTGATCGCGCATCGGCTGTCGACCATTCGTCGCGCCGATCTGATTCTGTTGATGGAAGACGGACGCGTGATCGAGCGCGGCACCCACGACGAGCTGATGGAGGCGCAAGGCCTCTATCACGAGATGGTGCTGCGGCAGATGGAGTCGGCTGCCGTCGAGAGCGGAGAACAGATCTTGGGGTTCTAGGGTTCTCGGTTCTCGGTTCTCGGTTCGAAGTGCTCGGTTCGAAGTGCTCGGTGCTAGGTTCCGACAGCGCACAGCGACCTCAGCGCTTTAGAACCATGACGTCCTCCCGTACCGCAAAGCCGTGGCGCTGATACAGGCTGCGGCTCTTCGGCGTCGGCCACAGCACGACCGCATCCACGCTGTGAGCCTCACACTCACGCAGACAGCGTTCGAGCAGCGCGCTGCCGACTCCCGATCCCCTGAGGATTGGCTGCACGTAGAGGTTGCTGATGTAGCCGTGACGTTCGGGCTCCCCGACCGGATTCGGCAGCTTCTCGATGATCTGAACCCACACATTTCCTCTGATCACGCCTTCACGCTCGACCACCCAGCATCGCCAGACGCTTTCGGATCCCAGCCGCGGGCGCATCCAGACGGTGCAGCGATCGACGAACGCGGGTTCCGCCTCCGCCGCAGCGCGTAGCGATACGCGCAACTCGCACCGGAGGCGCGCAAGCGCCGCAGCATCGGACGGCACCGCCCGTCGAATCACGAGATCCGGGAAGCGTGCCGTCCAAGGTTCGGGGGGCATGCCGGATCATATACAGGAGATAAGCCGATCAGGAGAACACATAATGATTCTCTTGGTCTCCTGATCCTGTTCAAGACCTTCGTGACGCCGGACGCCACCCACACTCGCGAGATCGATCGAGGGATCGTGTCGGTCTGGGCCGAACCCGACGGGCGGGTCTTCGTGTGGCGGCGGATCCCCGAGACGGGCGTGCTGGTCCGCGAGTCGATTCGGTTCAGACCGTGGGTCCTGCTCGATCGGCTCGACGATCTCCGTCACCTTGGTGCACGGCTCGTTCGCGACGAGCGATCGGGAGCCACATCGCCACCACCCTCGCGCGGAACCGTGAGCTATCGCGAGCTGCGGGGACCAGGCGCGCTGCGCTATCTCGTGCGGGCCGATGACATGCGGACGATCCGATCCGCAATCCTGCACGGTGCGTCGCGGAGGTTTGCCGAGCCGATCAATTCCCTGCGAGAGCTCGGTAAGGCGTCGGTCCTGGCGCTGCCCCTCGAGGAACAGTACCTGGTCGCGAGCGGCAGGACCTACTTCCTCGATCTTCCGTTCGACCGCCTGCACCGCATGCAGATCGACCTCGAGACGACCGGTCTCGACGCCGAGCGCGAACGCATTTTCATGGTCGCCATGCGTACCCCTGATGGAGAAGCGACGGCACTGGAGGCACACGGCGAGGGCGATGCGGCCGAAGCGGATCTGATCCGCCGGCTCGTGTCGAGCGTTGCGGCTGCGGACCCGGACGTCATCGAGAATCACAACCTTCACGGGTTCGATCTGCCGTTCCTCGATCGCCGGGCACGGCTGCTCGGTGTGCCGCTCGCACTCGGACGAATCGGGCCGCCGGGACTGCGAACGCGGGCGGCGCGCCGGGGCGTGGTCCTCGAGAAGGATGCGCGCCGCCGCGTGAGACTGGTGGCGCCGGGGCGGGAACTGATCGACACGCTCGACGCCGTGCTGCGCCACGATTTCTCCACCCGCTCGCTGCCGGATCACGGGCTCAAGTCTGTCGCGCAGCAGTTGGGCGTGGCGGGTCCGGATCGCGAGCGCATCGCCGGTGACCGGATCTACGAGGTGTACCAGCGCGATCCGGAACGGGTGCGCCGCTACGCCGTCGCCGACGTCGAAGAGGTCGCCGGTGTCGCACGTCTGCTCGGGGGTGCGGCGTTCGCCCTCGCGCGGATGGCGCCGCGCCGCTACGAGCGGCTGGCGGATGCCGGCGCCGCCACCGGCGTCATCGATCCGATGCTGGTGTGCACGTATCTCCGCTCCGGCGCGGCATTGCCGCCTCACGAGCCCGGCGACCGCGAGCCGCACACGGGCGCTGCGCTTCACCTGTTTGCGTGCGGCGTGGCACAGCGGGTGGTCAAAGCGGATGTCGCCAGCCTGTATCCGTCGCTGATGCGCGCGTATCGCATTGGACCCGCCCGCGATCGGCTGGGCGCCATGCTGTCGCTCGTGGACAGGCTGGTCGAGCGGCGGCTCGAGGCCAAGGCACGAGCGCGCGCCGCGCCCGACGGCTCCACCGAACGTCACACCAACGAAGCCATGTCGGCGGCGATGAAGCTGGTCGTGAACTCGGCGTACGGATACCTGGCCGCCGGCGGCGGGTTGACGCGATTCGCAGATGTCCATGCCGCAAACGAGGTGACGCGGCGCGGACGCGAAACACTCGACCTGATGTGCCGGGCGCTCGCGGAGCGCGGCGTGATGCTGCTCGAGGCGGACACCGACGGGGTCTACTTCGCCGTGCCCGAGTCGTGGACCGAGGCGGACGAGCGCCAGGTCGTCGCCGAAGTCGCCGCCCTGCTTCCCCCGCTGGTGCAGCTGGAGTTCGACGGCCGCTACGCGGCCATGCTGTCCCACGAACCGAAGAACTACGCGCTGCTGACCTACGACGGCACGCTCGTGCTGCGCGGCGTGGCGTTCCGATCGAGCCGGGCCGAGCCCTACGGCGAAGCGTTCCTGCGCCGCGCGCTCGGTTGCCTGCTCCGCGGGAACGTCCTGGGCGTTCGTGAGGCGTACCTCTCGACCGTCACGGCCCTGCGCCGGCGCGAGGTCACGACGTTCGATGTGTCGTCGCGGGTCCGCCTGACGAAGACGCCTGCGCAATACCTCCAAACGCGCGAGGAACGCCGTGAGTTGACCTACGAGGCGCTGCTCGCGACCGGCCGATCGACCTGGACGATCGGCGAGCGCGTCCGGGTCTACCGGACCGTCACCGGCTGCGGCGTGGTCCCGTCGTCGGATGACGACGACCGGGCGCGCGAGGGCGCGGATCCCCGTGACTACGATGTCGGACACTACGAGCGGGTCCTGCTCGAGATCTTCGCGTCGCGCTTCATCCGCGCCTTCGCGCCGGACGACTACGCGGCGGTCTTCGCTGATCCGGATCAGCCGTCGCTCTTCACTCGACCGCTGAGCTCGGTCGTTCCGGTGCTCACGCGAACGACCGCCATCGGGGACCAATCGCGGTCTGGCTAAAGCAGGCTAGAGCCAGACACTAACGGTGGTCTGGGCTGGCTGTAGCGTCCGGCTTCAGCCAGGCTTCAGCCGGACCCGTCAGCTGTAGTCCGCCTTCAGGCGGACCAGGACCGCATCGAAATTCTGTTGCGAACTGCTCTGCCGGACACTAGGATTCGCCCTTGAACGGAGGAGAACATGACACGAAAGCCACTCGTATTCGTGGGCGTCTGTGCCGTCGTCGCCGTCATCGGGTTCCAGGCGATCGGCGTGGGACAGGCGCAAGCGCCGGCGCCGCCCAAACCGGGCCCCGAGCATCAACGCCTCGCCTACTTCGTCGGCAAATGGGTCGGCGAGGGAGAAATGAAGGCGAGCCCGATGGGGCCCGCCGGAAAGATCAGCTCGGTCGACACCTGTGACTGGTTCGACGGGCACTTTTCCGTCGTCTGCCGTTCCGAAGGTAAGTCGCCCGCCGGCCCTATGAAGAGCATCGGGATCCTCAGCTATAGCCCTGAGGAGAAGGTCTACACCTACTACGGCACCGACAACTCCGGCATGGTCATGACGACCGTTCCGAAGGGCACGGTCCAGGGCGACACGTGGACCTACACCGACGAGAGCCTGATGGGCGGCCAGAAGGTCAAGTCACGCGTCACCATCAAGGAACTGTCTCCCACGTCGTATACGTTCACGATGGAAATGCAGGGGGCCGACGGCAAGTGGATGCCGCTCATGGAGAGCAAGAACACGAAGAAGTAAACGTTCTGGAACTTCCGGGCGCGATTCGCGGAATAGATACGAGGAGATTCTGTGCTCGAGCGTCTCTTCGTCGACGTGACCTCCGCGTTTCGCGCGCTCCGGACCACACCTGCGACGACGGCGGTGGCCGTTCTGACCCTCGCCGTCGCCGCCGGAACCAACCTGGCCATCTTTGACCTGATCGATCGGGCCCTCCTCAGTCCACCCCGGTTCGTCACCGATCCCGATCGCGTGATGACGCTCGCCTTCGAGCACACGACCTTCGACAACCAGCGCGTCCAGATGGCGACCACGTCATACGTGACGTTCGACGCTATTCACGGTCACGTCCCGGCAACCTCGAACGCCGCTGCCTGGCAATCGATCTCGTCGAGCATCGTCGTCGACGGCGAGCAGCAGCAGGCCGAAGCGCTGCTCGTCTCCGGCGCGTACTTCGAGTGGCTTGGCGCACGCGCGCAGATCGGACGCGCGCTCCTGCCCGACGACGACCGCGGCCCATCGGGATCGCCCGTCGTCGTGCTGAGCCATGCATTCTGGGAGTCGTCGTTCGCCGGGGATCGCGCCGTCATCGGCCGTCGTCTGACGTTCCGCGGCATCGAGCTGACGATTGTCGGGGTCATGCCCGCCGGATTCAGCGGGCATTCCGCGGCGCGGGTCGACGTGTGGATTCCGATTCACGCCGCCATGCGTGCGACACCTGGTTGGGATCGCGATCGCTTTCACAACATCGTGACGATTGGCGTGCGGCTCGGACCCGATCACAATGTGGCCGCGGCTGCTACACAGATTGCGGCGGTCACCGGACTGCGCGCGGTGCTGACCCCAATTCGCGGCGTCGAGGTCACACGGACGGAACACACGATCGCGTACTGGCTCGCGGCCGTGTCCGTGCTGGTGCTCGTCATCGGGCTGGCGAACACCGCCACCCTGCTGCTCGTCCGCGGCGCCAGGCGCCGGCGTGAGTCCAGCATTCGCGTCGCCATCGGTGCGACGCGCGGACGGCTGGTGTCCCAGATCGTCGCGGAGTCGATGATGCTCGCGGTCGCCTCGGCTGCCGCGGCGCTGGGGCTCTCATTCTGGCTCGACGAAGCGGTCCGCCGCCTGCTCCTGCCGTCGCTCGTCGAAGCCACCGGACTGACGAAGCGGACGATGGGCGGCGCCGCGATCGCGGGCGCATGTGCACTCGCGGTTTCAGTCCTCGCCGGGGCCGCACAACTTCGCGGGCTCGGCCGTCCCGATCAACCCGGCGCCACGGGACCGCGAGGCCGCCGCGCACGCGGCCAGACGGCCTTGCTGCTGATCCAGACGACGCTCGCCGTCGTGCTCATCGCCGGGGCTGGCATGTTCGGCCGGAGCTTGTACGCGCTCGTCGCACAGGATCTCGGCATGCGGATGACGGACGTGCTGTTGGTCAACTTCGAGCGTGGCCCGGGGTTCGTGCCGAATCAGGATCAGATCTTCGCGTCCGCGCTCGATCGCATTCGCGCGTTGCCCGGCGTCACGCTTGCGACGCCAATCCAGATCCTTCCGTTCACCGGCTTTCAAGTGCCGCCGATCAGCGTGCCCGGCCTCGCGGGGCCGCCGAGCATCAACGGGCAGCTTCCCTATCTGACCGCCGCGACACCGGAGCTCTTCGACATCCTCGGCCTGGAGTTCGTGCAGGGCCGGCGGTTCACCGCAGCTGACGAAACCGGTCCGCCGGTCGCCATCGTCAATGAATCGATGGCCCGTACCGTCTGGCCTGGCAAGAGCGCGCTCGGCCAGTGCTTCCGCATCGGGTTCGATCCGTCCTTCGATCCCGACACGGCGACAGGGCCACCTGCGCCGTCGCCATCGGCGCCCTGCCGGGAAGTGATCGGCGTGGTCCGCAACGTACGGCAGCGGCAGGTGATCCCGAGCGGAGACGAAACGCGGCTGATGCAGTACTACGTGCCGTTCTCACAGAGCCACGTCGCGCCGCCGTTTGCGGGACCCATGCCGCACGTGCAGGGGCTGCTCCTGCGCGTAACTGCTGGTGCCGACACGCTGGCTGCGCCGATCCGCCGGCTCGTGGTCGACGGCCGCACCGATCTGCCGTTCCTGCGGGTGCGTCCGTACGCAGATCTCCTCGAGCCGCAGATGCGCCCCTGGCGCATGGGGACGGCGCTGCTGCTGCTCTTCAGTGGGCTCGCGCTGATCGTCTCAGCGGTGGGCTTGTATGCCGCGTTCGCGCATGCGGTCGGCGAACGGCGCCGCGAGATGGCGATCCGGATTGCAATCGGCGCCGTTCCGCGCGGTGTGCTGCTGATGATCCTGCGCGAGGCCGCCGCCCTCGCCGCGGTTGGCGTGGTCTTCGGGTGCGTGATTGCCGCGGTCGGCGGCCGGTGGATTCAGGCGATGCTGTTCGGGACGACCGCGACGGATCCGATCGTTCTCGGCGGCGCTTCGATCGTGATGCTCATCGTGGCCATCACGGCCGTGTTCCTCCCCGCACGGCACGCGGCCTCCGCCGATCCCAGCACGCTCTTGCGCGTCGAGTGAACGGCCACGCAAGTCTTTCCAACAGGAGCACAGGAGAGAACAGTGATCCCGTCACTCCGTTGATCTCCGTTCCGCGAAATCAAGGGCCTTGCGACTTGAACAATTGTCACCTTGATTCGCCTCCCGATCTCCTGGCCTCCTGTCGATAACTCACCCGCCAGACACGATTCCCGCCATCATCCGAGACAAGGATCGATCCATCCGGAAGCTGCAGCAGGCCCACCGGACGTCCCCACGCCTGCTTCTCCTCGTCGTCTCGCGCGATGAAACCTGAGAGGAAGTTCTCCGGTGGTCCCGAAGGTTTGCCGCCGCGGAACGGCACGCGAATGACTGAATACCCTGACAGCTTCGAGCGGTTGATCGAGCCATGCAGCGCGACGAATGCAGCGTTGCGGTACTCGGCGGGGAACTGCGAGCCGGTGTAGAAGGTCAGCCCGAGCGCGGCCGCGTGTGACGGCAGGAGCACGTCCGGCACGATGGCCGACTTCACCAGGTCTGGGCGCTGTGGCTCGACGGTCGGATCGAGATGCTTGCCGATGTACGAGTACGGCCAGCCGTAGAAACCGCCGGCGCGTACCGAGGTGATGAAGTCGGGCACGAGATCATCGCCGAGCTGATCCCGCTCGTTGACGGCCGTCCAGAGTGTGCTCGTTCCGGGGAAGTAGGCCAGACCGACGGGATTTCGAAGACCGCTCGCATACAGCCGGTGCGCGGATCCGTCGGGGTTGTATTCGTGGATGGCGGCGCGTTCGATCTGCCCTGGTGAGTTCTCGGGTGTCGAATTGGTCGCCGATCCGATCGTGACGTACAGCTTCGTGCCGGCCGGATTGAAGATCACGTTCCGGGTCCAGTGGTTGTAGCCGCGCGTCTGGCTGATGTCGATGTGCAGCCGGTTGGCGGTGTCCTGATCGAGGGCGGTGTCGCTCCCCGGCAGGTCCGCAATCTTTTCCGGACTCCCTGACGCTCTCGTCTGTCCTGACTGATACGTGAACCGGACCACCGAGTCGTTGTTACCGACGTAGAGGTAGTCCTTCCAGAATGCCAAACCAAACGGCCGGTTGAGTCCGGCGGCGAACGTCTCGCGGGTTTCCGCAACGCCGTCGTGATCCGCGTCGCGCAGGATCGTGATCTTCCCCTCGCCCCGGACCGGCTCCGCGAGGAAGACGTCGCCATTCGGCGCGAGCGCCATGAACCGCGCGAACTGCAGCCTGTCGGCGAACAGATTGACCGAGAATCCGGACGGGACCGTCAACTGATGACCATCGGGCAAGGGCACGACGCGCGTCGGTTTGCGGTACCACGGCGTCGCAAAGGGCGCCGGAAGCTGTTGAACGCCGAGCGCGATGAACAGGCAGACGAGGAGCGGACGCGTGTTCATGGCACTACCAGCCAAACACGGTACCGTGCGGAACCGCTGTCCCTGTCGCGCCATGCGGCCAGCTTGGACGATCGAACGCGACCCCTGGTCGATCCGAGCCGGCGTCTCGAAAGCCCGAATCCACGCTAAGCTGCCCGGTCGATCGGTCGAGCCGCAACATCCACATGCGGCGGTCGGCTTCAGGCCTGGGCTCGTTGGTCATGACAACTCGCGTGCCGTCGGTGGCGAGCCAATGCGGCCGCTGACGATCGTCAAAGGACACCGACGAGACTTGCCGGACGTTAGTCAGATCGCTGACATCGAGCACGAACACCCGGCGGTCCGGCGCATTGGCCTGAATCCAGTACTTGCCCACGACGACGGGCGTTGCGCAACCCGGCGTCGTCGCGTCATGAACGAGCTGCACTTGCGGATCCGCACCATCCAGTCCCGCGACCCGATAGAGGCGGCACGCCCCGGTGTTGACGAGCACGGTTCGACCGTCTTGAAGGACTCGCGGTTCATTCGGCGCATCGGGTCCCGGCAGCTTGATCGTCTTCATCAACGAGAGATCGGACAGTCGCCAGACCTGCACTTGGTTGCCGCTATGGTCGTGCTCGATGCTGGCGCGGGCGGAATGCCATGAGGG
>DATAEK010000149.1:0-8426 GCA_036258055.1 Vicinamibacterales bacterium
GCTTCCGTCCTTTCCCGGCGCGGCGCCCTGCGGGACTGCCGGCAGCGCTGCGCGCGCAGTTCACGCGGCGCGCGCATCCCGGATCACACGCGCAGCAGCCACGCCGCTGACGGCGCGATTCGACTGCTGGAAAGTGTGAGGTCCGGCTAATGGGAGGCGGATGGCGGAGAGAGTGGGATTCGAACCCACGGTAGAGTTTCCCCTACACACGCTTTCCAAGCGTGCTCCTTCAACCACTCGGACATCTCTCCGTCTTTAGAATCAACAAGTTGCGGACGGTCTCGGGAGATTATCTCACACGCCGGGTGCGGCGAGTGCGCCTTTCGCGATCCCGTTTAGATTCAGTGGGTTCGACGCGCGTGAGACTGGCCAAGCGCGGGAATTGTGTAAGACCTCCTAATGCGGCGCGATCACTTACGGCGATTTTTCGCTGGGCTCTTGCACGATGGGCAAGGACGAAATCGCTCGCCGATCTCTGCGCGTGGTCACCTGTGATGTGGCATGAACGTGGCGGTCTGCAAAATGCCGATCACCATTTCGGCGATCGCTCGCCTTGGGTCGAGAAGCCGGAGCCACTCCACGTCTGAACGCGTTCGAGCGAGTCAGCTGCGTCGCACCAGAGCATCCGAAGTGGCACACAAAGCAGCCTTTCCGTCGATCCCCAACGTCGTTATGGTTAGTGTCAGCGCGGCCGGGGAGAAGGGCATCTCGAGAAGAAGATGACTGCGACCACACCCGATGACCACCGAGGAGTTCTCTCAATCGGTCAAGGCGTGCACCTGGCACGGCGCGGCGCCCGCAAACGAAACGGCTCGACACGGAGAGTACTATCAGCCAATGCTCGAACTTCCCACATACCTGCGCTTCAAGAGTCTTGTTCCGTGCACTGTCGCGGTTCTGCTCATCGTCACGCCCGTCCGGGCGCAGCAGGTGGCACAGCCGGCCGCGCCGGCAGTTGATGCGACGGCGCTCGCGAAGCAGTCGCAGAACCCGGTCGGAAGCCTCGTCAGCGTGCCATTCCAGTTCAATTTCAACACCGGCGGCGACCTTGGTGAGCGGACGCTCCTGAACGTGAATTTCCAGCCGGTCATTCCGTTCAGGCTGACCGATCGCTGGAATGTCATCGCCCGGACGATCGTTCCACTCGAGAGTGTGCCTGGCGATGCGGGGACACGATTCAGCGGCGTCGGGGATATCCAGCTACAGCTGTTCGTGACGCCCGCGGCGCCCCGAGCAATCATTTGGGGCCTGGGGGGCGCGTTCTCGTTTCCTACTGCCACAATCGATCCAGTTGAGAGCGGGACCTGGGCTGCAGGGCCGTCGCTCGTGCTCGTGAAGATGACGGGTTCGTTTGTTCTCGGAGGCCTCGTCAGCCAGATCTGGCCGCTCGCCGACGCCGGCGACGCGCGCGAGACCAACCTTCTCACTATCCAGCCGGCCGTGAATTTCAACTTCGGTCATGGCTGGGCGATGGCGTTCTCTCCGGTCATCACCGCGAACTGGGACGCGCCTGTGGGCGATCGGTGGACAGTGCCAGTTGGCCTGGGCCTTACGCGGACGGTGGTGTTCAACCGCCGGCCGATGAACCTCGGCATCTCGTATAACTACAACATCGAGCATCCCGCGGGAACAGCAGGCGAGCAATTGCGCTTTACAGTAACGCTGCTCTATCCGCGGTGAAAGGGACTCGAACCAATGGAGTGCGGTCAAAGCGTGGAAACTTCGGAAGGAGCGCTGAACGCGCCGCAGCCACCGTTCGCCGACATGGTGTGGATTCCAGCCCGGACGTTTCGCATGGGCTCGGACCGCCATTACCCGGAGGAGCGCCCGGCGCATCTCGTGTCGGTCGACGGATTCTGGATCGATCGCGCTCCGGTCACGAATGCGCGGTTCGCACGGTTCGTCGAGGCGACCCGTCATGTGACGTTCGCCGAGACCGTGCCCGACCCCGCGCAGTACCCTGACGCGCTGCCCGAAATGCTGTATGCGGGCTCGCTCGTTTTCCAACGTCCTCCCGGTCCTGTGGACCTGAACGCGTTCACGAACTGGTGGACGTATCTACGCGACGCCGACTGGCGACACCCACAGGGCGCGGCCACCAGCATTGACGGGCTGGAGCAACACCCGGTCGTGCACGTGACCTTCGGTGACGCCGAAGCCTTTGCTGCGTGGGAAGGCAAGTCGCTGCCTACTGAAGCTGAGTGGGAACTCGCCGCACGAGGTGGGCTCGAGGGAGCGGCTTACGCATGGGGCGACACATTCCTGCCCGGCGATCGTCATATGGCTAACACGTGGCAGGGTCAATTCCCCTGGCAGAACCTCGCACGCGACGGATACGAAGGTACGTCGCCGGTCGGCGCCTTTCCACCGAACGGCTACGGACTGCACGACATGATCGGCAACGTCTGGGAGTGGACGACCGACTGGTATGTGCCGCGGCATCCGAACGAGGTGCTAAAGGCGTGCTGCACGCCGCATAATCCACGAGGACCACAGGAGGGCGAAAGCTACGATCCGTGTCAGCCGAAGATCCGGATTCCACGCAAAGTCATCAAAGGCGGCTCCCACCTCTGTGCGCCCAACTACTGCCGCCGCTATCGGCCGGCGGCGCGCTTCCCGGAACCGATCGACACATCGACCTGTCATCTCGGCTTCCGCTGCATCGTCCGTCCGGCGCAGCAGCGTTGACCTGCCATGGAAGACACGCTGGCGCGGATCTGGGAGCACCTCGTCGGACGGCTCACTGGTCCTCTCACGTTTCGCGTGCTTCTGCAGCCGACGATGTCTACGTTGTTCGCGGTCCGCGACGGGCTGCGCGACGCTCGAGCGAGACGACCGCCGTTCCTCTGGACGATTCTCGGCAGCCCTGATGACCGTCGGCGTCTGATCCGCGACGGCCTGCTCGCGATTGGGAAGCTGATCTTGATGGCGCTGGTGGTCGATTTCGTATATCAGCTGGTCGTGTTCCGGCGTCTTTATCCCGTCGAAGCGATCGATGTGGCGTTTCTTCTCGCCGTCGTCCCCTATTTTGTGATCCGCGGTCCAGTCAACCGTTTTGGCAGTCTGTGGATTCGTCGAGGGAAGCGTTGACTCCGAACAGATTTGGGTGGCGATCCTGCCGCCGAGCGCTGGGGAAAGCTGCGAGAAAGGAGCACCGATGGCCGCGTCACCCGAGGAGGAACTGTCAACGTCAACGAAGCTGGCGATAGAACGGACGCGGCTGGCGCACGAGCGCACGCTGATGGCGTGGGTCAGAACGGCCACCTCGCTGATCTCCTTCGGATTTACTGTTTACAAGTTCTTTCAGTACTTGCGGGAGTCGCAGGGCGCGGCCACGAAGGGACCTATTGGACCACGCGAATTCGGCGCCTTGATGATTGGGATCGGTATCGCGTCACTCATTCTCGCGACAATCGGTCACCGGCGCAGCATGCGCGCGCTACGTGCCAACTACGGAGCACGAGTACCGAACTCGCTAGCGACCGTCGTCGCCGCCCTGATCGGAATTCTCGGCGTCCTGCTGCTCGTTGCGGTTGTGTTCCGAATGTAGCCCGCTCATTCCAGGATGAGATCACGCCTTAGCCTCCGACGGCGGCTGGAACAAGTCCTGCTGAACGATGGCGATGGTCGTGGGTCATCGGACGTTTTTGATAGACCGGATGGATTTGTGAGATGGTCGTGCATGCCTGGCACGGCATTTCGTGGGCCGGCGGACGGCGCATCACGTCGTGCAGTCCCGCTCTGGTGCACAGCGACGCAAGACTTGGAGGGAACCGATGGACGACCGCGACGATGTCCCACGACAGGTATTGCCGATCCCCGACCAGAAGCCGTCCGGCCTGACGACCTATGACGCCAAGGATCCCGACACGAAGTTTCCGCCCATCGCTCAGCTGCGGCCTCCCGCGGGCGCGCCAAACGTCGTCGTGATCCTGCTGGACGACGTAGGCTTCGGCGCGTCGAGCGCGTTCGGCGGGCCGTGCCGGACGCCGACCGCTGAGCGACTGGCAAAGAACGGCCTCAAGTACAACCGCTTCCACACCACGGCGCTGTGCTCACCGACCCGTGCGGCGATGCTCTCGGGCCGTAACCACCACGCCGTCGGCATGGGGGCAATTACCGAGGTCGCGACGGCCGCACCTGGCTACAACTCGCTGCGGCCGAATACCTGTGCACCGCTGGCGGAAGTGCTCAAGCTGAACGGCTATTCGACCGCGCAGTTTGGCAAGTGCCACGAGGTGCCGGTCTTCGAGGCCACTCCGATCGGTCCGTTCGATCATTGGCCAACCGGCTCCGGGTTCGAGCACTTCTATGGGTTTATCGGCGGCGAGACCAACCAGTATTTCCCGGGCCTGTTCGAAGGGACGACGCCGGTCGAGCCGGAGAAGACGCCGGACGAGGGCTATCACCTGATGGAAGATTTGGCCGACCACGCGATCGCCTGGGTGCACCAGCAGAAGGCGATGGCGCCCGACAAGCCGTTCTTCATCTACTTCGCGCCTGGCGCGACCCATGCGCCGCATCACGTGCCGAAGGAGTGGATCGCAAAGTACAAGGGCCAGTTCGACCAGGGCTGGGACAAGCTTCGTGAAGAAACGTTCGCACGGCAGAAAGCGCTCGGCGTGATCCCACCCGAGTGCGAATTGACGAAGCGGCCCCAAGAGATCCCGGCCTGGGACGACACCGAGGAGCGGTTGCGGCCGGTGCTGGCACGCGAGATGGAGATCTACGCCGCGTTCCTGGAGTACGCCGACCACCACGCCGGCCGTGTCATCGATTCGCTGACCGATCTCGGCATTCTCGATAACACGCTCATCTACTACATCATTGGCGACAACGGCGCCTCGGCCGAGGGCTCTCTGATCGGCACCATCAACGAGATCGCGATGGGCGATGCGCCCGACCTGGTGACGCCGCAACTCATGATCGATCGAATCGATGACCTTGGCTCGCACCGGGCGCTGAACCATTATGCGGTCGGCTGGGCGCACGCCATGGACACGCCGTACCAGTGGACCAAGCAGGTCGCGTCCCACTTCGGCGGCACGCGTAACGGCGCGATTGTGCACTGGCCGAAGGGCATCAAAGCAAAGGGGGAGATCCGCTCGCAGTTCCATCACGTGATTGACGTGGCGCCGACGATCCTCGAGGTCGCCAGACTCCCGCATCCGACGCTGGTGAATGGGGTTCTGCAGGAGCCCTTGCACGGCGTCAGCATGGCGTACTCGTTCGACGACGCGACAGCGGCGGAGCGACACGAGACGCAATACTTCGAGATGCTCTGCAATCGCGGCATTTACCATCAGGGCTGGACTGCCGTCACGCGGCATGGGAACCCGCCCTGGGTCATGGCCGCCGAACAGCCGGCACTCGATGCCGACGTGTGGGAGCTTTACGACACGAAGACGGATTGGTCGCAGGCACACGACCTCGCCAAGGAGCAGCCCGAAAAACTTGCCCATCTCAAGCGCCTGTTCGAGCTGGAAGCGACGAAATACAACGTGTTCCCACTCGACGACCGCAAGGTCGAGCGTGCGAACCCGGATCTCGCCGGTCGACCGGCCGTCGTGCACGGCGCCACGCAGCTCCTCTTTCCGGGGATGCGCCGCCTGCAGGAGAACTCCGTCATCAACACCAAGAACAAGTCGCACTCGGTGACGGCGGAAATCGAAGTGCCGGAGTTGGGCGCGAAGGGCGTGATTGTTGCCCAGGGCGGCAACATGGGCGGCTGGTGTGTCTACGCGCACGACGGCAAGTTGAAGTACTGCTACAACCACGTGGGCATCGTGCGGTACTACGTGTCCGCGACATCGCCGATTCCTGCCGGCAAGCATCAGGTACGGATGGAGTTCGTCTACGACGGCGGCATTGGCAAGGGCGGCGCCGTCACGCTCTTGGTGGACGGCAACGCGGTCGGTGAGGGACGCGTCGAGCGCACCCACCGCTTCCTGTTTTCGATGGACGAGACGCTTGATATCGGCGGCGACGCCGGCGAGCCCGTGTCGGAGGACTACGGCCCGAAGGGCAACGCGTTCAACGGCAAGGTGCAGTGGGTGCAAATCGATGTCGATGCTGCGGCCAAGGACGCCGACCACCTGATCGGTGCGGAGGAACGATTTAACCTCGCGATGGCGCGGCAATGACTCGAGGAACGAACGCGAGGTGGATTGCCACGCGCGCTGTTTGGCGCCTGAGCATCGCCCTCGCGGTCCTAGGGCCGTTGCCGGCGTACGGCCAGGAGTCGCTCCCGCCATCCGCTGGTGCCCCGGTCGCTTCGACTGGCGCCTCTGCGGCCGGCAACCGCCCCGGGAGGGCCGCGCAAGCGGCGGCTGCGCAACCGCCGGCTCCTGCCCCCGACATCCTTCATCGTGACGTACTGACCGGCGACTGGAACGGCGCTCGAACGACATGGAAGAACAAAGGTGTCGACCTGGCGAGTTCGCTGACGCAGTTCTATCAGGGCGTGTCGTCGGGCGGCACCGGAACCAGCAGCGAATACAACGGCACCGCGCAGGCCAAGGTCGACTTCGACTTCGGAAAACTGGCGGGGTGGAACTACTGGTCTGCGGAAATCAAGGCCGAAGTCCGGTTTGGCGGACCGCTGGTGACCAGTACCGGCACAATCAGCCCCGTCAATACGGCGGCTATCATCCCAGGCAGCGACGGAACGGTATTCGCGGTCACCGCCGTGAATGTCACCAAGTTGTTTCCGGTCAACCTGAAGGAGGGCAAACTGGTCGTGCTCTCGTTCGGCCGCTACAACCTCGTCGACGCCCTCGACGAGGATTTCTTCGCCGGTGGCGGCACCGAGCGATTCCTCAACCTCGCGCAAATTGGTCCGTTGACGGTGCTGCGTCAGGTGCCGCTCATCACCAATGCCGTAAACCTCGCATACGTTCGCGGCGGCGAGCCGTTCTTCACGTTCTCGCTCCTTGATCCGAATGATCATTCGACCGACCCCGGCCTCTCGGACCTGTTTGCCGACGGCGTGACGTTTGCGCCGGCACTCAATCTGTCGGCGAAATATTTCGGCAAGACCGCCAAACACACCTTTGGCGGCGCGATCACCACCAAGGCCTACACGCCGTTCGATGCGATTCGCCAAGCGATCATCCCGGGGCCGCCGATCAATCCCGTCGAGCCGCAACGGGGGTCGTGGTCCGTGAACTACACCTTCCGACAGTACGTCGTTGAACGCGCGGCCCGAGATGGCTGGGGGTTCTTCGGGCAACTCTCTTTTGCCGATCAGGCGACGAGTCCGGTCACGACGTTCTTCGACGTCGGCCTGGGCGGCAACGGTCTCATTGCCAGTCGCCCGCGCGATGAGTTCGGGCTGTCGTACGGGTACACCGACATGAGCGATGTGCTGAAGGACAACCTCGATCTGCTGCCGATTGGTGGCCGCCTCCAGGTCGAGCACCAACTCGAAATGTTCTACAACCTCCACCTCACCGCGTGGTTCCAGCTGACCGGTGATCTGCAGATCCTTCGGCCGAACCGCCCAGCGGCGGAGACCGCCATCGTGCCGGCCGTGCGGTTGCGGCTGGTGTTCTAGGAGAGATCGTCATGTTGAGCAGGCGCGCGTTTCTTCAGACGACCGGCGCCGGTGCCGTCGCCAATCGGCTGCTCGGCACGACCGAATCCGTCGATTCATCTCTGGTCGCGCAAGCGCAGGGCACGTCAAAGCCCAACATTCTCTTCATGCTGGTCGACAACCTGGGCTACGGCGAGCTCGGTGCCTACGGGGGTGGCGCCACTCGCGGTGCCCCGACGCCGCGCATCGACAAGCTCGCGAGCGAAGGGCTGCGCCTCACCAACATGAACATGGAAGCGCAATGCACACCGAGCCGGTCGGCGATCCTGACCGGCCGCTACGCCATCCGCTCGGGCACGCACTCGGTTCCGTTCGGCGGTGTCGCCGACGGACTGACGCAGTGGGAAGTGACGATGGCGGAGTCGCTCTCTACGGCGGGATACGCGACGGCGCTCTACGGCAAGTGGCACCTCGGGAGTCAGAACGGTCGACTTCCCAACGATCAAGGGTTCGATGAGTGGTACGGCATTCCCCGCACCACCGACGAGGCGTTGTGGCCCTCGTCTCCCGGGTACTCGCCAAGCATCATGCCTCCGGAACAGATCATGGAGGGCCGGAAAGGCGAAAAGAGCCGCGACGTGAAGGTTTACGACCTCGAACAGCGTCGACTGATGGATGCGGAGATCACACGCCGCACGGTCTCCTTCATGGAGCGGCAGACGCAGGCGAAGAAGCCCTTCTTCGCCCACGCCACGCTTACACAGCCGCACCTGCCGACGCTACCGAATCCCGCGTTCGCGGGCAAGACGGGCAATGGCGACTGGGCAGACATGCTGGCGGAAATGGACGCCAACGTCGGCCAGATGCTCGACGCGGTCGATCGTCTTGGCAT
>DATAEK010000150.1:0-9791 GCA_036258055.1 Vicinamibacterales bacterium
TCGACAACGTGGCCCGTCACAACACCGGAATCCTGGGCGCCGGCCCGGGCGGGAATTGTGACGAACGCAACAAAAACGGCCCACGCCATCCGCGGCCGGAGGCACCGCAAGAATCGCCGATCAAAATTGTAATCGACCCCACACTTCCGTGGTCTGAGCGGGAGCGGCGTGGCCCATAGACGCATAAAAGCTCAGGAAATCCAGCGGTACACCGCTTGCTCTATAGGGTGGTGCAGGCGGCCTGATATTTACGGCAGGGAGCCGTGAGTTGCTGGGGAGCCGGGTCGCCCGCAAATACCGGGGGCATCGTCATTGTGGCGATGCCCCTTTTTTATTGCCGCGAGTCGCGATCACACTGCCGCGCCCTCCGGATACTGCAACGCCAACCGGAGTTCCTTCGCCAGCGAATCCACGGTTGTCCCGGAACGCTTCCAGGCACCTTCGGTCTCGAACCGCAGATCGCCAATCCGCCGTCCCCACGGTGCGATGACGCGCCCGATCGCGCGAAAGTCGGTGCGGTCCGCGTGTTCCTGATCGAGGCGGCGCACGACGTCCGGCGCGACCCGCACGAACGCGCGCAGCGCCGTTGCGCTCTTGATGCTGTACTTGCGGCCGTTCCAGGCCGCGTTGAAGACCAGCGCTACCTGCTTCAGGTAGTTGACATAGAACTTCTTCGACTCTTCCCGGAATGCCTCTCCCTTTCGACCGGGACCAAACGCCTCGGCGGCAAAGAGCTTCTTCAGTTCCTGCGCGAGCGGAGCCTGTGCCACGCGGCCGCTTCCGACGCCGAGCAACTTGATCTCCCCGTAGAGCGGCGAGTCCTCCCGATCGTTGAGCGCGCGGACGATATCGTGGGCTGCGGCCAGGCTCTCGTCCCGGTACAACTGGCGGCCGGAAAGCGACACGAGATGTGACGCGTTCAAGCGGGTGTGCTTGGCGTTGATCGTGACGAACATCTGGACGACGTGATCCTCGGGCAGCCGGTCGAAGATGACGGCGGGCACGGTGAATGGCTCGTCGCCGAAGCGATCGATGTCGGCATGCAGCGCCAGGAGCCGATGCTGGCCGTCAATCGCGCGGAGGATGCCCTCGCGCTCCGGCACTTTCAACATCCCCACCGATGCGTCCGGCTCGGCCGGCTCGAACTTGAGTGGCTCGTCGCACGAGATGATGACCGCGCCTGGAATCGACGGCAGGTCACGGGCCTGACGGCATTGCTCGTAGTACTGGACCAGCTCGTCGATTTTCCGTCGGATGATCTGCCGCTGATAGGCCTTCTCGCTCGACGCGATGCGCCGCTCGAGCAGGTCCCAGTTGACCTTACTCGGTGTCGGCGGCGCCTTGCGGCGGCCCCCGCGAACCGGCTGGGCCTGTTCGCCGTAACTCAACACCTCGAAACGGACGAGCTTGTCGATGTCGCTTGCGGTCAGTGACGCCTGATAGAACTGCACACCGAACTGCTGCATTCGAATCGCGGCAACGCTAATCATGAGCAGATTGTCCTGTACGTTTGGTCGAGCTTGCGGAGAGCTCGTCGGTCGCGGGTCCGCGCGGTTCGCTTCGGGTTGTTTTCGACGTTTGTCGCGCCGTGCGATTTATAGTGCGTCCGCTGCAGAATCTCAAGGGCTTCCGCACACTGGTGCGTTCACCGTGTAAGCCGCTGAAGGGCTGATGATTATCGGCGGCAGGCGGGCGAATCGGATGTGTTCCTATCCAACCTGGGCCACGAGGGCCCGACTGCTCAGAGCCGGAAGACCGCGTCGATGAGCACTGCGCCAACACCGAAAACCGCGGCGGCGACCAGCAACCAGCTGGTCACGAGCGCAACTGCGTCCAGCAGGTCAGCCCAATACGGATGTCCGGGGTGAGTTGCCGTGAGATAGGTCAGCAGGTTCAATTCATCTGACAACCACGCGGGGAGTGTGAGGACTTTCGAGGGCATGTCGCCTCCTGACGATCAGGAAGCCGCAATGTCATTGCCAATGGTCTCCGACAGAAATCACACCGAAAAGGCCGACAGTTCAAACCACACCGGCTTCGTTAGGACAGCTGAGCCGTGGCATGGTAGTCAGCTGCGACGCCGCTGCCCCGACTCAGCCGGCTGTTGCCGGCGTCGCGCGAGTGCCGCGCTGACGCCGGACCGCCCACCACCCCACGAATCGATCCTTTGCGATCGAACAGAGCAGCATGAAGCCGGAGAAGAGCCCCCACGCGATCCACGCTTGCGTCAGTGTCAGCGACTGGTGGAGCCGCAGCGAGATGAGGCCGTAGACCATCTCGACGTGAATCCAGTAGATGAACAGCGACGTTCGGCCGAGCTGGACCATCGGGCTCCACTTGTCGGCGCCGCCGGGCCGCAATTGCCACGCGTACGCGAACCCAATGGCGGCAGTCATGAATCCCGCCCGCATGAAGAAGAAGCTCGGCGACGACGTCCAGAAATCCGATCGCAGGTATGGATTCGGGCGGAACGAGCACCAGTAGGCAATCGCGGCGGTCGCACCACCCGCGATCCCCAGCGCGATGTTGAGCCGACGTTCGGCTTCGCTTGTGCGGGTTTCGTCGATCAGCACTCCCACGAGTGCGCCGGCAAACACGAATGCAGCCCACGGGAACAGCACGAAGCTGCTGATGCCGCGAACTGGCCGGATGTACGCCTCGATGGGATCCGGCAGGATCGCCAGCCACGGCAGCCTTCGAATCAGTGGCGTCAGGAAACTAAGAGCCGTTGTCGCGACCGCGAAGGCGAGGACCCGTTGAGGAAGCGTTCGTACCGCGCCCCAGAGTGCGGCGGCAGCCGCGATTGACGGTCCCATGATGTTGAGGATGTCGACGCGCAGGAGCGTACGCACGGGCGCCCAGCCGAGGATCAACGCCTGCAGACGGAAGAGGAACGCGAGGCCGAAGATTTCGACTCCGCGCCATTGAACGGCGCGTGAGGCTGCTCCCGCGTCACCCGATCGCCTCGCCTTCGACCCGGCCGAGAGCGCTACCGCGACCCCCGCCAGAAACAGGAAGAGTGGCGCGCCAAAACCGCCAAGCACGAGCGAGCGGCGGAATGCCTGCGTCGCCCGGCTGTAGCCGCCCGTCCAGCTATCGATGACGTGCGCCTCGATCATGATGAGCACGGCCAGGCCGCGCATCCAATCGAGGTATCGACGGCGAAGGCGTGTGCCCTGGGGCGTGTCGGGGCCTCGGAACCGTCCGTCAGGAACTGGCGAGACCTGACGCGCGTCGCTCATGATGCGGGATCGTCACAGACCAGACGTCACCTGGAACGACGTCGTCATCGGGATGTCCTGGCGCATCGAGTGCCAGACCGAGCAGTACTTCTCGCGGGAGAGATCGATGGCGCGCTGGACCAGATCGCCGGGAACGTTGCCGGTGATCGTGAAGCGCACATCGACCGCAATCACGCGTCGCGGCTCCTCCTGCGCCCGCTCCCCCACCAGATCCGCTCGCAGCCCTCTGAGATCGTGGCGCCCTTTCTTGAGAATGTGGACGACGTCCATGGCCATGCATCCCGCGAGCGCAAAAACCAGCGCCTGCACCGGTGACGGACCTTCGCGCGCCGCGCTGTCGAGCGTCATGCAGATCTCGCCTGACCGGCCACCGAACACGAGGTCGTGTTCCCAGACCAGTTCGACGATCGCCGGCGGTTTCTTCGGCGGAGCGTCAGCCATGCGGCATTTTACTGCGCGATCCGGACAGGCTGATGGCGGACAAGCGCCCGGTGGTCCCTGATCAGCGGCGCGAGCGAAGCGAAGCGCTGGCAGGTCGTGGGGGGCGCCCACGACAAACTGAATAATGCCGTCAGGCCGCCTGCGATCGTTCGGAACGTCCCTTGTAGAGCAAGCTCGAGATGGCCAGCCACGCGAGCGGCATGGCGACGAGGAGATAGGTGAGGTATTGCCCGTAGACGCCGTCAGGGCCGTAGGGCTCGGTCATGTCGTGCCACGGCTGACTGCCGGGAAAGATGTTGGCTTCGGTCAGTTCGTGGAAGCCGTAGATCAGCAGCTGAACGACGAACACGAAGAGGAATACGGCGGTGACCTGGAAGAAGCGGGCGAGGTTCACGCGATGGCCGTATCGGGACCAGAGCCACGCGATGAACCCGGCGACGATCGTTCCGCCGACCGCGCCCGTCACGATGTGGGGGGAACGGAGCTGGAAGATCAGTGCGTTCATCAGGAGGGCCGTCTCCATCCCCTCGCGAGTGATCATCAGGAGGGTGAACAAGAACACGCCGAGGAACGCCGCTGCGCCCGTCTTGACCGACGACGCCTCCAGTTTGCCCTCGATCTCGCGCTTCATGTGCCGGCCCGCGCGCCACATGTGCACGGTCAGAGAGGCGACCAGAACGGCCGCGGTAATCGCCAGGACGGCTTCCCACAGCGCCTGGTTCGCGGCCTGAGCCAGCAGGACCCCCGCACCAATGCTCAGGAGGATGGCGACGCCGATGCCCCAATGAACGGCGGGGATGAGTGAAGTCCGACCGGATTTCTTGAGGTAGGCCAGGCTGATTGCAACAATCAGAAACGCCTCGAGTCCCTCACGCAACGTAACGACGAACGCCTGCAGCATCGGCCTGCCCTACCCTCGATAATGAGACTGATCTCGTTTTGCAAGCGTATCGCGGCCAACTCCGACCAGTCAAGTCCGATTTCGGCGGATCGGGTGAGAGCTCGAGGCGGTGATTCTGAGGCCAGGATCCGTGAATCGGGACCTTACCCCAAGCCAGGGACGCCCGGGACGCCGTGACATAATCCGGGGTCCCCGGCACGACATCCGGTGAACCCATCATGCTGTTACGCGCAACGCTCGTCCTCCTTCTCCTCGCGCCCATGACGACCTTCCAGACCCAGGGTGATGCCGCCTTGCTCGAGCGCGCTCACGCGCTCCACAAGCAAGTCCCCCTTATCGACGGCCACAACGACTATCCGTGGGCGCTCCGCGAGAACGCACAGCGGGACCTCGACAAGCTCGACATCACGAAGCCGCAGCCCTCGATCATGACCGACATCCCGCGGCTCCGCGCTGGCGGGGTCGGCGGACAGTTCTGGTCGGTCTACGTGCCTGCCGACCTCCAGGGTCAAGGCGCCGTCACCGCGACGCTCGAGCAGATCGACATCGTCCATCGGATGATGCGGAAGTATCCGGACACGTTCGAGCTGGCGCTGACCGCCGACGACGTCGAGCGCATTTTCAAGAAGGGGAAGATCGCGTCGCTCATCGGCATGGAGGGCGGGCACTCGATCGACAACTCGCTCGGCGCCCTGCGCATGTTCTACCGGCTGGGCGCGCGGTACATGACGCTGACACACTCGAAGAACATCCCGTGGGCCGATTCGGCGACCGACACGCCCGCGCTCGGCGGGCTGTCGCCATTCGGCGAGCAGGTCGTGCATGAGATGAACTGGCTGGGGATGCTCGTGGATCTGTCGCACGTCTCGCCCAACACGATGGCGGACGCGATCCGCGTCACCGAAGCACCGGTCATCTTCTCCCACTCGTCGTCGCGCGCACTGAACGACGTCCCCCGCAACGTGCCGGATGACATCCTCAAGCTGCTGCCGAAAAACGATGGCGTCGTAATGGTGACGTTCGTCCCGGGGTTTCTCTCGCCGAAGGTCGCTGCCTGGAACAAGCAGCAGACCGACGAGGAGAACCGGTTGAAGCAGCAGAATCCGAACGACGCCAACGCCGTCAAAGCCGGCGTGGATGCGTGGACCAAAGCGAACCCGGCCCCGCACGCGACCGTTGCGGACGCGGCCGACCACATCGATCACATCCGGCAGATCGCCGGCATCGATCACATCGGGCTCGGGGGCGACTTCGATGGGATCACGAGCGTGCCTGATGGGCTCGAGGACGTTTCGAAGTATCCGGCGCTGACGGCCGAGCTGCTGCGACGCGGCTATAAGGACGATGAGGTCAAGAAGATCCTCGGTCAGAACGTCCTGCGGGTGATGCGCGACGTCGAGAAGACCGCGGCGAAGCTGCAGAAGGAGCGGGCCGCGTCCGCCGCGCTCTTCCAGAAGTAACGGGACGGTGCGGCGGCGTGCTGCTGTCATGTCGACTCTTGCGCGCTTCGCGGTCAGGACGGCCGTAACGGTCGCCGGTCTCTTCGCGCTGGCCCTCGGCAGTACACCCAGTACGCCCCAGACTTCCATGCCACAGAAAATCCGCATCGTCGCGCTCGGCGACTCGACGACCGCCGGCACA
Source organism: Vicinamibacterales bacterium (assembly GCA_036258055.1). Lineage (GTDB taxonomy): Bacteria > Acidobacteriota > Vicinamibacteria > Vicinamibacterales > 2-12-FULL-66-21 > DATAEK01. Next base: position 6,226 of record DATAEK010000150.1, read on the forward strand.
CCCGCGTGGAAATCGCCCATCGAGGCACCGCCGCGTGGACGGGGAGACGAGACCAGCCAGTATGCGTACTGGCTGATGCAGTCGCATCCGGAGTGGGAAGTGCTGAACCGTGGTGTAAACGGCGAGCGGAGCGATCAGATTGCCGCGCGATTCGACCGCGACGTCATCGAGGCCAGACCGAAGGCCGTCGTAATCATCGCCGGCGTCAACGACGTGTATCAGGGTCGCAGCGTCGATGACGTCACGGCCGAGCTCGCGCGGATGTACGCGCGCGCCGCGAGCGCCGGCATTCCAATCGTCGCCGGATCGATCATTCCGTACAACACCGCGACCGGCGATCAGAACGATCGCATGCACCGCATCAATGCGTGGATTCGCGAACAATCGAAGCCGGGTTCCAAGACGCCGGTGACGTTCGTGGACACTCGGCTCGCTGTCGCCAGCCCGGGCAATCAGGATCGACTCGTTGATTCCCCCGACGAGCTGCACCCGTCTCCGCGGGGCTATCGCCTGATGGCCGACGCCATTCGCACCTCGCTCGAAACGATCCTTCGATAACACCAATCACGCGGTGGTCCGCGTCTGCGATCCGGCGACTTCAACGGCACGCATCACACATCCAAATCGTCTCACCTGAGTCGGCGCGTTGCTCGAGATCGCGCGTGACGAATCCTGGCGCGAGCGTGACCAGCAGTCGCGACATGGTGCGGGCTGTCTTTTCGTCACACGCGCAGCGATCGGAACACGGATTGCCTTTCGTCGAACCAGAACAGAACTGAGTCCACGGAGGTAATCATGCGGGTAATGAAACGTCTGGCGCTCGCACTAGTGTCGCTGCTGACGGTCGCTGCGGTCGCCACCGCACAGGGCGTCCAGACGGGTGAGTTGACGGGCACCATCTCGTCGAGTGACGGTCTGGTGCTGCCGGGTGTGACGATCACGGTGAAGAGTCCTGCGCTGCAGGGGCTTCGCACCGTGGTGTCGGACGAGAACGGATCCTACGTGATCAGGGCGCTGCCCCCAGGCACGTATGAAGTCACGTTCGAGCTGAGCGGGATGGGAACGAAGACCCAGCAGACGGTGATCGAGCTCGGCCGGCAAACGGTCGCGAATGTTTCTCTCTCCGTCGGCGGCGTGCAGGAGACCGTCACCGTCAAGGGTGAAGTCAAGACCGCCGGCCTGACGTCACCGACCGTCGGGGCGAACTACGACACGAAGACGATCAGTGATCTGCCGACTGGCAGAACACCCGCGCTCATCGCGGAGCTGGCACCCGGCTTGACCGCCAACACGCCGAACACCAGTCAGGTGACGATCTCGGGCGGCTTCGCCTACGACAACGTCTTCATGATCAACGGCGTCGACATCAACGACAACCTGTTCGGATCGCCGATCAACGTGTTCATCGAGGACGCCATCCAGCAGACCACCGTGATGACGTCGGGCATCTCGGCCGAGTACGGCCGCTTCTCGGGCGGCGTGATCAACATGGTCACGAAAAGCGGCGGCAACACGTTCTCCGGCAGCTTCCGCTCGAACTTCTCGAACGCGGCCTGGTCGCAGGAAACGCCGCGTGAGAAGGCCGACGGCATCGAACGTCCCAGCAAGATGAACCAGAACTACGAGGCGACCCTCGGCGGCCCGATCGTCCGCGATCGGCTGTGGTTCTTCGCCGCGGGCCGGTGGCAGGACACCAGCCAGTCGCAGACGCTGCCGCAGACGAACCTGCCCTTCGATACGACGACGAACAACAACCGCTTCGAGATCAAGGGCACAGGCACGCTCGCCAAAAACCATCAGCTGCAGGCGAACTATATCCGCGATCACACCGATCAGACGCGGGTGCCGTTCCCGTTCTCGATCGATCCGCACGTCGCCGAAAACCCGACGTTCCCGAATGACCTGATCGTGGCCAGCTACAACGGCGTCCTGTCATCGAAGCTGCTCGCCAATTTCCAGGTCTCGCGAAAGACGGAGTCCTTCGTCGGAAGCGGGGGCACGAACCCCGACATCCACGAGTCTCCCTTCATCACGCAGGGTGCGGCAGCGGGCGTGCCGGGGGTACTGCACTACAACGGCCCGTACTTCGATGCGACGGATCCCGAGGACCGGAACAACTTCCAGTACGCCGGGAGCCTGTCGTACTTCCTCACGACCCCGAAGTGGGGCTCCCACGACATCAAGGGTGGCTTCGAGCACTTCAAATCGAATCAGACGGGAGGCAATTCACAGAGCGCGACCGGATACGTGTTCGACACCGACTACCTCCCCGCGGCCGACGGAACGCCCGCAGTCGATGCAAGCGGCCGGATCATCCCGACATTCGTGCCCGGCGTGTCGCAGCTCGAGAACTGGCTGGCCACGCGAGGCGCGAACCTCGACGTGCGGACGCTCTCGTTCTACGCGCAGGACAACTGGGCGGTCAGTCCGAGGCTCTCGCTGAACCTCGGCGTTCGCTACGAAACGGTGAAGAGCGAGGCGACCGGCGGCATCATCGGTGTCGATACGAACACGATCGTGCCGCGCCTGGCGGCGACCTACGACGTGAAGGGTGACGGGGGCTTGATTCTGCAGGCGACCTACGCGCACTACGCGGGCAAGTACAACGAGGCGCAGATCGGGCGGAACTCGCCGGTCGCCAATCCGGCGGAGGTGATCTACCAGTACAACGGCCCGGCCGGACAGGGCCGCGATTTCGCGCCCGGATTCGACCTGTCGAACTACTCGATCATCGCCGGATTCTTTCCCACCGCGAACATCTTCCTGGAGCCGGGGCTCTCCTCACCGGTCACGCACGAGTTCTCGGTCTCGGCCGGACACCGGCTGGGGCAGCGAGGTCTCGCGAAGCTCACCTACGTCAACCGCTCGTACCACAACTTCATCGAGGATTTCATCGACGATCCGACCGCGAGCGGCAAGACCGATGTCACGTTCGACGGCATGGACTTGGGCACGTTCGACAACGTCGTCTATCGCAACAGCGATGCGCCGCAGCGAAAGTATCAGGCGCTGCTGATGCAGGCCAACTTCCGGCCGTCGCCGCGACTGCAGCTGGAAGGGCACTGGACGATTCAACTGAAGGACGAAGGCAACTTCGAGGGAGAGGCGCCGAACCAGCCGGCCGTGAGCTCCGACATCGGCAACTACCCGGAGATCCTCGTGCCGTCGCGGAACTTCCCGATCGGCAAGCTGGATGATTTCCAGCGTAACAAGGTGCGGCTCTGGGCGATCTACAACCAACCGCTCGGACGCTTCGGGTCCGTCGACCTTGCCCCCATCGTGCGCATCGACTCGGGCACGGCGTACAGTCTGTTCGCGACCGACGTGCCGCTGTCCGACATCCAGCTTGCGCGCAATCCGGGATATGCGAATCTGCCCAACGGCGGCCTGCAGACCCTGTTCTTCGGCGAACGCGGATTGCAGACGTTCCCCGGCTTCGCGCTGCTCGACTTCGCCGCGACCTATCAGGTTCCAGTCTTCCGCACGGCCAGCCCGTGGGTGAAAGTCGAGATCCTGAACGTCACGAACAACCAGAAGCTCATCGCCTTCGACACGACGGTGACACC
>DATAEK010000161.1:0-1543 GCA_036258055.1 Vicinamibacterales bacterium
ATGTTCTATGGACCGAATCTGACCGACAGCGACATCGGGGGCGTGCGCGGCGCGTTCGTCTTCATCAACCGCGTCGGACCCGACGGCATGATGATCGTGCCGGTCGGCCAGAAAGAACGGGAGGCGATCGTGAGCGACGCACAATCGCTCATCGCGCAGGTCGAGCAGGCCATTGGTTATCAGCCATCGCGGTAATCTACCGAACATTGCGGTGAGGCACATGATGCAGAACACATCGCCGAGAGTGGTCGGACGCCGCGCGCTTATCAAGGGGACTGCCATGCTCGCGGTGGCCGCGACGGCTCGGGCGCAGGGTCAGCCGCCGCCGGCGGAGCAGGCGACGACGCTCGCCGACGTGCCGCTCGGTCCGTCGGTGACCGTAACCGTGGAGCGTCGCGGCGACATCGTGCTGGTCGGGCTCAACCGCCCGTTCATTCAGAACCGGATCGATCCGCCGACGCGGCTGCGGCTGGCCGCGACGTACTATCAGTACGAGCACGACGCGTCGCTCCGTGCGCTCGTGCTCTTCGGCCACGGCGAGAACTTCTCGCGCGGCATTGACGTCGACGCCGCGCAGGCGGGGATCATTTCAGGGCAACGCCCGGTGAGCACCACGCCGACGCTCGATGTGCTCGGCAACTCCCCGCCGCATCGATCGAAGCCGGTCGTCGTCGTGGCGCACGGCGACACGTGGAATCTCGGACACGAGATCTACCTCGCGAGCGATGTCCGCGTCGCCTCGGCGAACACGCGATTCGGGCAGGATGAGAACACGCACGGCCGCTTTCCCGGCGGCGGCGCGACGGTGCGTTTCGTCCGCGAGGCGGGGTGGGGCAATGCGATGCGCTATATGCTGACCGGCGACCATTGGACCGCCGAGGAGTCGTACCGGATGGGCATCACGCAGCAGATTGCGGCAACGCCAGAAGCCGCGCTCGACGCCGGCATCGCGATCGCGCGCAAGATCGCGGCGTGCGCGCCGCTGTCGATCACGGCGACGCTGACGTCCGCGCACCAGTACGTCGATCCGGTGGAAGCCGCCGCGCTCTCAAAGCTTGGCGCGCAGTACGCCGCACTCTATAGGACTGAGGACTTCGTCGAAGGGCGGCGTGCGGAAGCCGAGGGGCGGCTTCCTAAGTATCAAGGAAAGTGAGCGTCAGCTCTACTGCACTGCGAAACAGAGGACCCGACGCATTCTTGCCGCTCCATCAGCGTCAGCCGAGGACGTTCTCTCTCCAGGAGGCAACTCGTCGTGTCCAAGGCAAGAGCAACGCGCCGGCTCAGGAGACAGTGTGACGAACACGAAGGAATACAGGGACCGACCGCTCTAAGTGGGCGAGTCAATTGTGATAGGAATGTGATACGTCGGGCTCAAGACCTCAAAAAACATCGACGTTTACGGACGCACACCGGGTGACTGTCGTGGAAGGTTAAGTCGCTGATCTCGTGTGCGTTGAGCCACGTCGGAGTGCGTTGGTGTCGGCGGCCCGCTTCGTTTTCCCCCGGTTTCCGCCGCCAATGAGGCCGGAGAGGGTGACAAGGC
>DATAEK010000166.1:0-9337 GCA_036258055.1 Vicinamibacterales bacterium
TCGAATCCTCATCGTCGGGCACCATCACCACGGCTGCCGCGGACCGATCGGCGACCCGCGGCCGCCGGCCGATCGTGCTCGTCGGAGCCGCGGTGGCGGCGTCCCTCGCGATCGCCGCCGGATTGTGGTGGTCAGGACGACGGACCCAGCCGCCGGCGAGCGCGTCGGGCAAACCGTCGGTGGCGGTGCTCTATTTCGATAACAACACCGGTGACGCGTCACTCGATTGGATGCGGACGGGCCTGACCGACATGATGGTCACCGATCTTTCGCAGTCGACCGACTTCGAGGTCATCGGCACCGATCGGCTCGTGCAGATCCTGCAGGAGCTGAGACGGTCGGACGATCGCGTGATTTCGGCCGATGTCGTTCAACAGATCGCGCGACGTGCCGCCGTGGACAAGGTACTTGTGGGCAGCTACGTCAAAGCAGGGGGTACCATCCGGATCAGCGCGCGGCTTCAGGAAGCACAAACCGGTCGCATCGTGAGATCCGAACGGGTCGAGGGCCCTGGCGAATCGAGCCTCTTCACCCTGGTAGACGAGCTCACGCGCCGTTTCAAGACGACGCTGGCTACGGCGGCGGCCGCGGCACGCGGGCCGCTCGTCCGCCGGCCTGAGTCGGGTTCGACGGAGGCGGGACTCGACCGCGGGGTCACGGAAATCACCACGTCGTCCATCGAGGCATATCGCTATTACGCAGAAGGCATCAGCTTCCACGAGCGTGGCCTGTTTCCGCAGGCCGCGCCGCTCCTCGAGAAGGCCATCGAGATCGACCCAAACTTCGCGATGGCGTACGCCAAGCTCGCAGTCGTGAACAACAACCTCCGTCAGCTCGACAAGCGCGACGAATATGCCAAGCGCGCGCTGGACCTGACCGGCCGGCTCACCGACCGCGAACGCTACTACATCGAGGGCTTCTATTACGGCACGCGACCGGAAACGGTCGGTCGAAGCATCGCAGCCTATGAACAGGGTCTCAAACTGCACCCGGAGCACCAGGCCTCGCGGCACAATCTCGGGCTGACTTATATGGAGCTGGAGCGCTACCCTGAGGCCATCGAGCAGTACGAGGAGCTGCTGCGGCGGGGCACGTCCAATCCAACATCGTACGAGAACCTCGCGTCCATGCTCGTGGAAACAGGCAACATCGAACGGGCGCGCGCGGTCGCAGACGACTTCGTTCGACGCCAACCGGAGAATGCAATTAGCTATCGGACGCTGGGCACAACGCTCATTGCCGACAAGCGCCTGGATGACGCACGCGTCGCATTCGAGAAATCCGTGGCCCTGGACCCGCTCGATTTCGTCGCCAAGATCGACCAGGCGTCGGTCGCGATGCTGCAGGATCGATGGGCCGACGTCGAGAAGGTGACTGATGAAATGTCTCGGTCGGCGAGCCCGTTTCCACGATTTCTGAGCCTGACTTTCGCGGCGCAGGTTGCCGCTGCCCGGGGGCAGGGTCAATCGAACCTGGCACTCCTCGACCGCGCCGCTCACCTCGATGGACTGGCACCGCAGCCGCGGGCGGGGGCACGAAACCGACAGGTCCTCACGCTGCTTCGACAGGGCAAGCCAGCGCTCGCATTGGCGCAGGCGGAGCTTGCTCTCGTCGACGCCCGCGGGCGCGAGGCGGAGTTCGAGACCCTTCGCCTCCTGGCGATCGCACGAGCAGCGACAGGCCGGAATGCCGAGGCCGAGAAGACGCTCGCGGAGCTCGAGACACGCGCGAAGGTGCTGCCGAGTGACAGGGAGAATCGCCGCGTTCAGTGGGCGAGAGGACAGGTCGCGCTCATCCGCGGGGATACAAACGCTGCACTGACCGGCTTGATGGCGGCAGTGAAGATGCTGCCGCCCCAGGGTTCGCCCGGAGGACCGCCGTCGTCCCATCCCGGTCTGCTGTTCGACGCGGCGTCGGCGTGCATCAAAGCGGGTCGAGACGCCGATGCGGCGCCGCTCCTCGAGCGGCTCCAGTCAGGGTACGAGCGTGAATTCGATATGGACCCCTACGCTCGCAGCTTCTACCTCCTCGCGCAGATCTACGAGCGCCGCGGCGACGCCGTCCGCGCGCGCGAGCAGTATGCGCGCTTCCTCAGCTTGTGGCGCGACGGCGATCTCGAACGCGGATGGGTCGCTGACGCGCAGAAGAAGCTCGCGCGCTGAACGCCCTCGTATGACCATTCGGACGCTCTTCCTGATTGCCCTGCTGGCATCCTCGAGCGCGCAGGCCGAGACGATCAAGACCGCGGGCGAACCGGCGCAGCTCGACATCAGCGTCGCCGGCGAGCACAGCGTCCGCGTGACGCTGCGGCCATTGACCTTCAAACCCGACTTTCCACAGAGTCCGGCCATCGTCGATCGAAAGTACCCAGCGCCGGTGATCAGTCTGCGCGAGTTCACGGGTTCTGTATCGAGGACTGTCGGCGCGCTCACCGTCGACGTGAAAGCGGCGCCGCTGACCGTCACGATCAAGAACGCGGCTGGACGGCCCGTTCAGGCCCTCGTGTTCGAGACCGACGGCACGCTGTCGTTCGCTCTCGACGGGCAGCCGGTGCTCGGCATGGGCGAAGGTGGTCCGCGTCCGGCACAGGGCCGTGCGTGGCGCGAGCAACCGGTGCAGTTCGATCGGCGCGGATCGCTCGACACGATGGAGCCACGGTGGCAGAGCGACATGTACGGATCGCGCAATCCAGTCGCGATGCTGCTCGGCACGGCCGGCTGGGGCATCTTCGTGTCGGCGCCGTGGGTGCGGGTCGATCTGCGCAACGGCGATCGTGGCGTGTTCGTGCCGTGGAAGCCGACACCCGGCGATGCGCAGCCGCAGAACGAGCGCAACCAGCAGCAGGCGCTTGGCAAGGGATTGCCCCCGGTAAACGAGATCGTTCCGGGGCTCTTCGATGTCTTTGTCTTCGACGCGCACGATCCGGTGAAGGCGATGAAGGACTTCTCGGTCATCACCGGACCCGCGGCGATGCCGCCGAAGTGGGCGCTCGGTTACATGCAGTCGCATCGCACGCTCGAGGACGAGACGCAGCTCCTCGGCATCATCGACACGTTCCGATCGAAGCAGATCCCGGTGGACGCGGTCATCTACCTCGGGACTGGCTTCAGCCCGCGCGGCTGGAACACGAAGCAGCCGTCGTTCGACTTCAACCCGGACGTCTTCAAGCGGGATCCCAAGACCGTGCTCGCCGACATGCACGCGCGCCACGTGAAGGTCGTCGTCCACATGGTTCCGTGGGATCGCGACAAGCTGCCGACGCTGCACGGCACGATTCCTCCGCTCGCGAACGAGACTGTCGACGCTTCGCACATCCAGACCTATTGGCAGCAGCATCTCGGACTCGTGACCGCCGGCGTCGATGCGTTCTGGCCCGACGAAGGGGACTGGTTCAACCTCTACGAGCGCATCAAGCGACACCAGCTCTACTACCAAGGTTCGCTCTCCACGCAGCCGAACGTCCGGCCGTGGAGCCTGCAGCGCAACGGCTATCCCGGCATCGCGCAGTGGGGAGGCTGGGTGTGGTCCGGCGACACCGAGTCGTCGTGGAAGACGCTCGAAGCGCAGATCGCCGTCGGCCTGAACTACTCGCTCAGCATCGCGCCGTACTGGGGTTCCGATATCGGCGGCTTCTACAACAACAGCGAGCTGACCGGCGAGCTCTACGCGCGCTGGTTCCAGTTCGCGGCGTTCTGCGGATCGTTCCGCTCACACGGCCGCACCTGGTGGACGCGGTTGCCCTGGGGCTGGGGCAGTAACGATCAGGGGCCTCGCGAGAACAACAACACCAACGCGCCGATTCCGCCCGACGACCGGCGAAATATCCTGCAGTCCGAGATGAACAACCCGGCGATCGAGCCGGTTGCGAAGAAGTACGCCGAGCTCCGCTATCAGCTGCTGCCCTACACCTACACGCTCGCGCGCGAGGCGCGGGACGCTGGTCTGCCGCTCATGCGCGCGCTGTGGCTCCATTACCCCGACGACGAGCGAGCACGCGGCACAGGCAGCGAATACCTCTGGGGACGCGATCTGCTGATCGCTCCGGTCTTCACCAAAGGCGCCTCGTCGCGCGACGTCTACCTGCCAAAAGGCGAGTGGTACGACTGGTGGACCAACGTGAAGTTGACGGGCGGCCAGAGCGTCTCGCGCGCCGTCGATCTCGCAACGATGCCGATCTATGTCCGCGCCGGCGCGATCGTTCCATTCGATCCGGTTCGGCAGTACACGAGCCAGACGGTGAGCGAGCCGACGACCCTCAGGGTCTACCGCGGCGCCGACGGACAGTTCACACTGTACGACGATGACGGGATCAGTCAGGAGTATGTGAAGGGACGCGGAAGCTGGACGCGGATCGCGTGGAACGATCGGACGGGCCAGCTCACGATCGAACCAGGTGCGCCTGAGGGTGCGACCAACGTCGCAACCGAGCGCACGTTCCGAGTCCAGGTGTTGCCCGAGGGGACCTCGAAGGACGTGAAGTACTCGGGCCGTCGCGTGCTGGTCGAGGTGAAGTAGGCGTTATCTGCTTCCCCTTTGCGCTGGACGCGGCCGTCAATCGGCCGGAGCGGTTCCGGTCGTCTCGGGCCTCCCGCTTCGCTGCGCGGAAAAACGCCTCTTCCGCGGCCTGCCTGACGGCCAGGCGGCGACTTGGATGGTTTGAACCACAGCCGGAATCAGTTTGCGCGGCCGTATGGTCACGGCAGTGTCGGCGAATCAGCGCCGCCGCCGCTCGGTAACGCTTCAGAGGCGTTTTGGTTTCTTCGCCGGTCGCGCAGCTCAGGGGTCGGCCCGATCCGACCAGAACCACTCCGGCGGAGTCGCCGCGGGGTTCAGTTCGCTCGGATTGTGGCAGCTGATAGCTGACAGCGGACCGCGGCAAGCGAAGCAACCCAGCGGCACCGCGCGTGACACCGCGCGTGACATTGACAGCGCGCGGGCTCCTATCTCACACTGACCGGAGCGCGCGCTGGGGCGCCTCCTGTCCGCGGCAAGGGAGCCTGACTCCCACCCAACCTGGTTCGACCACCACAACGAACCTTCTTCCGGCCTGCACCAAGCGGACGCCAGGCGTGAACGGAAGGAAGGTGTCCCGTGAGCTCCCTCGACAATCTGCGGAAGGAAGCAAAGCGCTGGCTGAGAGCGCTTAGCGAACAGGACGCGACGGCGCGGGCGCGGCTCGAACAGGCCTATCCGAAAGCGCCCGCGAATCCGGTACTGCGTGACGTGCAGCACGCGCTGGCCCGCGAGCGCGGTTTCGAGAGCTGGGTCGCGCTCAAAGCATCACTCGAGCAGCGCCAGGATCTGGACGCGCGCATCGCGGCGACTGGCGGACGCACCGACGAGGAGCGGGTCGCGACGTTTCTCTCGTTCGCCTGCTGGGATCATCACACGCACGGGGCCGGCGATCACCGGATGTGCGACCGCGCGGCCGCGCGTCTGCTGGCGCAGCATCCCGAGATAGCGCGCGACAGCATCTACACGGCGGTCGTGTGTGGCGAGCTGGCCGAGGTCGAGCGCCGGATTGCCGCACGGCCCGAAGCGGCTCGCGAGCCGGGAGGCTCACGAGGCTGGACCCCGATCCTGTATCTCTGTTACACGCGATTTTCGCACCCGTCCACGCTCGCAAACGCCGTCACGATCGCGCGGCTGCTGCTGGATCACGGGGCGAACCCGAACGATTTCTACATGGCCGGCGACGCGCGGTACTCGGCGCTCGTTGGCGTGGCCGGCGAAGGGGAACAGGACTCGCCCGCACAACCGTACAAGCGTGAGCTGTTCCAGCTGCTGCTCGAACGGGGCGCGGAGCCGTTCGACATTCAGGTTCTCTACAACACGCACTTCAACGGCGACGTGCTCTGGTGGCTCGAGCTGGTGTATGCGCACACGGTCGGGAGCGGGCATTCCGCGGAATGGACGGGCCCGGCATGGTCGAAGTTCGACATGGGCGGTTACGGACCGGGCGGGCCGTACCTGTTCGGTATTGCCGTGAAGAAGAACGATCTCACCCTCGCGCGGTGGCTGCTCGCTCACGGGGCCAGGCCCAGGCCCGACCCCACCTACTCGCATCCGAAATTCAATCCGAAGATGACCCTCTATCAACAGGCGCGGCGGGAGGGCTTCGACGAGATGGCGGAATTGCTCGCGGAGGCGGGCGCGACGGTGAGCGAGCCCGAGCTGACCGACGAGGAGATCTTCGTTCGCGGCTGTTTCCGGCTCGATCGAAAGGAAGTCGAGGCGCAGCTCGCGAAGCATCCGGAGTACCTGCGATCGTCGAAGGCCTTGATTGAAGCCGCCAGAAGAGATCGCGCGGATGTGATCGCGTTCCTGCTCGATCTCGGGGTGCCGATCGAGGTCGAGGCGCCTGATGGCGATCGGGCCCTGCACCACGCGGCGGCGCACAACGCGCTGCGCGCCGCCAAGCTCCTCATCGAGCGCGGTGCTGAAGTCGATCCGCGGGAGCGCGCCTACAACGGCACGCCGATCGGGTGGGCGGGTCACAGCGATCGGCCCGAGATGCTGGACTTCCTGAGCCAGTACAGCCGGAACGTCTGGACGCTCTCGTTTCGCGGCTACGTCGATCGCCTGCGCGAGGTCCTCCGCGATGAGCCGGATCGCGCGAAGGAGGTCGCGAGCAGCGGAGAGACGCCGCTTTGGTGGCTGCCAGATGACGAGGCAAGGGCGATGGAGATTGTCGAGCTGCTCCTGGCGCACGGCGCGGATCCGGCGGTTCGCAACGCACACGGCGGCACGGCTGCCGACTGGGCGCTGAAACGCGGCATGCGCGACGTGGCGCGACGGCTCGGCGTGTTCGGCAGGCCGGAGCAGCCGCGAGCGAAAACGTCGCCCGACCTGAAGGACTACGAGCAGGTGGCGCAAAACCTGGTGTTCGCGTTCGAGACCGGCCAGCCGGCGGCCATGCAACAGCTGATGACGCACTTCGGCGGCACCATCACCTGGGAGGCGTTGCGCAAGGAAATCCGCCAGCGGCTCGAGGCGCTTGGACCGGACAGACCGGACGGCTACTTCGCGCTCCCGCACGCGCAGCTGCTGATCGCTCGCAGCGCAGGATTCGACAGCTGGGACGCGCTCGTCGCCGCGCATGAGCCTGCCGGCTCGTCGTCCTGACGGGCACGGCGCGCCGGCCTGCCACTGGATCAAAAGCCTGGTGTTCGAACTATAGTGTGGGGTTCAGGATGCTGTCGCATCTTGATGGCGCCGCTAACGCTTTCAGTGAAAGGACACATCATGCGTCTCGTCCACGGTTCCGCGCTCGCAGTTGCACTCGCCATCCTCGTCCCCCCCGCGATTGGGGCGCAGGGACAGGAGACCGCCCGTGCCGTTGCCGGAGGCGGGGTTTCCGTCCCGGGTTGGACAGGGAAAATCGACGCCAGTGAGGAGAAGAGCGGAGCGACCCTGAAAAGCGCGAAGCTCTCGGGTGATCCCAAGAACCTCAGCGTGACGACGGGCCCTGCGGTCGCGTACTGGAATCCGGCGAACAAGGCCAGCGGCGATTACACCGTCAAGGCGACGTTCAACGAAGCCAAGTACATGAACCTCAACGATCACCCGCACCCGTACGGAATCTTCATCGGCGGGAACGACCTGGGGACAGAGAACCAGACCTACCTCTACTGTGCTGCCTACGGCAACGGCAACTTCATCGTCCGCGGTTTCGGACCCGCACCATTCCGCCTGAACGGCGGTCGAGGCGAAGCGAATGCCGCGGTGCACAAGGCTGCGGGTCAGGGTCAGCCGGTGTCGCAGGAGATTGCGCTCTCGGTCAAGGGTGACAAGGTCGAGTGCTCGATCAACGGCACCGTCGTCGGGTCGTACGACAAGGCCGCCGTGGTTGGTGAGGGCAAGCTGAAGTCGACCGACGGCATTTATGGGATCCGGTTCGCGCACAACACCGAAGCGACCGTGACCGGCCTGGCGATGACCAAAAACTGATCGCAGCGGCCGCGCGTGAGCACGAACGACGGCGATGGCGCGTTGGCCTGGGCGCGCCCACGGCGCGCCCCCGCCGGAGCGGAGCGGGGCGCCGGGGTCCCCGCGAGCGACGGCGATGGGGGGTCCGGCGGGGCGAAGCCCCCGGTACAGGACGGAGCGTTGCCATGCTGACGAAGTCGTTCGGATTGGCCGCCGGCCTCGCACTTTTCACGATCGCCGCGAGCCATCGCACCACGGCAGACATCGGAAAACCGGGTCTCACACCCGTACCGTGTCCGGATCGGGCGTGGGAAACCACCGATCCCGCATTCGATCCTCTGCCGCACGCGAAGGTGTCGTTCGGCCAGTACGACGGCGGCGTCTATCGCATCGAAAAGCCTGACGACTGGAACGGCGAGCTGGTGCTGTGGGCGCATGGCTACGCACCCGAAGGCGGCCCGCAAGGTGGACGCCTGCGGGTGGACACGCCCGGCGGCGGCCGTGGGACGAGCCCCTTCCGCCAGCATCTGATCGAGCGTGGTTTCGCCTGGGCCGCGTCGAGCTATCGGTGCAACGGGTACGTGCCAGGCACCGGCCTCCTCGACACCATCGCGCTCGTCGATCTCTTCACCAAATTCAACGAATCGAAAGCGCCGGCGCGCGTCTACCTGACCGGCGGATCCATGGGCGGTCATGTCACCGTGCTCGGCATGCAGGAGTTTCCGACGAAGTTCGCCGGTGGCCTCGCGCTGTGTGCGTCCGGTCCTGGAGAGATGGATTTTCTCAGCTCGGTCGGCACCGCGGCTGAACTGATCGCCGGCGTGCGCGTGTCCGACGCCACGCACGATCAGGACGTGGCGAAGCTGGCCGACGTTCTGGGCAAGCCTCCGTCGTATACGCAGAAGGGCCGTCAGCTGGCGAGCGTCCAATTGCAAATCAGCGGCGGGCCCCGGCCGTTCGCGATGGAGGGGCTGTCGTCGCGCTTCATCGAGAACGCCAGCTTCGCGGTCGACGACAACAGCAAGTTGATCTGGGCCCGTGTGGCGACCAACGCCGACACGAGCTACGCGATCGAGGACGGCCTCGGCATGACCGCCAAAGAGATCAACGATCACGTTCGGCGAAAAGCTGCCGATCGGGAGGCGCGAAGCGATCGCGGGCCGTACGAAGAAGCGATTCCCTTCGATGGGAAACTCGAACGGCCGCTCCTGACGATCCACAACACCGGCGATCTCTACGTGCCCATCTCGCTCGAACGGACGCTGAAGCACGCGGTCGACTCGGCCGGGCGCTCCCCGTATCTCGTGCAGCGCATCGTGAGAAGCGCCGGTCACTGCTCGTTCAGCCCGCAGGAATTGAATCGCGGCTTCGACGATCTGGTTGTCTGGGCGCGTGGCGGATCCAGGCC
>DATAEK010000169.1:0-7344 GCA_036258055.1 Vicinamibacterales bacterium
TCGCGGGCGGCGCCTGCTCGACCAGCGCGTCGAGAATCGCCGCGTGGTCCACCAACACGACGCCCGTTGGCACGACGCCACCCGCATTCGGCGATTCGAGCACCCAATGAATCGGCCGGTCCGCGTGCCAGGTCTTGTCGACCTCGACCGGGTCGAGCCCAAGGCCGACGACGAGATCCGCTGCGGCAATCGCGTCGCACATGACGCCGTCCGCCGCCATCCCGCCGGCCACGCCGACGAAGTTCGCGGCGGTCTCGTCAACGATGCCCTTGACCTTCGGCGTCACCGCCACCGGCAGGTTCCATTCGCTCACCCACCGCCGTATCCGCGCCGCATTCGCCGGGTCGATGCTGAGCCCAATCACGACCAGCGGCCGCTTCGCGCTCCCGAGCGCAGCCCTGAGCGCGTGTGCCTGCCCGCGAACCTCCGTGGTGGCTGAACCCTGAACCTTCGAGCTTGAACCCTGAGCCGCGAGCGTCTGCGTGCCCATCGATGGCTTGAGCGCTTCACGAGCGGAGAGCGTGAGATAGGACGCGCCGAAGGGGCGCTCCATGCACCTCTCCAGCGCGCGCGGCACGACATCGAAGACGTTGCCGCCGGTGATCGTGTCCACGTACCGCGCGACCGGCCGGTAGGCCTCGTGCAGTGGCAGCAGCTGGTGCGTGTGGCTGGCGGGAAAGTCGTCGGGGATCTGCGCCGAGATCGCGAGCAGCGGCTCCTGATCGAGGTACGAGTTGCACAACGGCAGCATCAGGTTGGCCGCGCCCGGCCCCAGCGTCGTCAACACGACGCCCGGCTGGCCGCGCAGCTTCCCGTACACCGCCGCGGCGATGCCGGCGTTCGACTCGTGACGCATCAGTACGAAGTCGACGCCGGCGCGCCGGAGCTCGTCCATCAACACGAGCACCTCGCCACCCGGCAGTCCGAACACTCGTCTGATGCCGGCATCGGCAAGAATCCTGGCGGTCGCGGCTGCGGTAGAGGTCATTGGCGCATATGTTAAGTCGGGACGGGATGCCGCTGTTTCAGGCGCGCGCAGGACACCGCAGCTTACTTGGCTTCGTACGCAGCGCTCGCAGACCTGACAGTCTGCAAGCGTGAACAGAATCGTCGACTTCTCCGCTGCCGTTAGCCGCGCGATCTTGTCTATCCCAGCCTTCTCTAATCTCAGTGCTGCCTCAACCGTCGCGGCGAACACGACCTTGACTTCGCATTCTGCGATCGAAATCATTGTTCCGTGGCTGCGCCCGGACAATGGACGTCGATCGGGCCCACTCGCATCGACGACGGTGGTCTTGGGGCGATCGGACGCATTCACGCGATCGCCGTACATCCCGCAACACCGACGACGCTGTACGTTGGGGGTCCTGGCTGCGGCATCTGGAAGACCACCGACGGCGGCGCATCCTGGGCGTCCGTAGGCGATACCCTGCCCAACCTGGTGCTGGCCGCACTGGCCATCGATCCGGTGACGCCGTCGCGCGTCTATGCGGTGCTGGCGGGCACGGGCATTTTTCGCTCCAACGACGGCGCCGCGACCTGGACGAAGATCTCCGGCGATCTCGGCACACCGCAAGGAGCCGGCGTGCTGATCGTCGATCCAAAAACGCCCTCGCGCCTCTTTGTGACGGCCGCCGGGAACGGCGTCTTCCGCTCGACCGACTCCGGCGTGACGTGGACTCGCGTGAAGACCGGATCGGTCAGCGACCTGATCATGGATCCCTCGAACCCGAACGTGCTGTATGCCGGTCTGCAGAGCGACGGCGTCTACAAGACGAGGACGGGCGGTGAGGGTGGCGACCCCGCATGGATCAAGTTGTCCGGGCTGCCCGCGAGCGGGTTCGTGCGCGTCACACTCGCCCTGTGCGCCGCGGCACCGACGACGGTCTACGCCGGCCTGAGCGGATCCCCGTTCCGGCTCTTTCGCGCCACCGACGGCGCCACGTTCTCCCTGCGTTTCACGGCGGCGTCCTCCATCTACAATCCCTGGCTGGGCGCGGATCCGGCCGACCCCTCCATCGTTTACATCCTGAGCGCGAATTTCCAACGCTCCATCGATGGGGGCGCTACCGTCGTGGTCACGAGCGGTGATTTGCACGAGTGTCAGAAATTTGCCCTCGACCCGGTCACGCCGGGCGTGATCTACGTCGGCCGGGACAACGGGCTCTTCCGATCGCCGGACCGGGGCGTGACCTTCGCGCAGATCGGCAGCGGCATCGCCAACGTGGAGTTCTACGACGGGGCGCTCGCGGCGACCGATCCGAAATTGAGGATCGGCGGCACCCAGGACAACGGCACGATCAAGAACGACAGCACGAGCCTGATCTGGAAGGAATTCCAGGGCGGCGACGGCGGCACGGTCGACATTGATCCGACGAACGCCCAGATCTTCTACGCGATGGGCCAGTACGCCAGCAGCATCACCCGGTCGACGAACGGCGGCGGGAGTGTCTCCAACTTCGCCGCTGGCCTTCCGACGGGGTCGGTCTGCTTCAACCTTCATTTCATGGTCCATCCCAAGACGCCGGCGACGCTGCTCGCCTCGTGCACGTCGCTGTGGCGGATCACGTCACCGAGCGGGACCTGGACGGCCATCTTCACGCCGCCCAACGACTTGATCGTGCGATCGGCGGTCGATCCGTCGGTCGATCTCTATTACGCGGGATCGTCGAGCGGCAAGCTATACGCGGGGCCCGGAGGCGCGTCGTTCCAGCAGGTGTTCGCGCATCCGGCCAGCGCGGGCTTCAGCGACATCCGCGTGGATCCCGACAATTTTCCCGTCGTCTACGCGACATTCGGCGGTGGCGGTGCGGGTCGTGTCTATCGGTTGACGCGCTCGGCGCCTGTTCCAGCGACCATGGCCGTGAATGACATCACGTCCAACCTGCCGCCCGGACTGTCGGCGAAGACCATCACTGTCGATCGCATGGCGCCGTTCACGGTGTACGTGGGGACCAACCAGGGCGTCTATCGGGGCGCATCAACGAACAAGGGAGCGACCTGGACCTGGATCGCCTACAACCAGGGGATGCCGCTGGCCATCGTCACCAGCCTCGATGTGCACCCGACCAGCGGGGTGATGTTCGCGGCCACCTACGGCCGGAGCGCGTACGTCGTGGACACCGACTGGCCGATCGGAACGCTGGCGAACGCACAGGGCCGAATATCGTTCTTGCGAGTGCACGACGTTGGAACCGGCTTCGGACCCCCGACGGACTTCATCGACGGCGAGGTCGTGATCCAACTCGACACGCTGCCTGGACGGGGCTTCGGTTTTCAGCTGCGCGCCGATACCAATGAATCCGTGGCGCACGGGATGCTGGATCTCCTGCGCGTCGCGTTCGAACGCAACAGCCGCGTGAGCATCGACTACATCAGGACGGGACTGCGCAACGGCCGCATTCTGCGCGTCGCGGATCTGCCGTAAAGGCGGAAATCATGGCATTGCTCGAATCGTCAGGAAGACTCACGTTCTTGAGGGTGCACGACGTCGGGACCGGTTTCGGACCTCCGTCCGATTTCATCGATGTCGAGGTCGTGATCAAGCTGGACACCAAACCGAACAATGCATTCGGATTCCAGCTGCGGAACGACAACAACCGCCCGCCGCGTGCCGGCATGCTCGACCTGCTGCGCGATGCCTTCAACCACAATTGGGTGGTGCTGATCGATTACAACCTGGACCCCGGAAAGACGAACGGCGTCATCATTCGCACTGCGCTCACCAAGTAGGTCCTGTTGGGCGAGACCGACGTCGCATCCATTCACCCACCGGCCATCACGCGGGTGTGGCGCTGCTCGGGTCGTTGTAGGCGCGACAGAGCTTGCAGCGAATCACGGAGTTCCTGACGCGTCGTCCGGGCATACCTGTCACCAGCAGGGCGCCGCACTGGCCACAGTACAGGTCGCCACCCGCCGCATCGGCACCCTCCATCTCCTTGGTGCCAGGGGCATCGAAGTCGATGACGACGCTCGCGGCGCCGGGTTCCGGTGCGGCAACGATTTTCAGACGAAAGATGTTCGGCATGTGAAGACCACCGTCGGTATCATCTGACCTGGCGCGTGACTTGTCCAGCGCATCAACACCGTGCTGTGCCCGGCGCACCTATGCGCTGTTGGTCGCCCTGCGACTGCGCAGTAAAAATCAGTCCATTGGAGCCGCGAGACTCAAAATGCTTGAAGCTGTCTCATAAACCTGATGCTCGTTCCAAGGTGCGAGCGAGCGTTGCGAGCGAGCCACGCGAACGGAGCGCGCCGGCGAAGCGGCGCGCGAGAGAGCGTGTACGGGAGTCCGAGGGGCGAAGCCCCTCGGATAAGATTTGTCCGGCTCGGCCGCGCCGTGAAGATAATCCGCCATGACCGAATTGAAGCTGACGATCGAGGAACGGCGCGCCGGTGACGTGACCGTCCTCGTCCTGACGGGAGCAATGCTGCTCGATGATGGGGATCTGGCATTCCGGAAACGGATTCACGATCTCATCGATCGAGGCTCGGCCAAGATCGTGCTCGATCTCGGCGGTGTCACGTACATCGACAGTTCCGGAGTGGGCATGCTCGTCGCGAAGTTGAAAACGCTGAAGGAGTACGGCGGCGACATGAAGCTGCTGCATCTCAACCGGCGTGCTGAGAGCTTGCTCGGCATGCTGAAGCTCCTGATCGTGTTCGAGACATTTCAGGACCAGGATGCGGCGGTGCGCAGCTTCGCCCGACCGGTGTGACGCAGGCACCATCGCGTACGGCCGAGCGCAACGATCGATGGTCGCCTGGTGATCGTCGAGCACGGCGCCTGGATTGTCTAAGCAAATCAGGAACGACCTTGGCCGCGTGATGGGTGTCGTCAGGCGTCAGTTCTGCCTTCGACGAACGTGGACGGTTGACACCTGATGCGCCTGCGGCATCCCCGATTCGGCAGTAGAATTCCGCTGATGAGGGTGCTCGCGCTCATGGCCGTCGTGCCCGCGCTACTCACGCAGGCCGCCAATCCTTCCCCTCCCAACCTGTTGAATGCCGCGCGCACACTGACGAAGACCGAGATTGAGACCATTCTCAGCGCGTCGCGTCAAGCGCTTGTCGCAAAGACATTCCATTTGGCATACATCCCCGGCAACCAGGGGCCGGACGTTCTAATGGGACGCGCCGGACAGCCGAAGATAATCCGCTGGGCCGGGGCGATCGAGGGAGGCACCGTCGGCGGTGTGGTGTTCAGCGACGTCACCTCCGGCCGTCCCGTTGAGACCCGCTGGCGCCGCGAGTTCATCGAAATTATCGACTTCACCGACCGCTTCGCCCGCCGTTGCGGCGAATCCGCCGGGCAAGGAGAGCTCGTGGTCGAGTACAAACTGGATGTC
The DNA here is from genome assembly GCA_036258055.1 of Vicinamibacterales bacterium. Lineage (GTDB taxonomy): Bacteria > Acidobacteriota > Vicinamibacteria > Vicinamibacterales > 2-12-FULL-66-21 > DATAEK01. The sequence goes on from DATAEK010000169.1 coordinate 5,349, forward strand.
TGGACAAAAGAATGGACGACGACTGCACGGCAGCGTTATGCCCGCGATTTCGGGGGGGCGGGAATCGCGCCGATATTCGAAATGCTGCAAGGGGATGGGCCTATAGCAAGCGGGGAACGGCGCAGGATTAGCGGCCGTTCGGCACGCGCGTTGATCTCGCCGTGGACACCGCCGGCGCTCACGTTCGTTGGACCGCCGCTCCTCACCGGCGACCCGATCCCGAACGCTGTGGGCAAACCGGCCCCTAACGACGCGGTGCAATCGCTTTGGATTGACATCGAGTCACTGCTCCCGCTGCGTTGGGAGGCATCCAAGCGCGGCTCACCCGCCTACGGCTACGACTTTCGATACCAAACGGTTGATCTTCGACCACCCGCTGGTATCGATTCGCCGGAATGCATTCGCTAGGCTGGGAACACTCGTCCAATACGCCGTGAGCTTCAGCCCCTAGATTGACGAATCGTCGCTGACGTGTCGAGGACCGGTCCGGGTTGCGCCACTGGTACGGCCGCGGTAGAACAACACGATCGCGACCGCGAGCGCAATAAACGCCAGGCGCGGCCTGACGAGCACAAGGGCGAAAAAGACTGCCAGGAGAGTGACTGCCATGGATCCTTGAGATCCGGCACACGGCAAGGACCTTGCCACAGACTCGTCTGGCAATCGAGCGCTTGAATGCGGTTTAAGACGGGACGCGTGGCAAGCGACGCCTGGCGTCGTGACGAATTCGATCCGGCCAATTACGAAACTGACCGACCGGAAAGTCAGACCACTGCGCAGACCGAATCTTCCCTCCACTCGTCGGAAGGAGGGATGGCAGCCTCCGGTTGACCGAGGAGGTCATATGCTCGCTCCGGTCGTTCTGACGCTTCTCATGGCGCACCCGTTTTTCGCTGTGCCGCTTGCGGGGCAAACGAGTAGTTTCCAGCAGCCGCCAGCATCGCCGGGCCAGACCACACCCGATCAGCCGTGGCCACCAGCCGGCGTCTTCCGCCAGGGTCCAGGAGTGACGGCGCCGCGCGTGGTCAAGGAGGCGAAACCTGGCTACACCGGCGAAGCCATGCGCGCCAAGATCCAAGGGGCCGTCTTCATGGAAGCCGTCGTCCAGACGGACGGAACGGTTGGCGAGGTTCGCGTGACGCGCTCGCTCGACCGGAAGTTCGGCCTGGACGAGGAGTGCATCAATACCGTGAAGAAGTGGCAATTCACGCCGGGAACGAAGGACGGTGTCGCCGTGCCGGTGCTCGTTGAAGTCGAGATGACGTTTACGATACGAAAGAAGTCGTAGGACCCACTTGGATTCCCACTCTTTGAGCAGGATCGCCCGGATGCTCTCGTGATAGCGCCTTGCGCGATCACGATACTGGCTCATGTGCGGGGCCATTCTGCCACGTGATGCGGCTCGCCGCTTGGTCCGCCCCACATGCGACGTGGTGCCTTTCAGTTGTAGAATCCGACGCGCGACCGACAATGGACACTGTGATGTTGGTGCTCGCGGTGCTCGCGGTGCCCGCGTTCGTCGTCGGATGGCATTGGTTTTTCTACCAGCAATCCGGTGGCCGAACCTGGAGCCCGCTCTGGATCGCCTTCAGCACCACGGCGGCCGCTGCCCTTTATCTGGTCGCCGGAACGATCGGCTACACGCTCGACCGACACCAACGTTTCATTGCGCACACCGCCTGGACCGGTGGTGTGATTTGGTCGGAGATCGCGACCGGCCTCGGAATGGCACTCGTCGCCGCCTACTTCTGGCGCAAGGGGCTCCGCTCCCTGCGAGGACGCCTGACCACCCAGTCGAGATGAGGCGGGTCTGTTCCGTGCCCGCGGTTGGATTTGCGAAGAACACTCGAGCCAACTGTGTCTGACGATGAAGGACTCGGGACACTAAGTAATCTCGAGTGCAGCAGTCCGCCGATGATGGTACCGCCGGTGCCAAACTCCTGGGGGACACCACCAAAAAGAGTTGCACCGCGGGCCACGCCGATGTACCCCGCGG
>DATAEK010000174.1:0-37713 GCA_036258055.1 Vicinamibacterales bacterium
CTAACCATGGATCCCTCCCGCGCGTCAGGATGCCACTAGCCCGGTGGCGTTGCAAGCTGGGCGGCCGCTCGCGCCGCTGACTAGATGCATCGGCTGCTTACCCTGGCAGCAGTCTGTCCCCAGCCCCGAGCGCCGAGAGTCGGCCTACTGCCGCCTGTCCGGCGTCGCCGATCCAGCGCCCGCCTGCAGGTACTTCTGCATCCAGCCGAATACCGCCTCGTGCCACACCCGGCTGTTGAGCGCCTTGAGCACCCAATGTCCTTCGTCGGGGAAGACGAGCATCTCGCTCGGAACACCATTGCGCCGGAGCACGGTGAACATCTGCAGGCCCTGATCGACGGGCACGCGGTAGTCGAGCTCGTTGGTGATGATGAGCGTCGGCGTCTTGATATTGTTCGCGTAGAGATGCGGCGACCACTTCGCGAACGACGCGCGCGCCTTGGCATCCCATGGCGCGCCGCCGAACTCCCAATCCGGGAACCACAGTTCCTCGGTGGCCATAGTCATCGACTCGAGGTTGAAGACGCCGTCATGCGTCACCGCAGCCTTGAAGCGATTGGTGTGGCCGAGAATCCAGTCGACCGCGTACCCGCCGTAGCTCGCGCCGGCGATCCCCGCGCGTGACGCGTCGACGAACGGCATGGCCGACACGGCATCGAACACCGCGTTGAGATCGGCCATCACTTTGCCGCCCCAGTCGCCCGAGATCTCGTCGACGAGCTTCTGACCGAAACCGGTCGAGCCTCGCGGATTCGGCGCGGCGACCACCCAGCCTTGCGCGGCCCACAGCGATGGATTCCAGCGCGTGGACCACCCGTCCTCCCACGCGCCCTGCGGCCCTCCGTGGATGAGGAACACAACCGGATACTTCTTCTGTGGATCGAAATTCGGCGGTTTGATCAGCCAGTACTGAATCTTCGTGCCGCCGGCGCCGCTCACGGACATCGATTCCGGCTGCGAGAACGCCACCTCGCCGAGCCACCCGGCGTTCTCTTTCGTCAATGCCTTCGGCGCGGTGCCGTCGAGACCCGCGCGGAAGATCTCGGCCGGAGATGTCAGCGTGGACTTCGCGAACACAACCGCGCCTGGCCCCACGGATGGTGACGAGACCGAGCCACCCTGGACGATCTTGCGCGGGGTGCCACCGGACGCGGACACGGTAAACAGGCTTTCACGCCCTTCATCGCCGGCCACGAACAGGACGCTGACCCCGTCCTTCGACAAGACGAAGTCGCCGACGGACAGGTCCGGGTTCTCGAAGAGCGTGCGGCGCGAACCGCTCGCCCGGTCGTAGGCGTCGAGATACCAGCGATCCGATTCGAAGCCCGCACGGCGCTGCGCGCGAACGAACAGCGTCTTGCCGTCTGACGAGAACACGGGCTGGACGTCCGCGGCCGGATTCGCCGTCACCTTCTTCGGTTCGCCGCCGGTGACCGGCACGATCCAGACATCGTTGTTCGTCGTCCAGGCTTCGCGATCGTTGCCCTCGCGGTTCGACACGAACGCGACCTCGCGGCCGTCCGGCGAGAACGCGATCGCCGCGTCTTCCTGTTGCGTCGGCGGCGAGTCGAAGTCGCCCGGCGTGAGATCGGTCGCGCGGCCCGTCTCGATGTCGGCGGCGAACACGTGATGCCGGACGTTCTCGCGCCACTCGTCCCAGTGCCGGTAGAGCAGGCGCGTGACGCGATGCACCTTCACCGGGTTCTTCTCAGCCTCTTCGCTCTTCGACTTGTTGCACGCCTCGTCTTTGCATTCGGGATACACGTCAGAGACGAACGCGACCTTCGTGCCGTCCGCCGACACCACGAGCGGCGGCTGCACGCCCATCGTCAGGCTCGTGACCTTCTTCAGGTTCGTGCCATCGGCGTTCGCGACGTAAACTTGCGCCGCGCCGTCGCGCGTCGAGATGAACGCGAGTCGCTTGCCGTCCCCTGAAAACCTCGGACTGCTCTCGCTCTTCTCTCCCGCGATGAGCGACGCCGGCTGTCCCGAGCCATCGGCCGGTACGGACCAGATGTCCCCGTTGCGCTTGCCGCTCGTCGTGTCCGTTGTCGTCCGCACGAACACGACCGTGCGGCCGTCGGGTGAGAGCTGTGGCTCGGTGACACGGATACCAGCGAGGAGATCGGGGACCGTCATCGGCCGGCCGCCTGCGCGCGACTGCGCGTACGGCGCCGAACCCGCGACACAGAGCGAAAGGGCGAGCAGAGAGATCGGGCGTGTCATGTCAATTCACCAGCGGAAGAGCGGCCGGCCGTTGGGCATGCCGGGCCAGGGGATCGTCAGGAGCATGATGAGAAGCGCCAGCGTGAAGAAGATCGCAGCCAGGCGATGCTTGCGGCGATCGTCGTAGCTCTTGCGAATGCGGGCGTTTCCGATGTGCACGAGCGCGAGCGCGACGAACATCCCGAACGGATGTTCGACCGCCCAGAACCGCAGACCCGAATTCTTCATCGCCGCGCCGACGTTCTGCATGGCTTCGTGTGTGAACGGGCTGAGCAGGAAGTACAGGATCAACCCGATGAGCGCCTGGATGTCGAACGTAATCCCGAACAGCAGGCCGGTCTGATGATCGGTGCGCGTCCAGGCCCGGCGCCCCGCCGTGAGCGCGCGAACTGCCGCGATCAGACCGAGGATGAGGACGACGTAGCGAAGCCAGGAGTGGATGAGCAGCGCCGCAGTATACATGCGCGCCTACCGAACCCCTGCGGCCGGCGCGTCGGCCTTGTCCCGGCTCGCCCCTTCGAGGATCGTCACGATCTCCGCGACGGTGCTCTTGCCGGCATCCTCCGCGTACCACTTCGCCTTGCCCTCGAGAAGCTCCTCGCGCGCAACCAGCGGCTTCTGCTCGGTGAACCATTTCTGCAGGACTGACGGGCGCTCGACCCATGCGCCGACCGGCCGGCTGTCGGCGCCGAGGACGACGATGGTCGGCGTGGCGGACCGGCCATCCGCCGTGCGGTTCGCCTCCATGACTTCCTTCCCGACCGTCGAATCGATGACGCGCAGCTCGAGTCGATCGGGCACGGCGTCCACGAGCCTCGCGAGATAGGGCACCGTGTTCAGCGAGTCAGCGCACCAGTCTTCCGCCACGACGAGGATCCGGCGCCGCTCGGGAAGGGCGCGCGCCCGGGCGAGCGCGGCCTCGTCCGGCTTCGCGCGCTCGAAGTTTCCAATCCATTCGGTCCGGCGAGACCGCGCGCGTTCGAGAAATGTCGCAAACGGCACTCCGCGATCGTACAGTGCGGCGTAGTCCACGTCCTGCGCGGCCGCAACAGACGGCAACAACGAGGTCACGAGCAGAGAAATCGCAACATGATGCCAGCTCATGAGAACAACTCTACACCCAAGCTGGAACATCTGCCCGAATCCGGTGTCCACTTAAGGACGGATCCGCCAGGAGTCGCCTGATGCTCGAAGGACGCGGACTCACCAAGTACTACGCGGCCATTCCCGCCGTGCGCGATGTCAGCTTCCGGATCGCGCCCGGCGGCGTCCTCGGTCTCCTCGGACCGAACGGATCCGGCAAGTCCACGACCGTTTCGATCCTGACCGGACTGCTCGAGCCCTCCGGAGGCACGGTCCTCTTCGATGGGCGCGACATCCGCGACGACCTCATCGCCTACAAGTCCCGCATCGGTTACGTTCCCGAGGAAGCGGTCCTCTACTCCTACCTCACCGGCCCTGAATACTTGTCCCTTGTCGGCAACCTGCGCGGCATCGCGACCGGGGTGCTGAAGCGGCGGATTGACGGCTTCCTCGAGCTGTTCAACTTGCAGGACGACGTGGACGCGCCGATGTCGGCGTACTCGAAGGGCATGCGGCAGAAGATCCTGATCTCCGCCGCGCTCCTCCACGATCCCGGCATCATCATCCTCGACGAACCGAACTCGGGGCTCGATGTGACGACGACCCTCGTGCTCAGAAGTCTGGTCCAGGCTCTGGCCAACGAAGGCCGGATCGTCGTCTACAGCTCGCACGTGCTCGAGAGCGTCGAGCAAGTGGCCACCGACGTGCTGATCCTCCACGAGGGACGGGTCGTCGCGCACGACTCGGTTGCGAGACTCCGTGAACTGATGCAGCTGCCGTCGCTCGAGCAGGTCTTCCGCACGCTGGTCATCGAGACCGACATCGATCGCGTGGCGCAGGATCTCGTCGGGGTGATGAAGGCGTGAGGTGCGCGTGAAGCAGACGAGGCTCCTGGCGCGGACGTTCTTCGTCGGGCTCTTCGAGAGCGATCTGATGCCGCCCGGGCTCCCGCAGGTACAGCTGATCATCTGGAGCGTCGTTCTTCTTGCAACGCCAACGCTCACGCTGCCGGGAGTGTATTCGCAGAAGTACACGGGGCTCTGGGCCCAGCCTGGCACTGGCATGCTCTCGGTGGCCATCAACACCGATCGACTGGTGCTGATCACGTTTGCGATGATCGCGCTCGGGTTCGTCGCGCTGGTGATCTGGGAGGGCGTTTTTCCCGACCGGCGGGACGCGCGCATCCTCGGCGTCCTGCCGATTTCGACCGTGACGTTCGTCAGTGCGCGTGTGCTCGCGGTGGGCGCGCTCTTTGCGCTGTTCTTCGCCACGCTTGGCGCGATCCCGTCGCTGCTGTTCGCGTACCTCACTGCCGCCTACGGTCAGGCCGGTGGCTTCGTGCGCGGCACCCTCGCACAGTTCGTTGCGGTGCTCGCCGCCGGCCTGTTCACGTTCTCCGGGGTCGTCGGCCTTCAATGCCTCCTCATCAACGTCGCCGGACGGACGGCGGCGCAGCGGATTGCCGTCGTGCTGCAGATTCTCTTCTCGATTGCGCTGCTGCAGCTGATCTTCTTTCTTCCCTCGTTCGGCCGGCTCATGACCGACGGCAACCTCGGTCAGGACTGGCTGTCGGCGCCGGCGGTGCGTCTGCTGCCGCCGGTCTGGTTCTTCGGTGTCTATGAAGTGCTCAGCGGGTTCGGCGGGAGGAGCGCGTTCGCGCTGGCGCGCGTCGGCGCGCTGTTGACGGGCCTCACCGTCGGGCTGTGTCTGCTTCTTTATCTGATCAGCTACCCCACGATGGCGGCACGCGCTCTCGAAACACCGCCGATCGATGCACGGTGGTCGCGGCGTCTCGGATGGATTGCGAGCCGTATCGCCATCGGTCGTTACGCGCCGCGGGCGCATCCGGTCGCGCGGGCGGTCAAGGCTTTCACGCTGCGGACGGTCGTACGCAGCCGTCAGCACCGGATGCTGCTGGCGATCTACATCGGCCTCGGACTGGCGATCGTGATCTCGGCGCTGGTACCACCGGCGCTCAAGAACGGGATGCACGCCTTCTCGGTGCCGCGTATCGCCAGCCTTGCGGCTCCACTGGTGATGCTGTTCTTCGTTCTCGTGGGCATGCGCGTGGTCTTCGCGATTCCGGCGGAGCCGAAAGCGAACTGGGCGCTGCGGCTTCGCGAACCGGCGGATCACACGATCGCGGTCGACGGCGTGCGCAACGCGATGCTGCTGTCGACGGTCGTGCCGATCGTCATGCTGGCGGCCCTCAGCGCCGGCTGGCTCTGGGGCGTCGCCGTCGCAGCCGTCCACACGATCGTGTGTGCTCTCCTCGGATGGCTGCTCGTCGAAATCCTGCTCGTCGGGTTTCGGAAGATACCGTTCGCGTGCACCTATCTGCCAGGCCGCTCGCGCATCAAGACGCTCTGGCCGCTGTATCTGACTGGCTTCACGACCTATAGCTTCTCCATGGCGAGCCTCGAGCTGGTCATGCTTCAGCGGCCGCGGGTGCTCATCGCCTTCGCCGCGATTGTCTGCCTGGCGATCGTCACGCTGACCCACGTGCGCTGGCGCGTGTTCGACGATGGTCTCGGGTTCCGGTTCGTCGAGGAGGATCCGGAAGCGCTCTTTACCGGCTTCCAATTGAGCGAAGGGCTCGCCGCGCAGACTCAGCCGCGCCCCCTCTCTTGACACTAGTGTCATTTTGATTCTATCGTGGCGCTCGGTTAGACGATGCCACGCACACCCCCGCGCGTCGCCGAACACCTGCCACTCAAGCCGCTCGTGTTTCAGATCCTGCTCGCGCTCGCTGACGGCGAGCGGCATGGCTGGGCGCTCGTCCGCGAGGTGCAGCAGCGCGGCGGGTTCTCACGGCTCATGCCCGGCAACTTCTATCGGACGCTTCGCTCAATGCTCGCGGACGGCCTCATCGCCGAGAGCGCCGAACGGCCGGATCCGGATGAAGATGACGAACGCCGCCGGTACTTCAGGCTGACGGTGCTCGGTGAGCACGTCGCATCGGCGGAGGCCCAGCGCCTGGAGCAGATCGTCGTCGAGGCGCGTGGTAAACGGCTGCTCGCGAGGCCCCGAGGCTGAGATGTGGTACCGCCTCCTGCTGCTGGCGTTTCCGTCGCGCATCCGCCGCGAGTTCGGAGAGGACATGGCGCGGATGTTCGAGGCGCAGCGGCGCGTTGCCCGGTCGAACGGTGAAAGCCTCACGCGCTTGTGGCTGCGGGCGATTGGCGACGCCCTCGTCTACGGCACGGCCGAACGCATGTCGACGATCAGAACCGGACTGCGATCCGGCGTCGGGGAGCTCCGACGGTGGAGGTGGTGGATGCACGCGCTCGTTCAAGACCTCCGATACGCGCTGCGGCTGCTCGCGAGGCAACCGGGCGTCACGCTGGTCGCGCTGCTCACGCTGGCGCTGGGCATCGGCGCAAACACCGCGATCTTTTCCGCGGTCGATGCCGTCCTGCTCAGGCCGCTGCCCTACGACGAGCCCGAGCGGATCATGATGGTCTGGGAGAAGCGGCCGACCGAGGGCGTTCTCGACAATGTCGTCGCACCGGCGGACTTCGTCGACTGGCGGCACCTGAACACGTCGTTCGAAGCGATGGCCGCGATGATGCCCACAACCGTCGACCTCACCGAAAGCGGCGAGCCCGTACGGTTGCCTGCCGGTGTCGTGTCTCCACCCTTCTTCGACGTTCTGCACGTGCGCCCCGCACTCGGCCGGACGTTCAGGGAGGACGAAGCGATCGCCGGCAACAACCGGGTCGTGATTCTGAATCACGGGCTCTGGCAACGCCGCTTCGGATCGAATCCGGATATTGTGGGCCAGAAGATCATCCTCAACGGTGCGCCGTTCGAGGTCGTGGGCGTGCTGCCGGTCACGTTCGAGTTCCCGGACTCGGAGCTGGAACTGTGGTCGCCGCTCCCGCTCGAGGGCCTCTCCCAGCCGCTCAGCCGGTCGCTCCACCAGTTCAGTGTCTACGCGCGACTGAAACCCGGCACGACCCTTCAACAGGCGCGCGCGGACATGGATCGCGTGGGCGCGGATCTCTCGAAGCAGTATCCGGACACGAATCGGACGCACGGCGCATGGGTGACGCCGCTCAGCGAGGATCTGACCAAGCAAGTGAAGAGCGGTCTGCTGCTGCTTCTTGGCGCCGTGACGTTCGTGCTGCTCATCGCGTGCGTCAACGTCGCCAATCTGCTGCTCGCCAAGGCGGCAGGACGCCGCCGCGAGATCGCGGTCCGATCGGCGCTGGGCGCCGGACGCTGGCGCCTGGCGGGTCAGACGCTGACGGAGAGCCTGCTGCTCGGCCTGCTCGGCGGCGCGGCGGGCCTTCTCGTCGCGCACTGGGGCATCGGCGTGTTGAAGCAGCTCGCCCCGCGAGGTGCACCGGTCTTCGCCATGGAGCACCTCGGACTCGATCCGCGCGTGCTCGCGTTTACGCTGCTCCTCTCGATCGGCACGGGGCTGCTTTTTGGTCTACTGCCGGCGTGGCAGCTCGCCCGCCAGAACACGAACGACGTGCTCAAGGAGGGCCTGCGATCCGGTGGAGCGATCCGTCGCCGGCTGCGCGTCGCGCTCGTCGTGTCCGAGATCGGCCTGGCGTCGCTGCTCCTGGTGGGCGCCGGGCTGACGTTGCGCAGCTTTCAGACGCTGCTCAACTCGGACGCCGGCTTCGCGGGCGATCGCGTCCTGACCGCGCGTGTCAGTCTTCCGGGCACCCGCTACCGCGAGGATGCGCAAATCCTGAGCGCCTTCGATCGGATCGAGCAACGCCTCCGCGCGATCCCTGGCGTACGGGCCGTGGGCTCGACGAGCCACCTCCCGCTGTCAGGACAGAATGCGCGCATCGGTGTCGCCATCGAAGGACGCGAGCCGAAGCCTGACGAGCCGACGCGCGCCGCGCCGCGTGGCGTCACGCCTGAGTACTTTCGAGCGATGGGCATCACGCTGAAGGGCGGCCGCGGCTTCACTGCACAGGATGCGGTCGACTCGCCGAAGGTCGCGATCGTCAACGAGACGATGGCGCGCCGGTACTGGCCCGATGCCGTGCCGATCGGCCGTCGCGTCCGTCTGGGCGGCACCGACACGTGGATGGAAGTCGTAGGGGTCGTCGGCGACGTGAGGCACTGGGGGCTCGACGTCCCCGTCAACCCCGAGATCTACATGCCCGCGGCCCAGTATCCCTGGCGCGCCCTCAATCTGGCCATCGCGGCTGACGTCGAGCCTGCGGGTCTCGCCAGCGCGGTTCGCCAGCAGTTGAAAGAGATCGATCCCGCGCTGCCGCTCTCCAACGTGCTGACGATGAATGAGGTGGCTTCGCGATCGATGGCTTCACGTCGTGCGGTGATGCTGCTGCTCGCCATCTTCAGCGTTCTCGCGCTCGTGCTCGCTGCCGCCGGTATCTACGGCGTCATGGCCCACATCGTCGCACTCCGGACGAGCGAGATCGGCGTGCGGATGACACTCGGTGCGCGCCCGGCCGACGTCATGCGGCTGGTGCTCGGTGAGGGTCTCGTGCAGGCGCTGATCGGTCTGGTCATCGGCGTCGGCGGCGCTGTGCTGCTGATGCGGTGGCTGCGAACGCTGCTCTTCGAGGTCAGTCCAACCGATCCATTGACGCTCCTCGCGGTGATGGTCGTCCTCCTCGCGACCGCACTCGCTGCGTGCGTGGTGCCCGCCCGGCGCGCGATGCGGGTCGATCCGGTGACGGCGTTGAGGAACTGACTGGGGCAGCCAACCAGAAGTAGGTGACGCTTAGTAGGAGTCGACGGTGACCAACACGAGCGGCCAGATGATCCTTGTTGCCGGGCCGTATCGCTCAGGCACTGGTGACGATCCCGCCAAGATGGCGGCGAATGTTCAGCTGATGGAAGCCTATGCCCTCCCTTTGTTCCGTGCTGGCCATGTTCCCGTCATTGGAGAATGGTTCGCCCTTCCTCTCGTTTCACTCGCGGGCTCGCGCAAGGTTGGAGATGAGGCGTTCACCGAAATCTTCCATCCCATCGCCGAACGACTGCTCGCACATTGCGACGCGGTGCTGCGGGTCGGCGGCGCTTCCCAGGGCGCGGACCTCATGGTCACCCTTGCGCAACAGCGTGGTCTGAACGTCTATCATCATCTCCGGGAGATCGCCGGTTGTGAATCGTGCCCCGAGCCAGGCCTATGATTCTCATCATCGTCAGTGCGTTGGCCCTCGTGCTCGGCGCGTGCGTCGTCGCGCCCCGGCGAGCGATGCGTGGATCCGGTGACGGCGCTACGGAACTGACGCCAGTCGGCGAGAACTCGACGTATCGACTCTGAGTTCTGGCTGCGGTTGCGTACAACGACTCTCTCCTCCCGCGCACTTTCTGCGCATTGACGAGACTCATCTCGTTCGTTCGCGAGCAAATCGCGCTGGCATCCGGGCGGCAATTGACGATGTAGAATGCCATGCGAGAGAGCCGCATGCCCGCCGACGCGCGCCTGGTCACCGCTGAGGAGTTGGAGAAGTTCCCGGACGACGATTATCGATACGAGCTGGTGGAAGGCCGGGTCGTTCGCATGAGTCCGGTCGGCTTCCAGCACGGCCACACGGTCGTCCGGTTGACCATCCTGCTCGGCGGCCACGTTCAGAACATGTCGCTTGGAGCGGTCGTGTCCGAAGTCGGATTCAAGCTCGCGTCGAATCCCGACACTGTCAGAGGGCCGGATCTCGCCTTCATTCGACAGGCGCGGCTGCCAGCACAGGATCTGCCCGGGTTCTGGGAGGGCCCTCCGGATCTCGCCATCGAAGTGCTTTCGCCGGATGACCGCGCCACCGTGATTCGAACGAAGGTTGAGCAGTACCTCGAGCGAGGGGTACTGGCGGTGGTCGTGGTCGATCCTCATGATCAGGCAATCACGGTTCACCGCCGATCGGCGCCGCGTGTAACGCTGACCGCCGCAGATGATCGACTCGACCTCGACGATGTGGTCCCGGGTTTCAGTTGCTCCGTAGGAGAGATATTCGGCTAGTCGATCGTTCGGTTTCTGCGGCGACTCGAGATTGGTGGACTCGTCGGATGGCCACTGCGCCCAGCTTCGTAACGGTTAACGATTCCAACGTGATTGCCCTGCTGATCGTCCTCCCCGCCCTGCTGGCGACCGGCCTCGTCTCGGTCGACGCTGCCCGGCGCGGCCGTAACTGGCTGATCTGGGCGATCGTCATCTGTCTCACCGGTATCTTCGGCCTCGCCGTGTGGCTCGTGGTGCGGCGACGAACCCCTGTCGTCGCGCCTTTGGCACCTCGCAGAGCGTTGGCCGTTGTTCTCGCCTCGTTGCTCATCGTCGGGCTCAGGGTGATCGTCGGCACGTACACGACAACGTTTCTCTTCCAGGTCGCGCGAGTCGAAGGCAACGCGATGGCGCCGACCATCAACGATCAGGATCGCCTGATCGTGAACAAGCTCGCTTACGGCATCGGCAAGCCGCACGTGTTCGACATCGTGATGCTCTATTACCCGCTCAATCCGGACAGGTCGTTCATCAAGCGGGTGATCGCCGAAGAAGGCGATCAGGTTCGCATCGTCGACGGCCGCGTCTATCGCAACGACGTGGCGATGGACGACAGGTTTGTGCCGAGCGAGTATCGCAGCCACGACCATTGGGGTCCGCAAGTGGTGCCCCAAGGCTACTACTTCGTCATGGGCGACCACCGCAACAACAGCTCCGACAGCCGGCACTGGGGATTCGTGCCGAAGAGGTACATCATCGGCCGAATCGCGCTGCGCTGGTGGCCGCTGTCAAGCGCGCGGGCGTACTAACTATCGCCCAGCGTGGTCCACGGGACCCGCGGACAGAGGGAGTTAGACATGCGCCGGGCGCGACGCTCGCTGTCGACGGCGTAACCCGGTCCCACGATAAAACCCTCGAGGTGAGATTGCGTCGACGGACCTGGCCGCTGCGCCTCAAGGTGGTGGGATTGGCGGCGCTGATTCTCGGCCTCTGGGCGTTCTGGCTCGAGCCTGCGGGTCTCCGCGTGTCGGAGGAACACGTGACTCTCCGTTGGCCGGCACGATCGCTGCGCATCGCGATCCTGACCGACCTTCACGTTGGGTCACCGTTCAACGGCATCGCGAAACTCCGCCGCGTTGTGGATCAGACAAACGCCGCGCGCCCGGATGTGATCTGTATTCTTGGCGATCTCGTCATCCAGGGTGTTCTCGGCGGACGTTTCGTCGCGCCTGAAGAGATCGCGAGGGAATTGAACCGGCTCCACGCGCCGTCCGGCACGGTCGCCGTCCTCGGCAACCACGACGGCTGGTTTGATCATGATCGCGTGCGGGATGCGCTCGAGCACAATGGCATCCGGATTCTGGAGGACACTGCCGCACGATTGAACACTCCGGCAGGAGGCGTCTGGGTTGCGGGCGTCAGCGATCTCTGGACGGGGCGGCCCGATCTCGACGCCGCATTGTCTGCCGTCACCGGCGATGGCGAGCCGGTGCTGCTGTTGACCCACAACCCTGACATCTTTCCGCAGGTTCCGGAACGCGTCACGCTGACGCTTGCTGGTCACACGCACGGCGGCCAGGTCTGGCTCCCGCTCGTCGGCCGGCCGATCGTGCCGTCCCGATTCGGCCAGCGGTTTGCCGCCGGCCATGTCGTGGAAAATGGTCGCCATCTGTTCGTGGCAACCGGTCTGGGAACGAGCATTATCCCGGTGCGCTTGCTTTGTGCCGCCGGCTGTAACGATTCTCACGGTGGAGTCTGACCGGCATCACGTTTCACGGGTTGTTCATCCGCAATCGTTGGTCCCGGTTCCAAATGCCTGGGGCGCTACCGGTTTTGAACCATCTCTCGACAATTGAAGGACACCAAGAATGAGCGGGACAGCGGGTCTGAACGAACACGTCGCCCTCGTGACTGGCGCCAGCCGCGGGGTGGGACGCGGAGTGGCTCTCGGCCTCGCCCATGCTGGCGCCCGTGTCTTCGCGACGGGTCGGAGCATCAAGCAGGCAGAACTCGGTCCCGGAATCACCGCGCTGGCATGCGACCACTCCGACGACCAGGCCGTCGCCGAGGTGTTCCGGCACATCGCGGACAACGCCGGGCGGCTCGACATCCTCGTGAACGTCGCGTGGGGCGGGTACGAACGAATGGTGGAAAACGGACGGTTCACCTGGACGGCCCCGTTCTGGGAACAGCCGATGTGGCGATGGGAGGCGATGATCACCACCGGCGTACGCGCGGCGTTCGTCGCCAGCCAGCATGCGGCGCGCATCATGGTTGCGGCGCGGCGGGGCCTGATCGTCCACATCTCGTCGTTCGCCGCGCAGAAATACGCCGGCAACGTCACCTACGGCGTTGCGAAAGCGGCAACGGACAAGATGGCGTCCGACATGTCGCGCGAGCTGCAGCCTCATGGTGTGACCGTCGTATCGCTCTATCCCGGTCTGGTCCGGACGGAGGCAGTCCTCGCGGCCGGAGTGTTCGACTTGAGCAACTCGGAGAGTCCGGAATTCATCGGTCGAGCGGTGGCTGCATTGGCGAGCGACGCCAACGTGTCGCGCTGGAACGGATCGGTCGTGGTGGCGGCCGCGCTCGCCGCCGAGTACGGTTTCGCGGACATCGATGGACGGACGCCGCGTCCGCTCACTCTGGCCGACATCTAGGCGATCCGCACGCCAGGTGCGATTGATCCGTTCTGCGGACCGGCGCGGACACGGCTCGCCGGGCGTACAATGCGCGATCGTTACGCCAGTCGTCGGCCAGTGAGTACGTCAGATGCGTCCGCCGCTCGAACGTCTCAACATTCAACCGATGGCGTCGGGCGATCACTCGCTCCTGTTGACCGAACGCATCGACTGGGACGCATTCCCCGCGTACGTGGAGGCCATTCTTCCGCTCGTCGGAGGGGTCCTTGTCGACCGGGCAGATGGACCGGACCAGCGTGTCTGGACCGTCAGCATCCGCTCACAGCTGTTCTGGATGGCGTTCGACGAGTTCCCGGGCAGGGTTTCCCTTGATCCTCAGAACAGCGAGGCATCCTCGCTGATTCCAGCGATTCGCCACATGCTCTTGAGAGAACGTTCACATTCGTCAAACCCCGAGACCTCCTGAGACCGCCGCGGCACATGGAGCCGTGCTCTTCGTAGTCGCGGGACGAAAGGATCGCGGAGCGAGCTGCGTACATGCACATCACTGACGCTCAACGAGAGGTCCGGACGGTATTCGCCGGCGGGTTCGTGGGTCAAGCGGTCTCGAGTGGACTGTGGTTCCTCTCGGCCGCATTCGCGACCTGGAGTTCGCCACGGCGGGGGATTGTGCTTCTTGTCGTCGGGGGCGTATTCATCTTCCCCATCACGCAACTGATCCTGCGAATGAGCGGACGGCCTGCGTCACTCAGTTCCGAAAAATCCGATGGGTCAGCTGTCGATGCAGGTGGCATTCACCATTCCCGCGAACCTGTTCGTCGTCGCGGGCGCGACTCTGTATCGACTGAACTGGTTCTATCCAGCCTGCATGATCGTTCTCGGGGCTCACTATCTGCCGTTCGTGTTTCTCTATGGCCTGTGGCAGTTCTGGGTCCTCGGCGCGCTGCTCGTCGGAGGCGGTGTCGCGAATCCGTTGAAAGAATGACTGTCAGATTTGTAATCGCAGCGATGCGGTGAGAGTCCTGGATCACTATGCGTCGATTGGCTTCAAAGAGAGAGAATGTGAAGTGTGCAGTCGCAGGAGCCACTCGTGATGAACAGAATCCTCTCGCTCGTCGTCGCCGCGATGCTAACGGGCGTGGCGTCGACTCGCGCGGTCCGCGCATTTGATCAGCAGCCCAGGCTGAAAGACGTCGCGCGAGAACACGGTGGCCGGGCGAGCATGATTGCCAATGTCGACATGCCGTTCTTCCCGCTGCAGGACCTTGCATCCAAAGCTGACTTGATCGTTCACGCGCGCATCGAGAGCGCGACCGGTCAGCTCACGACAGACGAACAGTGGGTCAGAACCGCGTTCGCGTTCCAACCGCTGCTCATCCTCAAGGACACCGTCCATGTGAACACGGCGCCAGTCCCTGGCCCGACCGCGCCGATGGTCTTCACCGACTCGGGCGGAACCGTACGGACGGAAGGACTCACGATCTCAACGACAGTACACCCTGCTATCGAACCGCCGTTGCAGGTTGGAGACGAGGTAATCGCCTTCCTTACGTGGGATCCGACGGAGAAGGTGTTTCAGCAACCCTACGGCCCCGCGGGATTGTTGTTCGTGCGCGGAGACAGAGTGATCGCAGCGAGCAAAGACTACGCACGTCTTCGTCCGCTCGCCGACGATCGGGTGACTGCGGTGATCGCCGAGATTCAGAAGATGGTCAAGGAAAGTAGGAAGTAAGTTCCTTACCTCATTCCTGCTTCTGTCGTCGTCTTGACCCGTTCGCGCTTCTGCTTCTCCACCATCGCGGCGACGTCGGCAAGCAGCTTCTTCGCGTCGTAGACGATCCCGTCCTTGATCGTGAACTTGATGCCGCCGACCTGCTCGGGCTTCCCTGTCTTGTCGTTCAGCCTCAGCGCGCCGGTGCCGTAGAGCACCTTGAAGTTCTCGAGCGGATTCTGATCGACGATCACCATGTCCGCGAGCATGCCGGCGCGGACGACGCCGAATTCCGGCGACTGGTGCTTCGGCTCTGCCAGCGTGATCGCGCCGTTCATCGTAGCGGCCTGGATCACTTCGAGCGGATGGAACCCGGCCTCCTGGAGCATCTCGAACTCGTTGATGTAGCCGAAACCGTAGGTCTGGTAGATGAACCCGGAATCGGATCCGGTCGTGATCCGGCCGCCCATGCGCTTGTAGTCGTTGAGCAGCTTGAACCACACCTGGTAGAAGTTGCGCCACGCGACCTCGTCTTCGGTCGTCCAGTAGTACCAGTAAGCGCCGTGATTGGTGCGGCTCGGCGAATAGAACGCCATCAGCGAGGCCAGCGTGTACTTGTCGTGCCACTCTGCGTTCCTGAACCGCATGAGATCGCGGCCGGCGGAGTAAATCGTGAGCGTCGGATCGAAGACGGTGCCGAGCTTGAGATGCTCCTGGAGGTAGGCTTTCCACTCGGGGCTCCCGGGCTCGTAGATCTTGTCCCACAACCGCGCGACCTGACCGAAGCGCCACTGCTCGTCGTTCGCGTTCATGTCCACCGGCCACGGCTGCACGACGTAGTCCTTCAGCAGCGACTCGAAATGACCGTAGAAGTGCGTGACCGTGTTGAGGCCGAGGCGCGCGGCCTTGATCGCGTTCATCTGCGCGACTCCGCCCTGCTGCAGGTGCGCAGTCGATCCGAACCCGACTTTCTTGGCTTCGTCGAGGAGCGCCGCCATCAGGTCAGGACGCTCCGCGCCGAGCTTCAGCCCATCGATACCATTCGCGGCCGCCCATCGCACGTACTCGCGCGCCATCTCCGGCGTCGTCACGGGCCCGCGATCCCAGCCCATGCCCGGGCGCTGGTAGTTGACGATGCGGGGAGCGACGATCTCGTTGCGGGCGCTGCGCTCCTTCTCCTTGACCGTGAGCGCGTTGTCGGCCATCGGCACGCCGCGGACCGTCGTCACGCCGTGCGCCAGCCAGAGCTTGTAGGCGTATTCCGCTTCCTCGTTCTTCGGCGCGCCGCCCGCGTGGACGTGCATGTCCACGAAGCCGGGCATGACGTACATCCCGGTCGCGTCGACCTCGAGATCAGCCGACTGCGGCGCCCGATTCGGCTGCATCGCCACACCCGGCGTGCCGGCGCTACGCACCGCGGCGATTCGATTGCCCTCGACGACGATGTCCACGGGCCCCTGCGGGGGCGCACCCGTGCCATCGATCAGCATGGCGCCACGAATCACCAGCGTTTTGAAAGGTCCACGTCCTTCGTCAGGACGTCGAGTCGGCGCCGGCTGGAGCGCGCCTTCGCGGACGGCAGGCCGCGCCGGCTGCTGCGCGACGACCACGGACAGGTCGCTGATGAGCACGAAGGCAAACGCGGCGATGAACCCGAGCGCCGCTGCGAGCGCGCGAAGGTGGCGGGACATGAATCCTCCTCGGAGGGGAGGATTCTATCGCGGAATGGCGAACTATGAACCGTGCACCATTCAGCGTGCACGAGACGACAGCACCTTGAACGCTGCACCATTAGCACGGTGAACGCTGCACGTTTCAGCCGATCGTCCGCCACACCACAATCGCGACGATCCACCCGGCCACGGCGTCCGCCAGGTAGTGATAGCGGCCCAGAACAGCACCCGCCGAAATCGCCAGCGCAACGAGCAGCATCACGACCGAGATGGGCCAGGGCGCACACGCGACGAGGAGCGCGACGGCGAGCGCCTCCGCGGCGTGACCGCTCGGGAACGTGTTGACACCGATGCTCGCCGATCCGACCAGCCGGAGGTTCAACCGGCGCGACGTGGCGTCCCACGGTGGCGCGGACTCGAGGCAGCGTGGCGGACGCGTCTGGACCCACGGCAGCACGCCGAAGCAGATGTAATCCGTGATGAGGATCACATCCCAGAAACGAGCCGGATCGGGACGCGGGTCGAAGGCGAGAAAGAGCGCGAGGCCGATCGGAACAATCGGATACACGCCGACGTAGGCCACCTCGAGCAGTTCCGCCAACCACCGTGGTGTGCGAGCCGCCACGCCGCGGACGTCGGCGCGACGATCGAGGCCGACGAGGAAGCGTTCCGCGCGTGGCATCGGTGCCGTGAACAGCAGCCCTGTGGTCCAGTACGCGATCAGGAGCGCTGCTGGCGGCAACACCCAGTCACGCAACACTGACCCCGCCGGGGCACACGCCGCCGCGGCGACAGTCACCAGCCCCACCAGGGTGCCGGCGACGGCCCTCGCGCGTTTCCGCGCGTGAACGCCCGGCAGCGCGCATGCCAGCACGCCGACATAACCGAAAAACCAGATGCTGGCGGTGGTCCACATGTTGAAGCTCGGCAGGAAACGCACTCTCTTGTAATGCGTAGAATCCAGGCGGAAGAGGTCATCACTTAGTTTGCCGCGGGGCCCCACCCCCGCGTTACTCACTGCGCGTGGGGCCCCACCCCCACGCGCGGCGCTCGGCGATTGCACGCCTCGCACCAGCCGCAGGCGCTCTGCCAGCGCTCGCTGCGCTCGCACCGCTGGCTAGCTGCGACAGCCTGCTTTCAGAACGATTCTGTCTCCTACCTCCAACCTCCTACCTCCCGACTCGCGACTTGTATATACTTTCAGAGTCAATCATGCCCGCGAGACGCACGGCCGATGCTGCCACCCTGCCGGCCCACTGGTTCCAGATTCTCCTCGCGCTCGCCGATCGCGATCTTCACGGTCTCGGCATCATGAACGACGTGCTCGAGCGGACCAGTGGGGCAATGCGCCTCTGGCCGGGAATGCTCTACCGCAACCTCGCGCGACTCGTGCAGGACGGCCTGGTGATCGAAATCGCCGCGCCGAAGGACGCCGAGCCTGGCGGCGGCCGTCCACGTTTCTACCGGATCACGCCGCTCGGTCGACGGGCCTGTGCCGAGGAGGCGCGCCGTCTGGCCGGGTTCGTCGAAGCGGCCCGACAGAAGAAGCTGTTGAAGGCCTGACGCATGGTCGAGCGATTCGTCCTGCTGTCTCGCCTCCTCCTCCTGCTGCTGCCGCCGGAGATCCGCCGCAATCGAGAGGACGAGTTTCAGGCCGCGTGCGCGGCTTGCTTCGCACGCGAGTCCGCCCGCCTTGGAGCCGCAGGCATCGCGTACGCCGTGCTGCGGCTGACTATCGATGCCTGCGTGGCGGCGGTTCTCATCAGAATCGACGCGTGGAGATCGGCTCGGATCGCGGCGGCGCACATGCCCGCTGCGCCTCAGGGAGATTCCAACATGGCCAGCCTCTGGCAGGACGTTCGCTACGCCGTTCGCACGCTGGGCCGTGCGCCCGGCTTCAGCGCAGTCGCCATCCTCACGCTCGCGGTGACGATCGGCGCCATCACGGCCATCTTCAGCGTGGTCAACGGCGTGCTGCTGCGATCGATGCCGTTCGGCGATCCCGACCGCCTGGCGATTCTCTACGAAGCGATCCCGAAAGCGCTCGCGGGACCGATAGGGTTTTCCGCGCCTGACTACGCCGGCTTCGAGCAACGCGCACGCAGTTTCACGAGCCTCGCTGCGTTTGCGAACAAGGAGTACGAACTGTCGGGCGTCACGCAACCCGAGCGGGTGACGGCGGCACGGGTGTCCGCCACGATTTTCACCGTGCTCGGCGTGCAGCCGCTCATCGGCCGAGCATTCACGCGTGACGAAGACCTGGGACGGGTGCCGGTCGCGATCCTCAGTGACGGCTTATGGCGCCGGGCGTTCGGCTCGGACGCATCGATCGTCGGCCGTCCCGTAGTGCTCGATCGCAAGGCGTATACCGTGGTGGGCGTGATGCCACCGACCTTTGTGTTTCCGAATCGAGGGCCGATCTTCAACAACGTGCCCGCTGATCTCTTCGTGCCCATCAGCTTCACCGAGGATGAGCTCGCGGCGTTCGGCAGCATGTACAACAACACAGTCGTCGGGCGCCTGGCACCGGGTGTCACGGTGGCGCAGGCGGACGCCGAAGCGCGCGCGATCTGCGAGCGCATGACGAAGGAGATCTACCCCGCCGCCCTCCAGCAAATGGGGTTGACGTTGTCCGCGTCGGTCGTGCCGCTGCGCGACGAGATCGTGGGCCGTGTGCAGACGCTGCTCTACGTGCTGCTTGCCTCGGTGGGCGTGGTGCTCCTCATCGCATGCGCGGATCTCGCGAACCTGATGCTCACGCGCGCCGCCGGACGTCAGCGCGAGATGGCGGTGAGGACCGCGCTCGGTGCGGCTCGATCGCGACTCGCCCGACAAGTGCTCGTCGAGGCAGGACTCCTGGCTGCGGCGGGTGGACTGCTTGGTGTGCCGCTGGCGTACTGGGGCACGCGCGCGCTCGTACGGCTCGCGCCCGAAACGTTGCCGCGTCTCAACGAGATCGGTCTCGATGGGCGCGTCCTCGGTTTCGCGGCAGTGACCTCGATTCTCACAGCACTGCTTTGTGGTGTTCTTCCGGCCATCGAGTCGTCGCGGCGGCTCGCGGGCCAGACCCTGAAGGACGGTGGCCGCGCCGGCACACCGGGGTCCAGGCAACGCCGGATGTTCGGAACGCTGGTGATCGTCCAGTTCGCACTGGCCGTCGTGCTTCTCGTCGCGGGTGGATTACTGATTCGCAGCTTCGCGCGGCTGATGGCCGTCAACCCCGGCTTCCGGCCCGAGCACGTGATGTCGCTCCAGACGAACCTCCCGGCGGCGGCGTACCCGACTGGAGCAGACGTTCGCGGGTTCTATCGACGCCTCATGGAGCGGATCGAGCAACTGCCCGGGGTCGCAGCCGCGGCCGCGTCGACTTACCTTCCTCTGGCCGTTCGCGAACGGCGCGCGGTGACGCTCGAGTTGCAGCCTCCCGAATCAGCCAACGTGCCCCATGCCGTCGCCCACGACTGGACGATCGGCCGTTACTTCGACGCACTCGGGATCACCCTGGTCAGCGGCCGGTTTCTCTCCGAGAAGGACACCCCGACCTCGGAGCCCGTTGTCGTCATCAACGAGGCATTGGCCAGGCGGTTCTGGCCCGGCCGGGATCCCGTAGGTCAGCGCATCGCGTGGGGCGGCAGTCGCAATCACGGCCCATGGATGCGCATCGTCGGAATCGTCGGCGATGTAAAGCAGGGACCCTTGAACACGCAAACTGAAGTGCAGACCTATCAACCGTGGGAACAGGTCGGCGATGACTCCATTGCGGAGAACATCACGGGCGCCCTGCGATCGATGACGATCATCGTGCGCGGCACAACCGACCCGCCGTCACTCGCGTCGGCACTCCGCGCGCAGGTCCACGACCTCGATCCCTCGCTTCCCGTCGGTCATGTGCGGATGCTTCCCGACGTCGTGAGCGAGTCGGCGGGCCCGCAGCGCTTCAACACGGTGATCCTCGGATCGTTTGCAGCCACCGCGCTGCTCCTGGCCGCGCTTGGCATCGGCGGCGTCCTCGCGACCTCCGTATCACGGCGCACGCAGGAGATCGGCGTGCGCATGGCGCTCGGAGCACAGCGCGTCGACTTGCTGCGGCTCGTGATCCGGCAAGGCATGACGCTCGTGTTCATCGGGCTGGTCATCGGCGCACCCGCGGCGTTCGCGCTGTCGCGGTTCATGTCCGCGCTGCTCTTCGACATCAGCCCGCGCGATCCGCTGACGTTCGCGGCGGTCAGCGCGCTGCTCCTCTCCGTGGCCATGCTCGCCTGCTACATTCCGGCTCGGCGCGCCACGCGTGTCGACCCGATGGTGGCCCTCCGGTACGAATGAGGGCTCGCGGCTATACTGCTCTGCATGCGCAGAGTGTTCCTGGGAATCCTGGCCGCGTGCGCGGCGTCTGTTTCTCTCGCGTCGCAATCTTCGTCTCTGCCCACGCCTGAATCGGTTCTGGGGTTCAAGCCGGGCGCCGACTTCAAGCTCGCGACCTACGACGAGTCCATCGCCTACTTTCAGAAGCTCGACGCCGCCAGCGATCGCATGACGCTCGTCGAGGTCGGCCCCACATCGACCGGACATCCCTGGTACTTCGCGCTGGTGTCGAGCCCGGCAAACCTGGCCAACGTCGAGAAGTACCGCCAGATCGCGCAGCGCCTCGCCCATCCCGAGGGGCTGACCGACGACGAGGCTCACCAGCTTGCGGCCGAAGGCCGGGCGTTCGTTCACATCGACGGCGGTTTGCACGCCAGCGAAGTCGCGGGCGCGCAGCACACGATCCAGCTCGCCTACGATCTGCTCGCGCACGCCGACGACCCCAAGATCAAGCCGATCTTCGACAACGTCATCTTCATGTTGTGGCCGTCGATCAATCCTGACGGTCAGAACATCGTGGCGAACTGGTACCGCGGCAACGTCGGCACGCCGTACGAGGTAGCGCCACTCGTCGAGCTGTACCAGAAGTACATCGGCCACGACAACAATCGTGATGCCTACATGCTGAACATGATCGAGTCGCGCGAGATCGCGCGAACGTGGCGGCACTGGGAGCCGCAGATCATCTACGTGCAGCACCAGTCATCGCCCTTCCCGACGCGGATCTGGCTGCCGCCGTTCGCGGAGCCCATCGCCCCTCAGGTCCCCGCGCTGATGTCGCGCACCGTGAACATGATCGGGATGGGCATCGCGCGCAGTCTCGAGGAGCGCGGCCAGGTCGGGGCGACGCACATGGGCACGGGGTTCGATGCGTGGTATCCCGGCTACATCGACTACATGCCGATGCTCCAGAACATCAACTCGTTCTGGACCGAGACCGCGCTGTACCGCTATGCGACGCCGCACCTCTACACGCTCAGCGATTTTCCGCCGCAATATCGAAGCCTTCGATCGGAGTCGCTCTATCCCAGCCCTTGGACCGGCGGGTGGTGGCGTCTCAAGGATGCCGTGGACTACATGCTCACGGCGTCGATGTCAGTGCTCGACTACGCATCGAAGTACAAAGAGGAGCTGCTCTACAACCGGTACCAGGCCGGACGTGATCAGATCCGGAAGTACCAGAAGAACCCGCCCTTTGCTTATCTGATTCCGCAGCAGCAGCGCGATCCGGTCGCACCGGTGGAGCTGCTCCGGCGCCTGGCGTTCAACGGCATCGCGGTGAGCCAGCTCACGGCGCCGGCGGCGCTCGACGGCACGACGTGGGCAGCTGGGACGTGGGTCATTCCGATGAGCCAACCGTTCGCCGAGCTCGCGCGGCAGCTGCTCGAGGTCCAGGTCTACCCCGATCTGCGCGAGTACCCCGAGGGTCCGCCCGAGCAGCCGTACGACGCGGCTGGCTGGACGCTGCCGTTGCAGATGGATGTGCGGGTCGTCGAGGCGCGCGCACCGCTGACGCCGGAGTTCATGAAGTCGATGAAATCGCTGGGGGTCCGGCTGAAGCCGGACACGACGAGCGACGACGGTAGTGGCCGCCTTCAGGCCGACCAGGCCCGTGGCGTCCGGCTTCAGCCGGACAAAGACGCCTCACCCTTCGACAGCGTCCCCGGCATCGGCTTCGACAGCAACCCGACCGCGGCGGCGATAGTTCCGCCGGCGGGCAAATTCACGGGAAGCGGGCCAGGGCTGGCGATCGATCCGGCGCAGAACAACGCTTTCCGCGCGATCAACGCGGCCTGGAAGGCCGGTGGCACCGTCCGCTTCGATCTGTCCCATGGCGGCCGCTACATCGTCAGCGGCGTGCCCGAGTCGACGATGGCCGGATGGGCGGTGTCGCTGGCTCTGCGAGGTGAGCGCACGACCGTTGCGGGCGCCGAGCTTCCGCAACCACGCCTCGCGCTCTATCAGCCCTGGACGGCGAGCATAGACGCAGGGTGGACGAAGTGGCTGTTCGAGAATTACGGCTTCACGTTCACCGAGCTCCGGCCCGTCGACGTGCAAGCGGGCGCGCTCAGCGAACGCTACGACGTGATCGTGATTGCCGACGACAGCCCGCGATCGCTGATTGAGGGGTATCAGTCGGGATCAGTGCCGCCGCAGTACGCCGGCGGCCTCGCCGCACGAGGCGCCCGCGCACTCGAAGAGTTCGTCACCGACGGCGGCACGCTCGTCTGTCTGAACAGCAGCACGATCTTCGCGATTCAGCAAATGCAGCTGCCGGTCAAGAACGTGACGGGCGAGCTCAAACGGCAGCAGTTCTTCGCGAGCGGATCGTTGCTGCAGGTTTCGGTCGATCCCGCGCATCCGGTCATGGCCGGGATGCCGACGCGCGCCGCGGTCTTCTTCGACGACAGCCCGGTGTTCGCGCCGCTCGACGGCTTCAAGGGCGACGTGCTGGCGAAGTATCAGGCGCAGGGATCGCCACTGCTCTCGGGCTACCTGTTGGGTGAGAGGTATCTGCAGAACCAGGCCGCGGCGATCGACGTGCGGCATGGGGAGGGGCACGTCATCCTGCTGGGGTTCAGACCGCAATGGCGCGGCCAGCCGTTCGGCACTTTCCGCGTGCTCTTCAACGCCGCGCTGTTCCACGGTCCGGCCGCAGCCGCCGCAAAGGGCACGCCGGGATTCTGGTCTCCGCCGCGCCCGGCGGGATCATCGGGGCGGTAGAACGTCACGGCGCTCGATCGACGGGAAGCCGACTCCCGAACGCCGAACGCCGAGTGCCAAGCCCCATGATTCGCCTCATCGTCTTCGATCTCGACGGCACGCTCATCGATTCGCGCCAGGATTTGGCGGACGCCACCAACGAACTCATCGCGGAGCTCGGCGGACCGCGGCTTCCAGATGACACTGTCACGGCCATGGTGGGTGACGGTGCGCGAATGCTCGTGCGCCGAGCGCTCACCGCGGCAGGCATCAACACCGACGAAACGCGAGCGCTCGAACGGTTCCTCGAGATCTACTCAGAGCGCCTGCTGAACTTCACCGTCCCCTACCGTGGCGTCGCAGACATCGTTGCGCAGCTCTCGCGCCACTGCCGTCTCGCAGTGCTGACCAACAAACCGTCAGAACCGTCCCGCCGGATCCTCAGCGGCCTCGGGCTGATCGAGTACTTCTCGGAGATCGTGGGCGGCGATTCGCCGTTCGGCCGCAAGCCGGATCCAGGAGGCCTGGTGCATTTGTGTGGTGGTGCAGGCGTCGATCGCGCGTCAACGCTGCTCGTCGGCGACTCGTCGGTCGACGTCCAGACTGCGTCGCGCGCCGGCACGCGCATGTGCGTTGCACGCTATGGGTTTGGATACCGGGAGGGGCTGGATAAGGGTGACGGCGTCGATCGAGTGATCGATTCGCCGTCGGAGTTGATCGAAGTTATCGGAGATCTCTAAACAGGAGGCAAGGAGATCAGGCGGTTTATTCACCGCTCATGTCGATCCCGAACCGTTCCGCCATCCGGTAGAGCGTCCGCCGATCGACGCCCATGACCGCGGCCGCGCGGCTGCGGTTGCCGTCGACCGTCTTCAGCACGTGAATGAGGTAACGGCGTTCGAGCTCGTCGAGCGACGGCAGGTCGGTGAAGAGTCCTTCCTCGAGACTGGGGCCGCGTGACCGGATCGCAGCCGGCAGATCCTGAACCTCGATCACATTGGCGCGGCTGAAGACCACGAGGCGCTCGATCGTGTTCTCGAGCTCGCGGACGTTGCCAGGCCAGGCGTAGCCGGTCAGCGCGTCGAGGGCTTCCGGCGCCAGCTCGACGCGACGTCCCGCGCGCGCGCTCGCGGCTTCGAAGAAACGGCTGGCCAAGAGCCCGATGTCGGAGCGCCGTTCTCGCAGCGGTGGCACGACGATGACGATCACCCCGAGGCGATAGTAAAGGTCCTGCCGGAACCGTCCCGCGGCGACTTCCCGCTCGAGATCGACGTTGGTAGCCGCGATGATCCTGGCGGATACGCTGAGCACGCGGCTGCCTCCGACCGGCCGGACCTCCGACTCCTCGAGCACGCGCAGCAGCTTGACCTGCAGCGCCGGCGAGGTTTCGCCGATCTCGTCGAGAAACACCGTGCCATCGCCCGCCTGCTCGAAGAGGCCGCGTCGATCCGCAATCGCACCCGTGAATGCGCCGCGGGCGTGGCCGAAGAGCTCCGAGTCGAGCAGCGTTTCGGCGATCGCGCCGCAGTTCACGGCCACGAACGGCCGGGACGACCGGCGCCCGTGCGAGTGGATCGCGCGGGCGACGAGCTCCTTGCCCGTGCCGCTTTCACCCTGAATCAGCACTGGCACCGACGAGTCCGCGGCGCGCGCGATCTGTTTGTAGACCTCGAGCATCGGCGCGCTCCGGCCGAGCAGGCCCTCCGGCGTCACCCGGGTGCTGAGCGGCGGCTGCGCGATACCGTGAGCCGCCTGCGCGAGCGCGCGATCGACCGTCTCTTTGATCTCGCCGATGTTGAAGGGCTTGCTGACGTAGTCGAACGCACCCGCGCGCACCGCTTCGATCGCCGTCTCGAGCGTCCCGAACCCGCTGATCAGCACGACCTGGCCGCCGGGTTGATCGGACTTGAATTGCCGCAGCAGATCGAGTCCGGTGGCGTGCGCGTTAAGGTTGATGTCCGACACGATCAGGTCGAAAGGCTGCCGCCGGATCAGGCCGAGCGCTTCCGACGGTTCGTGTGCCGTCAGGATCTCGCGATCGGGCTGCGACAGCAGCTCCGTCATGAAGCTGCAGGTGTCCTTGTCGTCGTCGACGATCAGGATTTTGGGCATGGCTCAATTCCGAACTGCGGAGGCGTCGTGCGGCTCCTCGGCAGGCGACCCTTCCTCGGGCGGCCCGATCGGAAGCACCAGGGTGAAAACGGCGCCGCCGGTCTGACGATTCTCGACCGCGATGGTGCCGCCGTGCGCGGTAATGACGTCGCGGGCGATCGCCAGCCCCAATCCCGTCCCACGGCCGGCCGGCTTGGTCGTCACCCAGGGCTCGAAGATCCGCGGCAGGAGCGAATCGGGAACACCCGGTCCGCTGTCGGCGACCTCGAGCTGGATCCCGTTGTCGGCGGGGGCGAGCGACATCGTGAGACTGCCCCCGCTGGGCATGGCGTCGATTGCGTTGGTGACGAGGTTCAGGAGCGCGAGCTCCAGCTGCACGGTGTCTGCCTCGATCCGTGGGAGCGCGGGTGGCGCATTGACCGTGACCGCAATCTTCCCGCGATCGAGCCGCGGCTGTGCGATCTCGAGCACGCGCCCGACCAGCCGCGCCGGCTCGATCATCTCCCTGGGCGACTGACGCCTGGCGCGATCGAGCAGCCCCCGCACGATCTCGGTGACCTGACCGATCTGCCGCTGCACCATCTCGAGCCGCCGTCGGGTGCGTGCGTCGTGGGGCACGTCGGCCAGCAGCATCTGCACGTAGCCGGAGATCAGGTTGAGCGGCGTGCCGATCTGATGCGCCACGTTGGCCGCGGTCTGACCGATGGCGGCCATCTGCTCCGCGCGTCCCAACGCTTCGCGCAGGTCGAACACGCGGCGGTACATCTCTTCCATGTCGGCGTTGCGAGCTCGGAGCTCGGCCGTCGCCTCCCGCACGCGGTTCTGCAACGACTCGCTCAGATCCTGCATCTCGCCGAGCATCGAGTTCAGCCCCGTGACCATGGCCCCGATCTCGTCATCGCGCTCGACCGGCGCGCGGGCGCCATACTCTCCGCCGGCCACCCGGCGCATCGTGTCGCGGATGGCACCGATCCGACGATGCACGAGACGCCGCGCCAGCAGATCGAGCAACAGCGTCACGATGCCCACCGCCGGCACGGCGACGAGCACCGCGATCAGGCGCCCCTGCTGCGCGACCTGGTTGACGGCCGCCATCGACACGGTGACGACCACGCCCATCGGACCGTCCGGCCCGGTGAGCGGAACGCCGACGAACCGCAGCGGGTCCGCCTCGGAGTACACGACGTCACCGCTCGCGATGGCCTGACGCGCCACGCTGATGGCCACCTGCCGCTCGTCCGATGACGTGCTCGCCACGACGCGAGCGTTGTCGCCGTCGAGATCGACCACGGTGATGGCGCGCACCGCCGGGTTGACCTCGAGGAACTGGTGCAGCGCCGCGCTCGGACCGTCGTCGGGGTCAGGGGGTGTGCGGCTGCGGAGCTCGAGGTCATCCGCGACCGCGAGTGCAGTTCGGCGCGCTGCGTCGAGCAGCTCCGTCGCCAGCGTCCGTTCGAACATGCGGAGCTCGAGAAACGCCGCCGCGCTCACGACGACCGCGACGATGAATCCGACGAGCAGCGACAGCCGGGCGCGCAACGAGAGTGGGCGGAGCAAACCCGCCACAGCATGGCGGTCCTGCGGGCTCGCGGGGAGCCCCTCGACGGGGGCTGTCATCGTGTAACTCCCTGGACCCTTGTCACTTAGCCGATCCTACCGCGGCGGGGCATCCGCGGCACGCAGTGTGGTTCTCTGCAAAGTGCGGCGCGCCCGAATGTGCGGGGTGCCGGTAACCAGTCTGCCAAATCAGGGGAGAGAGATATGCGCAAAGTAATCATGGCTTTCGGCATCGCCGTGCTCGTCGCCGCACTCGGCGGCGTCGGCTACGCGCAGACGACGAAGTCTGCCAAGCCCGCGAAGACGTCCGCGCCGGCGGCGCCGAAGGCGGCCTCGGCCACGGGCAAGATCGTCAGCTTCGACGACGCGTCGAAGACGCTGACGATCTCCACGAGCAAGGGTGAAGAGAAGTTCGTGCTCGGCTCGACCGTCAAGCTCAACGAAGGAGCGAAGACGATCACCTCCGCGAACCTCTCGAGTCTGACCGGCCAGCAGGCCAAGGTCCGCTACACGGTCTCGGGCAGCGACAAGACTGCCGAGTCCGTCATGGTGTCCGAGCCGGCACACGCAGCCAAGAAGAAGTAAGCGCGCAGCGTGTGCTCCGTGCAGGCGAGCGGCCACTCCTCCACCGGTCGCTCGTCTGCACCGGACGCTTTCCGGCGTCCGGATCCTCACACCCGTCCTTCGAGATACCGCCGGCGCTCCGCTTCCGGAAACCGCTCAATCGCATATCGCAGCATCGTCCGAGGCATCGTTCGGTACCGATCCTTCAGGAACGCCCGTTCCGCCCGCGGATCCCGCTTTCCCGCTTCCCGCAGCATCCACCCGGTCGCTTTGTGAATCAGATCGTGGGGATCGCCGAGGAGCAAGTCCGCGATCCGAAACGTCTCCTCGACCTCCCCGCGTTTGATGAAGTGGTAGGTCCCGACGATGGCGATGCGCCGTTCCCAGAGGGACGCTGACCGCGCGAGACGCGTGAGCGGCGTGCGGCCGCGCTCGCGCAACCAGGCGCCGACGATGTGTTCGGCCGACGCATCGACGAGATCCCAGTTGTTGATGAAGCGCGTGTTCGAGAGGTAGAAGTCGTAGATGGCGCGACGGCCCCGATCGTCCGCGCGTGAGAACGCGTCGACGAGCAGCAGCAGCGCCAGCGCCCGCTCTTCGTGAACCCGCGTTAGAACCCCCTCGAACCCTAGAACCCCAGTCTATCGCTCGTAGGATTCCCGCCGTGACGACGCCGAGAGTTTGATGAGGTACTTCTGCGGATCGGCCCAGAAGAGCGCGCGCAGTTCTGCCAGAGTCGCGGCCCCGCCGTAGCTGACCGATGAGCACAGATGCTTGATCATGTCGCGCACGATGGTTCGTGCCGACCCACGGGCGGGCACGCTGATCTCCATCCCTTCCGCACCAATCGCTTCGAGCTCCACCTGATCCGCATCCTCGACGTCCAGACGATCCCGGATGGCTTCGAGCGACGCCATCCCCCGCAAAACCTTGAACGGCACCTTCACAGTCTTCTGCGATTCGGGCAGGACGACCGACTTGTGCACGATCTCGCCGGGCGCCTCTTCCGTTCCGGCGAAAGCGCTGCCGAGCATCGTCGTATCGCCGCCGAACACGAGGGCCTCGGCGATCCCGCCATGACGGCGCACGCCGCCGTCCGCGATGATCGGCACGTCGGAATCGGCGAGAGCGAGGCGGCAATCGACGAGCGCCTGAAGCTGTGGTACGCCGAAGCTGGTATTCATGCGCGTCGTGCAGCCGCCGCCCGGGCCGATGCCGACCTTGACGCCATCGGCGCCGCGCTCGACGAGAAATCGCGCGCCTTCTGCGGTCGCGACGTTGCCCGCGATCATCTCGACGTCGCCGAAGCGTTTCCGGAACTCGACGATCGCGCGATCCATCACGACGGAATGACCGTGCGCGATGTCGATGACGATCACGTCAACGCCCACACGAACCAGTTCGGCCGCGCGCTCGAGATAGTCGCCGGTGGCGCCGATGGCTGCGCCGACCCGGAGCCGCCCCTGGTCGTCGCGGGTGGCGAACGGCAGCCGGCGCTGACGAACGAGGTCACGCGCCGTGACGAGGCCGAGGAGACGGCCGCGCCCGTTCACGAGCGGCAGTTTCTTCACCTTCCGCTCGACCATCAGCCGCTCCGCATCGGCAGAGTCGAGAGGACCCTCGTGGACGACGAGCCGCTCAACCGGCGTCATCCGGTCGGCGACGCGCGTGTCACGCGGGCTGACGAAGCGCACGTCGCGCTCCGTGAGGAGGCCGAGCAGCCGGTGCTCGCCATCGACGACGACCAGCGTGCCGACGCGCGATCGGGCCATCAAGGACATCGCCTCGGCCAGCGATGCGGAAGGCGCGATGCTGTAAGGATCGGTGATCACGCCGTGCTGGGTCCGCTTGACAATCTCGACCTCGCGCACCTGCGGCTCGATCTCGCCGGCACGGAAGCCACGATCGATGATGCCGATGCCCCCTTCCTCGGCCTGTACGATAGCCATCGGCGCGCGCGTGACGGTGTCCATGTTCGCCGACACGATCGGCCGCTTGAGCGTAATGCGCCGGGAGAGCCTGCAGGAGAGATCGATCGTCGACGGATCGCGGCGCGAGAGCACGCTCCGCTGCGGCGCGAGGATGAAGTCATCGAACGTGCAGCCCTGCACCAGCTCCCGCACGGTGCGCCCGGCGGCCGGGTCGATGCGCGGGAAGCGGCTCGAATCGCTCATGGGCCTATCGTAGCCGCAGATCCGGGTGGCCCGGCGCGAATCGTCGCGGAGCGGCGTGGGCGGACCATCCGAAGGTTGACGCGATCGATACCGACGGCTGATGTCAGAATGGAAGGTTCATGGCCCTCGCGGCAATCGAGCGTGTACTGCGCGAACGGCTGCAGAGAACGTTGCCCGGGCTCGACGCGCAGCTCAGGTTCGCCCCCACACCGCCCCGGCCGGGATGGCGACCGGGAGACATGCCGGCCGACGCTCGCCGCGCCGCGGTGCTCGTGCTGCTGTATCCGCTCGACAACGACGTCGCGGTCCCGTTGACCGTGCGCGCGAGCGGCCTGGCGCGGCACGCCGGGCAGATCAGCCTCCCTGGCGGCGCTGCCGATGAAGGGGAAACGCTCGCGCAAGCCGCACTGCGCGAAACGTCCGAGGAAATTGGCGTCGATCCGGCCACCGTTCGGGTGCTCGGCGAGCTGACGCCCGTGCACGTCCTCGTGAGCGGGTTCACGCTGCATCCGGTGGTGGGCGTGACGGACGAGCGTCCCGCGTTCATCGCTGCACCCGGCGAGGTGGACGAAATCGTCGAAGTGCCCGTCGCGGATCTGCGCGACGCCTCGCGAATCCGCCGCGGCACGCGGGTGCGCGAAGGCGTGGCGGTGGAGTATCCCTATTTCGACCTGCGCGGACATCAGGTCTGGGGCGCCACGGCGATGGTTCTGGGCGAGTTCATCACGCTCCTGCAGGACGCACTGGAAGTATGAGCTCCCCAGAGAGCGAGAGCGGGGTTTTGCGATATTCTTAGCTTTTGATCGACCAGGAAGAGAGAGCGTTGGAGGTCCACTATGAGTGTGAGAATCAATGACATCGCACCTGACTTCGAGGCCGAGACCACGGACGGGCGGATCCGGTTCCACGAGTGGATCGGTGATTCCTGGGCGGTGATCTTCTCGCATCGAAGGATTTCACTCCGGTCTGCACGACCGAGCTCGGCTACATGGCCAAGCTCAAGCCTGAGTTCGATAAACGTGGCGTCAAGGTCATCGGCTTGAGCGTCGATCCCGTCGAAAGCCACGGCCGCTGGGCCAACGACATCAAAGAGACACAGGGGTTCGCGCCGAACTATCCGATGATCGGCGACACCGATCTCAAGGTCTCGAAGCTCTACGACATGCTTCCTGCCGACCTCGAAGGGACCTGCGAAGGCCGAACGCCGACGGACAACCAGACCGTGCGAACGGTGTTCATCGTAGGTCCTGACAAGAAGGTCAAGTTGCAGCTCGCCTATCCGATGACGACCGGCCGCAACTTCGACGAGGTGCTGCGCGTGATCGATTCGCTGCAGCTCACCGCGAAGCACAAGGTCTCAACGCCCGTGAACTGGAAGCAGGGCGACGACGTGATCATCGCGGGATCGGTGTCGGACGAGGACGCGAAGAAAACGTATCCGGAAGGATGGAAGGCGCCAAAGCCCTACCTGCGCATCGTTCCGCAGCCCGGCAAGGCGAAGGGCGCATAGACCCAGACGCGCCACAGGCGCGTCCGCCGGAGGCGGAGTGGGGCGTTGGGGGTCCCCGCGAGCGACGGCGTAAGGGGGTCCGGACGAAGTCCCCCGGCTAAAGAAGATACGGCACGACGCGCGCGGTGCGGGCCTTGTACGCCTGATACTCGGGGTACGTCGTCACGAGCAGGGACTCTTCCGCGTACATCCGGAGCCCCGCGCCAATCATCACGAGCACGGCGCCGACGAGGGTCAGCGGAGTTCGATAGTCGAGCACCGCGGCCCACGTGAAGTAGATCGCCGCGGCGTAGATCGGGTGCCGCAGAAACGCGTACGGACCCGACGTCACGATCCCACCGGACGTCGGGTTTGCCGACGCGTGAAAGCTGCGCCGGCCGAAAGTCACGCGCGCCCAAGTCATCAGGCCGAGAGCCCCAAGCTGGATGGCGGCAGACCAGGCATGACGCGCGACGAGCTGGCCGTGAATCGCGAGCCAGCTGATCCCCGCGACCATCAACGCGAAGGCCGCGACGGAAACCGTTTTGAGGCTCATCGCCGAATCGCGAAGAGGTGTTGCGCGCCGCGGATGTAGATAGTCCCGCCCGCGAGCGCGACCGACGCGTACACGGGCTCGCCGATCGGATTGGTGCGCAGCACCTCGTGCACCGGCCCAGCCTTGATCACGAACGTATCTCCGTCCTCGCTCGTTTCGAGCAGTCGATCGCCGTAGGCCACGAGCGAGGCGGTGAAGGTTGCCGGCACGGGTGGGCGTCCGCCTTCGTACTTGACCTGCCCGGTGAGCGCGTCGAGACACGTCATGAGGCCGGTGTCGGTCATCAGATAGAGATACTGCCCGAAGAGAATCGGTGATGGCACGTACGCCGTACCCTTCGAGTAGCGCCACACGATTGACGCCGAGTCGGTGAGATCGCCGTTGCCGCCCGGCTTGATCGCGAGCGCGCGCTTCGCCTGGCTGCCGGCCGTGAGAAACACCAGCCCTTGTCCCGCGACGGGGCTGGGAATCGGATGGCTCTGCACGCCGTTGGCGCGCCAGAGCTCCTTGCCTGTGGCGGGGTCGTAGGAGACCACCATCTCTGCGCCCGAAGCGATGAGCTCGGTGCGTGACGCGGTCTTGACGAGAATCGGCGTCGCCCAGCTCCGGCGCGTCGTCCGCTGGGCTCGCCACACTTCGCTGCCGTCCTTTTTCGCAAGCGCGATGATCGCCGAGTTCGCCCCCATCTCCTGATCGAGCTGGAGAATCAGCAGGTCTTCGTAGAGGATGGGCGACGTGCCCGGCCCTAGACCTGCCTTGGCGATCGGCCCGAGTGACTTGTCCCACACCAGCGAACCGTTGACGTCGGCCGGCGACTTCTTCCATATGAGCTTGCCGGTGACGTCGTAGGCGTAGAGTCCGGCAGCCTCGAACGAGGCGAACACCAGCTTGCCGTCGGTCACGACCGTAGACGAGGCGTAGGTGTTCTTGCGGTGACGGTTGTCGTACATCAAACCGTCGAATGCCGTCTGTTCCCAGACCTGTTTGCCGGTCTTCGTGTCGTAGGCGAGCACTTTCAGCGCGTTCTTGTAGTCGACACCGACGCTGTCGGGGTGCAGATATCCAGGCTTCAGATCGAAGCCCAGGTGATCCGGGGCCTTGCGTCCGGGCACCTGCTCGCCTTCGATCGACGTGGTGAGGAAGATGCGATCGCCCCAGATGACCGGCGACGAGTGACCGCGGCCGGGGATCGCGGTTTTCCACGCGACGTTTTTCTCGGCGCTCCACTCGTCGGGGTAGTCGGCGGACTCGCTGATACCGAGACCGCCGGGGCCGCGCCACTGCGGCCAGTTGTCATCGTTGGGTGGCGGAGCTACTCGGGGGACGAGGACGTACGCGAGCGCCAGAGCAACGAACGCGCGTTTCATGGCACGTAGGATATATCACGCGTCCTCTACGGCCAGTCCTCCTTCACTCCTGGCGGATCGCAGCGAGCGGATCGAGGGCAATCGCACGCCGCGCCGGCAGGTAGCACGCTGCCATCGCCACGCCTGCCAGCAGCGCCGCCACGCCCACGAACGTCAACGGATCGAACGTATCGATATCGTAAAGCAGACCTGACATGACCTGCGTCAGAAGCGCCGCGGCGGGAAGGCCGATGGCGAGACCAACGGCGACCGGTGTCATTCCCTGACGCAGCACCAGGCGCAGGAGCGATCCGGCGTCGGCGCCGAGCGCCATTCGCATGCCGAGCTCGGTGCGACGCTGGCTGACCGAGAACGCCTTACACGTTCGTGCCGCCAGACTCCTTCGACTTCAACGGAGAATGGGTGGCTCACGCCGGTGCCGAGTATGAGACGGACATGCGGTTCACGATTCGGAACGACACGCTTGTCAGCGTCTCATGCGGCGGGTCCGTGGCCCTGACCGTCTCGCCTGCGCCGGCAGTCCGCAACGGCGACTTCTCTTTCGTCGGCGATGACGGTCTGGCGATCTCCGGCACATTGGTGTCGCCCGTGAATGCCGTCGGAACGATCAATGTTCCCGATGTCCCTGTGCCGCGGCGGCAGATGGTGGGCTGACAAGACTGCCGGTGCTGCAGGTTCTCCGTACTCGTACACGCATCGATGAGGCCTGTTTCACTTTGGCAGATCGATGAGCACGATATCCGAGTTGTCACGTAAACGGTCGAAGACGATTTCCTTGCCATCGGGGGTGATGTCGAACGCGCTTACCACGCCGTGATCGCTAAGGCGGGCGAGCGGGTGAGTCTTGTTCGTCGCGAGATCGAGCAGCCAGAAATCCCGTGGCCGAAAGCCGGGCACGTACACGAGACCGGTTCCATTGGGCAAGAAGCGATGGCCGCCGCCCAAGCCAGTCCGCACGTCTGGCAATTCGACCCGGGTACCATCCGGTCTCACTCCAAGGAGTGGGACTCGGCCACCCACAGTGGGGCCGCCATACACAATGAGGGACCCGTCCGGCGACCAGACCGGATTGATCACTTGATCAGACACGAGGCGCACAGGGGCGCGGCCATCCACCGGGATCAGGAATAACCCCGGTCCCTGCACATCGATGCCGGCTGCCGCGATCCAGGCCCCGTCGGGCGACCAGTCGGCGCTGCCATGGCCTCCCGAACTCTCAATGGTGATGGATGGGGCCAAGGTTCGTGCATTCGTCCCATCCGCCGACATCATCAACAACCGCAGCTTGCCCTCTTGCCTGACGATGATGGCCACGCGCGTTCCATCGGGCGACACCGCGGGGGGCTCCGACAACGACTCGTTGGCGGCCTTCCAGACTTCGGACGAATTTCCGCCCTGGACCCGCCAGAGGCCGTCGCCAGCACCGTGACCAGACAAGTAGAACAGCGACGTCCGGCAGAAGCGCGGCGAGAGCGCCCGCCCGCTCGGCAGCGCATCCGGGCGAACGTCGCGATCTTCAGCTTGTCGATCGAGCAGCAGCGGCACACGCCACAGGCTGGCCGTGGGGTTCGACACGGTAGTCACCACGTGGCGGCCGTCGCGACTCGCCGAGACCGAGGAGTAGTGCTCGACGCCGGAGATTACGCGTCGCGTCACCTTGGTGTCGACATCAAGCGACCACAGCCACGGTCCAGATCCGTCTTCCGCGGGCGCCACATAGAGCAGCGTATGCTGGTCGATTACCGCGAAATGATTTGCCGCTGCTCGCAACGCGGTCAATTGCTCCGGCCTGCCGCCAGAGGGTCGAATGCGCCACACGTTCATCTCTTCGGTCGGTTCCGGGCCGTGCGCAAAGTAGATCCACTGGTCATCCGGTGACCAGACCGGATTGTGGTTGTGTACGCCTTTTGAGAAAAAACCTGGCTTGTCGACAATGAGTAGTCGCGCGTCTGCGCTTGTGCGATCCGCGATCGAGATGGGATCGCCGTCACTGTTGGTGAAGTACGCGAGGCGGGTGTCGTCGGGCGACCAGGACGGTGCCGCGGGGCCCTGGCCCATGAACGGACGGGGCCGGCCTCCGGTCACAGGCACGAGCCACTTTGGCGCACTCGAGTCGCCCCCCTCGGCGAACCAGATCTCGCTGCCGTCGCCGTTAAAGCCGAAGGTCCTTATGACTCCAGGAAGACTCAGCGGCGGGATGTCATGGGTGAGATTGAGAAAACTCCCGGTGGCCACCTGCTTGACCCAGAGGTCGACCCGCCCGCCTTGGTCCGCTTTGAACGCCACGAATTTCCCGTCCGGTGAGATCTCCGCACCCGCTTCGGTCCCGTCCCAATCGGTGAAGGTGGAGAACCGCGCGTTGGCCAGCGGACTCTCCTGAACAATCGACGGCCGCCGGACCTCCCATACCGCCACAGCCGCGACGATCGCGGCAAGCGCGACCCATGGCAGCCACGTCGTGCCCGTCTTCGCGCGAGCCGAAGATGCCATCGCCTCGTCGGACACTCTCGGCAGCGCATCGTCGGTCGAGTCCATCTCGATCCTGACGTCACCGATGTCTCTCAGGCGCTGCTTCGGATTTTTTTCGAGACAGCGGCGCAACAGCCGTCGAATGCGTGCGGGAGTCGCGGCGGGTAGCACGGACCAATCGGGCTCGCGCTCGAGGATTTTCGCGATGGTATCCGAGGCGGTCTCACCCGCAAATGCCACGCGCCCGGTCAACATCTCGAAGAGCACACAGCCGAACGCCCAGATATCCGCACGCTTGTCGACGTTGTGACCG
This sequence comes from Vicinamibacterales bacterium, assembly GCA_036258055.1. Lineage (GTDB taxonomy): Bacteria > Acidobacteriota > Vicinamibacteria > Vicinamibacterales > 2-12-FULL-66-21 > DATAEK01. The sequence continues at coordinate 35,936 of DATAEK010000174.1, forward strand.
CGCGCCTGCTCTGGACTCATATAGGCGGCGGTGCCGAAGATCGCACCGGCCCTCGATTGACTGAGATCGGAACTCGAACTGTCGGGATTTGGCACCTTCGCCAAGCCGAAGTCGAGCACCTTCACGACGCCGTCTGGCGTGATCTTGATGTTCGCGGGTTTCAAGTCACGGTGGACGATTCCCTTTTCGTGTGCGGCCTCGAGTGCATCGGCGACCTGCCGCGCGATCGCGAGCGCTGCGGCCATCGGCAGGCCGGGTGCGTCAGAGCCGTCGCGGCGCGCGGAGGATGCGATTCGCTCGCCGAGCGTCGCGCCTTCGACCAGTTCCAATACGAGACCGCGCACGCCGTCTGTCTCTTCGACGCCATAGATGGCGCCGATGTGCGGGTGATTCAAGGTGGCGAGCATCCGCGCCTCGCGCTCGAAGCGGGCGCGCCGTTCCGGGTCCGCCGTGAACACCGGCGACAGCAGTTTGATCGCCACCTCGCGCCCAAGGGTCTCGTCATGCGCGCGGTAGACCTCCCCCATCCCACCAACGCCGAGCAAGGAGCGAATCGTGTACGACCCGAAGCGGGCGCCAACGAGTGCGGCTCGTGGTTGCTCGAAACCGGTAGATTCCGCCAGCGCCGCGGCCGGCACGCTCATGAACGCTTCGGCGCGGGATTCCTGTGCGAGTAGCGACTCGACCTCGCGCAGCAGTACTTCATCACCCTCACAGGCCTGTACGAGAAACGGCCGACGTTCCTCGGCACGGTATGCGAGCGCCGCGTGACAGAGATCCTCGACCTGCCGCCAGCGATCAGACGACATCGGGCTTGCCACCCTGCAATTCGCGCAGCAACCACAGCTTTGCCATTTTCCAGTCGCGTTTCACCGTATCTCGCGAGACCTGCAGCGCCTCGGCGGTCTCTTCCAGAGTAAGGCCTCCGAAAAACCGCATTTCGACGACCTGACTCTTTCGCGCATCGACCACGGCCAGAGCCGTCAGCGCATCATCGAGCGCCACGAAGTCCTGATCCGGCTCGCTGGCCACGACAAGCGCCTCGTCCAGCGTGACATGTGCGGCTACCCCGCCGCGCTTCCGATACTGGCGTGAGCGCGCATGGTCCACGAGAATGTGCCGCATCACGCGAGCGGCAACGGCGAGGAAATGCGCGCGATCCTGCCACGCCACATCTTTGGCGTTGACCAGCCGCAGGTAGGCTTCGTTGACGAGTGCAGTCGCCTGAAGGCTGTGCCCGGGCCGCTCTCCTGCCATGCACCGTCTCGCGATCTGGTGGAGCTCTCGCTGTACGAGCGGAATCAATTGGTCGAGGGCGGTCGCGTCGCCCTGACCCCATTTCAGAAGCAGTCCGGTCGCCTGAGTGGGATTGTCAGGAATGTTGCCATTCTATGCCTTCTTGCCTCGGAGCACCGTTTCGCAGCCCGTTCCCGCTTTACAGGCAGGAGGTAGGTCATGCGTTTCGCCGGCCGTTCGATGACCTGTGTCATCGGGCTCACGTGGGCGATAGCCGGGTGTTCTCAATTGTCCCGATACCGGGTGCGCCGTCAACGGTCGCCTCGACGCAGTCGCAAGTCGCGCCCTTCGTCAGCGATGTGGTTCCGTCCGTTGGATCGGAGGCCGGTGCCGCCACCACCAAGGTGGCGCCACCACTGAGATCGTCGGTTGGGGCATCAAGGCGACCGCGCGAATCGACATGGCGGACACGTCGGCGACCCTCTCCATAGAAACGCCCGCGCACGGGGTCGCTTCGCCAGCAAGATTCGTTCACCCGTTCG
>DATAEK010000175.1:0-14583 GCA_036258055.1 Vicinamibacterales bacterium
GAAGAATGTCCGCGACGTCCTTCTGCTCGGGCAGCACGGCGCGGAGATTCTCCAGACGCCGTTCGAGCTCCGCTACCTCAGACTGGAACTGCGGTAGACGTCGCGCGGTGGCAACACCCCTCGTGATGTCTGCTCTGAGCGCGGTCAGCCGCGTTTGCCGTGCGTCAATGTCGGCCTGCATTTCTGCAACGTAGAACTTCCAGAAGCCAAACACCGCGAGACCCGCCACGACGACAAACGCGCCGATCTGGGCCCACCACGGAAGCTTGCTCAGCGAGATATCCATGAATTCCCTGTTCCGTATCGGAAATGTCCGACTCAGCCTTTAACGCGATCGGTGATGTGGTGAATCGGTGAATTAGCGAATTCGGCGCCGGAACTGACGTCGCGGCGCCTCAACCCTCCCGAATTCATCCCCACGACAATTCACCAATTCACTAATTCACGAACTCACCAATTGCGCGCCTACTTCTTCACCGGCGGCGCGCCGCGACCCCTCGCGCCGGTCGGCGGGGGCGGAGGCGGCGGCGCTTCCGGGTTGTTGAACACGGCCTTAATCGAAAACTTGAAAATGTCTCCGTTCTTCGGATCGGTCGTCACCTGGCTGTCGACGATGTCGACCGGCTTCTTGAACCAGTTGCTGCTCTCGAGGTTGCCGACGAAATCCGACAGCCCGGTCAGCGACGTCGTCATCCCCGAGATGACGAAGTCGTCCCCCTTCTGCGTCATCTCCGTGAGCCACAGGCGATCGGGCAGCGACTTGCTGATCTCGTCGAGCAGATGAACCGGGCCATTCTGGCCGCGGCGCAGCTGCTGCGTCTCGACTTCCCCCTTCGCGATGTCGGCGTCGAGGCGGCTCGACGTCTGGCGAAGGGACCAGAACCACCAGGCGACGCCGAGAAAGGTCGCAATCACGATGAGGCTGGCGGCGATGGTGACGCGGTGCGCGGCGGGAATGAGCGCGCCGGTGCGCTTGGTGCGCTCCCGATCGACGGCGAGCAGATTGATGCGAATCATCGGTCGCCTGCCCGTCTCAACGCGAGGCCCACGGCAACCGCCGCCGTCGGCGCGATCTCAGCGGGATCGACGTTGAACTTTTTCGCATCGAAGGTGATCCGCTTGAACGGATCGAACGTCTCGACCGGCGCCTCGAAGCGATCGCCGAGCATCTCCGCGAACCCTTCCGCGCGCGACGCACCGCCGCTCACGACGATCCGGTTCAGCCGATCGGACGCCGCCGTCGCCTTGAAGAAGTCGAAGGTCTTCTGAATCTCGAGCATCACGTTCTCGGTCACGGCCCGAAGAACCGGCCGGGCGTCTTCGTAAGTCGCGCCGTCCACGGCCTGCCCGCGCTTCAGTTCGTCCGCGCGATCGAATGGCAGGTTCAGCTCTTTCTGCAGCGCTTCGGTGTAGGCGTTTCCGCCAATCGAGATGTCGCGCGTGAACACTGACTGGTCGCCGTTGAGGATGTTGATGTTGGTCGCGCTGGCGCCGGCGTTCAGCAGCACGATGACGGCGCCCGGCTCGATGCCGTAATTGGTCTCGAAGGCGTTCTGCAGCGCGAACGCGTCCACGTCCACGACGACCGCAGTGCGGCCCGCCTGACCGATGACGCCGGTGTAATCCGCGATCTTCTCGTTCTTCGCCGCGACGAGCAGGACGTCCATCGCCCCTTTGCTCGCGGCCGCCTCCTTCGAATCGAGAATCTGGTAATCGAGGTTGACGTCCTGGATGTCGAACGGGATGTACTGCTCCGCTTCCCAGTAGATCGACTCGGCGAGCTCCGCCTCGGTCATCACCGGCAGCGAAATCTTCTTGACGATGACCGCGTTGCCCGAGAGCGATGCCGCAACTTCCTTCGTCTTGATGCCGCGCGAATCGAACAGGCGCCGAATCGCCTCGACGACCACGGCGCCGTCGATGATGGCGCCGTCGACGATGCTGTCAGGCGGAATCGGCTCGGCGCCGTAGGCTGTGACCTTGTAGCCCTTGCCGGCTGGCTTCAGCTCGATGGCTTTCACTGCGCTCGAGCCGATGTCGAGACCGACGAGTGCTTTGGCTTTGCGGAGCACCTGGCTGCCCTGTCCTGTCTGGAGTTGGGAACGCGGGTCTTCGAGCTCGCGGCCGCCGAAAGGGCAGACGTTTCCGCGTTTTTTGCGCCCCTGTCCGCGTGCCATTTCGGCAAGTTGGGTGCCACGGCTCTTCGGCTACGAAAACCGGCGGATTTGTGCAGATCTGAACTAAGCGCAGGAAGAAACCACGAGCTGACCTTTACAAAACTGAGCGCATCAGACGGTTCCGTAATTGAAGAGGCTGCGTACGGTCTGATGTCTGGCAGTTGGCGTAGCGGAGCGCGGTGACCGCGGCGACCCGCATGCGTGGCGCGGGATGACAGTTGTGAGGGTTACCGGAAAGTCTGCGTTACCTTGACAATCCCCGCAATCGTCGGTATCCTCTTGGTTTGCCGTCCTTTGAAAGACGCTGACCGCCTGCGCTTGCTCCAGTTTGGGGCGGCGCGCCCAGGGTCGGCCGAAACTTCAAGTGCCCGCCTGCGCCAGCAGCTACGGCGGGTCCGCCACAACATGAGCGGCATGAGCGGCGGCGGAAAGGCCGAAAGGATTTCATGGGTTCGTTTGTTCCCACTGCCGGAAGCATCGAGCGGCAGTGGCATGTCATCGACGCCGAAGGCATGGTCCTCGGCCGTGTCGCGACGGAAGCCGCGCGGTTGCTTCAAGGCAAGCACAAGCCGGTCTACACGCCGCACATCGACACGGGCGATCACGTCGTGATCGTCAACGCGGCCAAGGTCAAGCTGACCGGCCGCAAGGAAGATCAGAAGGTCTACCGGTCTCATAGCGGATACGAGGGCGGACTTCGCGAAGAGCGCGCCAAGGTCGTCCGGCAGAAGAACCCGGTCCGCATCGTCGAAGAGGCGGTGCGCGGCATGCTCCCCAAGACGAAGCTCGGTGAAGCCATGTGGCGGAAGCTCAAGGTCTACGCCGACAAGCAGCATCCCCATCAGGCGCAGAAGCCGCAGCCGTTGAACAAGTCGATCAAGCGCGAGGTCGCATAACGTGGCAGCAGGGATTCAGTACTACGGCACGGGACGCCGGAAGACATCAACCGCCCGCGTGTTCCTCCGCCCCGGATCGGGCGGCATCACGATCAATCGCAAACCCATCGAGCAGGCATTTCCGACCGAAGCGCTGCGGACACAGATCAAGCAGCCGCTCGCCGTCACGGAGACCGGCGACAAGTTCGACGTGCTGGCGACGATCGCCGGCGGCGGAACCGCCGGACAGGCGGGGGCGCTCCGGCTCGGCATCGCCCGGGCGCTCGTCGAATACAACGCGGAATTGCGGCAGCGGCTCAAGAAGGCCGGGTTCCTGACGCGCGACGCGCGGATCAAAGAACGCAAGAAGTACGGACAGAAGGGGGCGCGGAAGCGCTTCCAGTTCAGTAAGCGATAGTTTTCTCATGGAGGCAGCTTGACCGGCATCGCGTTGAAGGACCTGCTCGAGGCGGGCGTCCATTTCGGCCACCAGACGAAACGCTGGAACCCGAAGATGAAGGCCTACATCTTCGGCGAGCGGAACGGGATCTACATCATCGACCTGGCGAAGACCGCGAAGCTGTTCCGCGAGGCGGAACAGTTCACGACGAATCTCGCGGCCGACGGCCGAACGGTGCTGTTCGTCGGCACCAAGCGGCAGGCGCAGGATGCGGTGGCCGAAGAAGCCCAGCGCTGCGGCATGTTCTACGTCAACCAGCGGTGGCTGGGTGGGCTCCTCACCAACTTCACCACGATTCAGCGCAGTCTCGCACGACTGCGCGACCTCGAGGCGATGGAGACCGACGGCCGGTACGACACGCTGTCGAAGAAGGAGATCGCACAGCTCGAGAAGGAGAAGCGCAAGCTCCAGAAGAACCTCGAAGGCATCCGCAACATGTCGCGGCTGCCCGACGCGCTCTTCGTCGTGGATACGAGGAAGGAAAAGATCGCCGTCGACGAGGCCCGCAAGCTGAAGATTCCGGTCATCGGGATCGTGGACACCAACTGCGATCCGGACGAGGTCGACTACGTGATTCCCGGCAATGACGACGCCCTGCGCGCGATCCGGCTGTTTGCCTCGCGGATCGCCGACGCGGTGACGTCCGGTCGCGGCATGCGGGAATCGGCGCAGGCCGAGGAAGGCGACGCCGACGCCGACGAACGCGGCCGACGTGCACGTCCCGCGCGCCAGGCCCGGCCCGAACAGGCGTCCCCGGCCTCCGTATAGGCTTCGAACCCGATCAGGTTTCGCGCCGGCCGGGGTTCTGGCCGGCGTTGTTGTGTACAGCCCCCGCCGTCAGCGTTCAGCTCTCAGCTGACCGGCACAGCGGGCTGGCCTCGAGAGCGAGACAGAGCGACAGGAGTCAGGAACGGCATGGCAATCACGGCTGATCAGGTGAAGAAGCTTCGCGACGCAACCGGCGCCGGCATGATGGAGTGCAAGGCAGCGCTGACCGAGGCCAACGGCAACATCGAGGAGGCCACGACGATCCTGCGCAAGCGCGGGCTCGCGCAGGCGACGAAGAAAATGGGACGTTCCACGAACGAAGGGATCATCGGCAGCTACATTCACATGGGCGGCAAGATCGGCGTGCTCGTGGAGGTGAACTGCGAATCGGACTTCGTGGCGCGCACCGAGGACTTCCAGGGCCTGGCGAAAGAGATCGCGATGCATATCGCCGCTGCCAGCCCGCAGTACGTGCGGCGCGAGGAAGTGCCCGCGGACATCCTCGAGCGCGAGCGCAGCATCTACCGCTCGCAGATGGAAGGCCAGAACAAGCCGGCCGCGGTGATCGAGAAGATTGTCGAGGGAAAGCTGAACAGCTTCTATGAACAGGTCTGCCTGCTCGATCAGCCCTCGATCCGCGATCCGAAAGTGACGATCGGCCAGGTCGTCCAGCAGGCGATCGCCAAGATGGGCGAGAACATCGCCATCCCACGATTCGTGCGCTTCAAGTTGGGCGAAAGCGCGTAACCAGCGTTCGCGCGCGCGGGGTTCCGGATGATCCGTCCGAAATCTCGCGTCGCCTTCCCCGGAGCCTGAAAGCCATGAGGATATAATCCCCCCTGCATGTCCGCTCCCGTCTACCGTCGCGTGCTCCTGAAGCTGTCCGGCGAGGCCCTGATGGGCGAACAGAACTTCGGGATCGACCCCGGCGTCACCACTGAGATCGCAAAACAGATCGGCGAAGTCCAGCAGCTCGGTGTACAGACTGCGGTCGTCATCGGCGGCGGGAACCTGTTCCGCGGCCTGGCCGCGAGCGCGCGCGGGATGGATCGCGCGACCGCGGACTACATGGGCATGCTCGCGACCGTCATCAACGCGCTCGCGCTGCAGGACGCGCTCGAGCACAACGGAGTGACGACTCGGGTGGCGACGGCCATCGAGATGCGCGCTGTGGCCGAGCCGTTCATTCGCCGGCGGGCCGTGCGTCATCTGGAAAAGGGGCGGGTCGTCGTCTTCGCGGCCGGAACCGGCAATCCCTACTTCACCACCGACACGGCTGCCGCGCTGCGCGCGATGGAGATGAAGGCCGACGTGATTCTCAAGGGCACGAAGGTGGACGGCATCTACACGGCGGATCCCATGCTCGACCCGACCGCGACGAAATACGACGATATCTCATATTTAAAGGTGCTGGAGCGGGGGCTGAAGGTCATGGACGCCACGGCCATCTCGCTCTGCATGGACAATAAGCTCCCGATCGTCGTCTTCAACCTGCGGACGGAAGGCAATCTTCGCCGCGTGATCATGGGTGACGCGGTGGGTACGACGGTGCGAGCCTAGAAAACGCGGGAATCGCCAGAGTAGCCAAACGTGGTCGGGACTCGACAGTTTTTAGCAAGCGTGGCAATTCTGGCAATCTTGGTGATTCATCGAGGACCAGCATGGACGCTACTGATCTGAAAAGCCTGTTCGCAGAGGTCAAGAAACGGATGGACGCGCAACTGGAGCACGTCCGGCGCGAGCTTGCCGGCGTCCGCACGGGGCGTGCGTCGGTCACCATCCTCGATACGGTGCAGGTCGAGGCTTACGGCTCGCGCGTCCCGATCAATCAGGTGGCGTCGCTCTCGATTCCCGAACCTACCCTCATCGTTGCGCAGCCGTTCGACCCTTCTCTGATGGGAGCCATCGAAAAGGCGGTACGAAGCTCGAACCTCGGGCTCAACCCGACCAATGATGGCAAGGTCGTCCGAATCCCGCTCCCCGCGCTCACCGAAGAACGCCGCAAGGAGCTCTCGAAGCTCGTGCACAAATACGCTGAGGAAGGACGCAACGGGGTGCGCCAGGTCCGCCGTGACGCGAACGAGCGCCTCAAGAAGCTGCTAAAGGACCACAAAATCTCGGAAGACGACGAGCGGCGCGGGCTCGACGATGTGCAGAAGGTCACCGACCAGCACATTGCCACGATCGACGATCTCCAGAAGAAGAAGGATGCTGAGTTGCTCAATAAGTAATCGGCAGCTGATAGCCGCTTTAGAAGTCGCTGCCTCGATTCAATGAGCAGCCTTGATCAGCACTGCGCTTTCAGCAGCGGGTAACAAAAACCACGTCAACAATCCAAAATCAAAAGACGCAATCGACAATTGCAATCGACAATTGCAATCCACAATCCACAATCACCAATCCAGCGATCGTCAATCCTCAATCCCTTCAATCCACAACCAGCGATCAGCACTCATCAATCATCAATCCGCAATGAGCCATTTTTCGCATTTGGAATGCTCCGTCCCGTGTGGCGCGGGTCCATACGACGCCCGGATCGAGCAGCACCTCTGCACCTGCGGCGCTCCTCTGCTGGTGCGGTATGACCTCGACGCGGCGCGCGCGTGGCGCCGGGAGTCGCTTGCAGGGCGCGAGCCGACCATGTGGCGATATCGCGAGCTGATGCCGCTCTTCGACGGCGAGCAGCCGGTCACGCTGGGCGAGGGCTGGACGCCGCTTCTGCATGCACCGACGCTCGGCAAGCAACTGGGACTGACGAAGCTCTACGTCAAGGACGAATCGCTCAATCCGACGAACTCCTTCAAGGCGCGCGGCCTCTCGGCGGCGGTGACGCGGGCGGCGCGGCTCGGCGCAAAGACCCTCTCGGTCCCGTCAGCGGGAAACGCCGCCAACGCGATGGCCGCCTACGCGGCGCGCGCCGGCATCGAGGCGCGCGTGTTCATGCCGAAGGACGTCAAGGTGCCGTTCATCCGCGAGTGTGAGGTGTACGGCGCACACGTCACGCTCGTGGACGGCCTCATCACCGACGCAGGACGAATCGCGGCCGAACAAGGCAAGCCGCTCGGCTGGTACGACGTCTCCACCCTCAAGGAGCCCTATCGCATCGAAGGCAAGAAGACAATGGCGTACGAGCTCGGCGAACAGCTCGACTGGAACTTTCCTGACTGGATCATCTATCCAACCGGGGGCGGGACCGGCATGGTCGGCATGTGGAAAGCCTTCGAGGAGATGGAGCGGATCGGCTGGAAGAAACCGGGGACCAGACCGAAGATGGTCTCGGTTCAGGCTGAGAACTGCGCGCCAATCGTCCGCGCTTTCGAGCAGGGGGCCGAACGTTCAGAGATGTGGCAGAACGCCCGCACCATCGCCGATGGACTTCGTGTGCCGAAAGCCGTCGGCGATTTCCTCGTGCTGCGCGCAGTCAGGGAAAGCGGCGGTACGGCGCTCGCCGTCTCGGACGCAGACATGGTGATCGGCATGCGCGACCTGGGCGCGCGCGAAGGCATCAGCGCGGCTCCCGAGGGGGGCGCGGCGCTGCACGCGGTGCGCGTGCTCGTCGCTGACGGTCGGATCCGGCCCTCCGACACGGTGGTCGTGTTCAACACCGGCGGCGCCCTGAAATACCTTGACGCGCTCGCGTAGTGCGGCCGCGGGGCGCGGGTTACCGCGGCAGAATCCGGTCGAGCGTCTTCGCCAGCTGCTCGCCGCGCAGGGCGTCGTTGTCCACCTCGACGACCGTCGCCTCCGGATCGATCAGAACCAGCGTCGGAAAGCCGTTGACGCGAAAGCGTTCCAGGATCAGCTCGCGGACGCTGTCCGCCGTCGCGAACGTCCACGTGACGCCGTTGGCGCCGAGGAAGGCGCGGACTTGCGCGGGTGTCGCCGATCGCTCGTAGTTCAGCCCGAGAATCTCGAAGTTCCGCGATCTGAACCGGTCGTACGCGGCGCGGGCGTGAGGAACTTCGGCGCGGCACGGACCGCACCACGATCCCCAGAAGTCCAGCAGGACGTATTTGCCGTGAAACTCGGACAGCCGGCGCTCGGCGCCTGTGAAGTCGGTGAACTCGAAATCCGGAATGCGCATGCCGATGCGGACGTCGATCGTGCCCGCGCTGAGGGCGGGGGCCCTTCCTCCAACCGGGTCAGCGAGCTCGATGCGGCGAGGGTTCGTCGAATGCCCCGCTCGTTCCTCTTTCGCCCGTCTGGCAATCTCGCCGAGCGACTGGGCATGAGCGGACGTCGCGCACACGAAGACTGCAACTGCCACAAGCTGGAACGGGTTCATCCGGAGGACTCTCCGAGGGGGGCAATCCAGTATCGCCGCCTGGCGCTCGCCCGTCAATCATCCGTGCGCCTCACGGGCGCGGCGAATCGCTGGACGCCGGCATGTGCACCGCGTACTTGCCGCGCCGTTCGGTCCTTGACTACACTCGCCCCACTGACCTGGCTCGCGCCTCATCGAGCCGCATCCATTCCAGGAGACGCTGTCGATGGCGACACTCGACCTGTGGTCCATGGCGTTCGTCTTCCTGCTGGCGACGTTCGTTGGTTTTCAAGTCATTCAGAATGTCTCGCGGCTCCTGCATACCCCGCTCATGTCCCTCACGAACGCGATCTCCGCGATCGCGGTCGTCGGGTCGCTCATCATCGCCGGTGAGCAGAAGACCGTCCTGAGCACGGTGCTCGGGGCTGTCGCGGTTGCGGCCTCCGTCACGAACATCGTCAGCGGATTCCTGATCACCGATCGCATGCTGAAGATGTTCCGCGAGCGGGGACCGCGGTCATGATCCGGCTGCACCTGATTCAGGCCAGCTACCTTCTCGCCGCTGCGCTTTTCATCCTCTCGCTCCGGTGGCTCAGCAACCCGAAAACCGCGCGTCGAGGCGTCGCGGCGGGCGTCGCCGGGATGATCGCCGCGGTCGGAGGGACGCTGCTCGATCCGCAGATCGTCAGCTTCCAGTGGATTGCCATTGCGGTCGTGATCGGAACGATCATCGGCATTCCGCTGTCGCGGGTGCCGCTGACGGCGGTTCCACAACGGACCGCGCTCTCGCACGCGTTCGGTGGGCTCGCGGCCGGTCTGGTCGGGACCGCGAAATACATGCTGTGGCTGCAGGACGGCGAGCTCACGCCGTTCAGGACCGCGGCGATCGGCGTCGAAGTGATTCTGGGCTACCTCACGTTCACCGGGAGCCTCATGGCAGCCGGCAAGCTCCAGGAGATCATCCCGACGAGACCGATCACGTATCGCGGTCAGAACGTCGTGAACCTGTCGCTGCTCGCGATTGCGGTTCTCGCCACCGTCGTGATCGTCTGGAGACCGGAGACCTGGCAGCTTTTCCCTGTCGTGATCGTGCTCTCGCTGGTGTTCGGCGTGCTGCTGATCATTCCGATCGGCGGCGCCGACATGCCAACGGTCATTTCACTGCTGAACTCGTACGCGGGGCTCTCCGCTGTCGCGATGGGATTCGTGCTGGACAACAAGGTGCTCATCACCGCCGGCGCGCTGGACGGATCGTCGGGGTTCATCCTGTCGGTCATCATGTGCCGGGCGATGAACCGGTCGTTCACGAACGTGCTCTTCGGCGCTTTCGGGCAGGTTCAAACTGGCGGAGGCGTCGCGGAGGCCCGGACCGCGAAGAGCGGCACGCCACAGGACGCCGCGGACCTGCTCGGCAACGCGAGCCGCGTCGTCATCGTCCCGGGCTATGGCATGGCGGTGTCTCAGGCGCAGCACCGGGTCCGCGAGATCTACGATCAGCTCACGAAGCGCGGCGCCGACGTGAAGTTTGCAATCCACCCGGTGGCGGGCCGGATGCCAGGGCACATGAACGTCCTGCTGGCCGAGGCGGAAGTACCGTACGACGCGCTCGTCGAGATGGACGACATCAACCGCGACCTGCCCCAGACCGACGTCGTCCTGGTCGTCGGCGCCAACGACGTCGTCAACCCGGCGGCGCGTCACGACCCCAAGAGCCCGATCTACGGGATGCCGATCATCGACGCCGATCGGGCAAAGTTCGTGATCGCGAACAAGCGATCGATGAACCCCGGCTTTGCGGGCATCGACAACGACCTCTATTACGCAGACAATACCTTGATGATCTTTGGAGACGCGAAAAACGTGCTCGGTGAGGTCGTGAAAGCGCTCGCGGGGGATGGTACCGGCCACTGATGGAGACGCTGCTCGACTTTTTCCTGCACCTCGATACTCACCTCACCCAGTTCGTCGCGACCTACGGCACCTGGGTCTACGGCCTGCTGTTCTTGATTGTCTTCGCTGAGACCGGCCTGGTCGTCACCCCTTTTCTGCCGGGCGACTCGCTGCTCTTCGCGGCCGGCGCGCTGGCGGCGACGGGCTCGCTGGACATCCGGCTGCTCCTGGTCCTGCTGATGATTGCGGCTATCCTGGGTGATGCGGTCAATTACGCAATCGGTCGTGCCGTCGGTCCTCGCGTCTTCCGCGCGCAAGATCGCTCGACGTTCTGGCAGAAAGCGCTCAACCGCGAACACCTCGACCGCACACACGCGTTCTTCGAGAAGTACGGCGGCAAGGCGGTCGTGCTCGGACGGTTCGTTCCCATCGTGCGAACGTTCGTGCCGTTTGTCGCCGGCGCCGGGGCTATGACCTACTCGAAGTTCGCCGTGTACAACATCGCCGGCGGCATCGCATGGGTAGCCATCTGTGCGCTGGCGGGTTACGGATTCGGGAACGTGCCGGTCGTCAAGAACAACTTCTCGCTCGTGGCACTCGGGATTGTCGCCGTCTCCGTGATCCCTATCGCTGTCGAAATGCTGCGCGCACGCGGCGCCCGCGCCGCGCGGTGACGCGAGGCGGCAAGCCGGTTTCGTTCTTGACGCGATTGTTAGAGGAGCGGACGGGCGAGCGCTTGCGAGTGATCCGTGCGTTGAAAGAGAACGATCGAGGCGACCCTCATCCGACGACAATCCGCACGAGCAGGAGCAGAAACAGCATCAGCAGAATCCACTCCACGGTCGCTGCGGATGACGTCCGGGACATCGCGGCCCAGCATAGACCGCGGGCTCCTAGGGTGAAATCCCCACCGTAGGATATAGACCATTCCCTGACCTGTACTGGGGCCGAGCATCGCTCGTGGTATCCCTGGAACGAACGACTTGCGATTCGCTCCTTCGCTTTCTGGTACTCCTGCCGTCGTCATCAGGCTCGACCCGGATCAGGCTTCTTGCAACCCGTCTCAATCTGGAACACAAGTCCCAGTGCCTCGCGACCTCTCAGACCAGCAGTCGTTCGCTTCTTTGCGGTCACTCGTTGATATCGATGAGCTGAGCCTGACCTGGAACAGGAGCCTTCGCATCGATGCCCTCCGTCCTGATCGTCGACGATGACACCGGGGTCCGGCAGACCGTGCGCCGGATGCTCGAAGGCATGACCTACGACCTGCGTGAAGCGTCTACGGCCGCCCAAGCCCTGGCCGAACTGACGAACGCTGCGCCGGATGTGATGATCCTCGATCTCCTCATGCCCGGTATGACCGGCCTCCAGCTTCTGTCGACCCTTCAGGATCGTCACGACCTTCCGCGCGTGCCGATCGTGGTCATCACGGGATCCATCACGAGTGAGACAGCAGTCCTCGAACTTGGTGCGCGGGGTCTGCTGCGAAAGCCCTTCACGAAGGCCCAGCTGCGCGCCGCCGTGGAGGCCGTGCTTCATCGAAGCACGTAGCCGGAATGGGAACGATGATAGCCTCGTGTCCTTCTGGGCGGCCAGCGGCAGGTGTGAGAGCTGTAGATGGCATCGGAGACGAAGATCAAGACGGCTGCGCCGTCGATCACATCCAGGAATGTGAGGCGGGTCGCGTTTTGGATCGCCGTGGGCCTTGCCTTCGGCGTGTGGGTTGCTGTCGCGCACGGCGCTACCGCTGCTGCGGAATACTACGCGGCGTACCTTCTGGAACTCTCGTTGTCGGTCGACAACATCTTTGTCTTCGTGATCGTGTTTTCCGAGCTCCACATCCCCGCCGAACACCAGCGTCGAGTACTGGGGTGGGGGATCACGAGCGCGCTCGTCTTCAGGGCAGTGATGATCGGCGCCGGGATCGCTTTGGTCCAGCGCGTTCAGTGGATCATGTACCCGTTTGGGGCTCTCATCCTGTTCGCAGCGTGGCGGATGCTGTTCGCCGAGGAACGTGAACGACGCGTCGTCGCGGGGGCCTGTGACGTCTGCGCCACCTGGATTGCGCGCGTGGTGCCCGTCAGTCCGGCGTTGCACGGCGACGACTTCTGGCGGCGCGAAGGTGGGCGCCTCGTCGCCACGCCGCTGTTCGTCGCGCTTGCCGTGATCGAGACAACCGATATCGTCTTCGCGCTCGATTCGGTTCCTGCGGTACTGGCGATCACACGGAACCCGCTCATCGTCTACAGCTCGAATGTGCTGGCGATGTTCGGGCTGCGCTCGCTGTACTTCGTGGTGTCTGACGTGCTCGACCGGCTGCGCTACCTGCGCCAGGGCCTCGCGGCCGTGCTCGTGTTTACCGGCGCGAAAATGATCGGCAGTGAATGGGTCCACATCAGCCCGGTCGTTTCGGTCGGCATCATAGCTTTTGTGCTTGGCGTGACGATTGCCCTTTCCTTATGGCCAAGGCGGAGCGGGAAATAGCTCCTCAGCGAGCTCTTCGCGCAACGCGAGCTCCTACAGGAGTGAACACGCCTCGTTGAACGGCAAACGAGGGAGTCGCGGGTGCAGAGAGCTTGGATCCCCGTACCCAAGGTTGCAGAGAAAATTCGTCTTGACGTGCCCTTCAGGGAAGAATTCCTGATCGCAACCGAAACAGGGCTTGCCGGCACCGAAGAACTCCTCATCCACCTTGCCGTGGTCGAAGCCAGACATCGGCCCACAATCGAGGCCGAGCGCGCGCGCGGCCATGATCAGGTAGGCACCCTGCAGAGTGGAATTCCGCTTGGCGGTTGCTTCCACCATTTCCGGATTGCTCTCGAAGAACTTCGCCATCGCAGGGTTATGCGGAAATAGCCTGGGCAGCTGGTCGTAGAACTTCAGGTCATAGGCGACGATCACCGTCACAGGCGCGGTCATCGTCTTGTCCACGTTGAGTGGGGCCAGCGCCGGGCGAAGGCGTTCTTTGGATTCCTTCGATCGCAGAAACGCGAACCGCGCGGGTTCGGCGTTCGCGCTCGTCGGCCCCCACTTCAACAGGCCGTACAGATCCCGAAGCGTTTCATCCGATACCGGCCGCGGCTGCCACTTCGCGTACGATCGCGCCTCGCGAAAGAGTGTGTTCAACGCCGCGTCGTCGACGGTGTGACCCATCCTGCCTCCTTCAGGCAGATAGAATCCTCGGGCGTGTTCTACCTTGCCACTTTTGTCGTCGCGATTTTCTCCGGTGCGACCGCCAGCATCGTCGGCTTTGGGATCGGCAGCTTGCTGACACCGTTGCTCGCCGCACGGTTCGGAACCGGCGTGGCCGTGGCTGCCGTGACGCTGCCGCATGCCTTCGCAACGGCGGTCCGTTGCTGGCGTTTGCGCGCGGGTATCGATCGCCGCGTGCTCGTTCGCTTCGGTCTGCTCAGTGCCGTCGGCGCGCTCGCCGGGGCCTTTCTCTACACGCGGCTGGGCCCGACGGCACTGACTCGCGTCCTCGGTGGCTTGCTCGTGTTCACGGCCACGGCGCAACTGACCGGTTGGGCATCGCATTGGCAACCGCGGGGTCCGCTCGTCGCGATCTTCGGTCTCGTGTCGGGGTTCTTTGGCGGCGTAGCCGGAAATCAGGGTGGCTTGCGCTCGGCGGCGTTGACCGCTTTCGGGCTGGCCCCACTGCGCTTCGTCGCGACTGCAACCGCTACCGGACTACTGGTCGATGCGGCACGCACGCCGATCTACCTCTGGCACTCTGGCCCCACGCTGCTCACGCTCTGGCGACCGATTGCCGTCGCCACCGCTGGCGTTTTGATCGGGACGGTCGTGGGTGAGCGGATGCTGCTCGGCCTGTCGCCCCGCCGCTTCGCGCAGATTGTCGGCGTAGCGATCGGCGCGCTCGGATTCTGGCTGCTGGCGATGCCTCTCCAGAGCACCTGGCCGCCGGGTCGCTGAACGACTGCGCGTTTGGCGATAGCGGCTGACAGAACCGGTAGCGATTCAGCGGAGAACGCTCAGGCAGATCCAGACCACGATGCAGATCAGAAGGACCGCGAGAACCTGCTCGCCCGCAGCTTTTGTCAGAGCCATTCAGTTTTCGGTTTCCGAATGTACCCCCCTCGATCGGACGCGGTCTGTTCAATTGTGGACAGATACGCTTGCTTCGCCTGA
>DATAEK010000180.1:0-13716 GCA_036258055.1 Vicinamibacterales bacterium
GTCTCGTAAAAAGGGAAATCCCCAAAAGACTCCTATTCACGATATGGTTTCCCGCCTGGAACTCTCGCAGCTATCGAAGTCTCCTTTCGAATGGGGATGTACTTGCTGCTCGCAAGATTCCAAAAAAGCCACAATGAGTGACGAGCGCGTCAGGGGCTCCGACAGCCTTCGCTATACCCAGGCCCGTCGTCACGTCTCCGCGCGCATCCGCTGCTGGTCAACGGTGTAATCAGCGACTCGCCGCCCTCGGCAATTCTGCGAATTGACACCTCAGCAGGCGCGTCGTACTGTACTTCATCCTCAGATTCGTGATCCTGCGCGTCGACGACACGCAGGTCAGAAGAATGCTGTCGGCGCTCGAGAACGCATAGGCCGCGCACCACAGGTCGTAGGCCAGCGCAAGAGCACGAGGTAAGGCCCTTCGGCGTCCTGACCGAAGAACACACCGTTTTTGTAAGTACGAGGCCAAAACTGCGCCGGGACCCCGCCCCTCTACGCGCGCAGGGGGCCAACCCCCACTCCAAACCCACAGAGACACGTCAATTTGCGAGTGACGGTCAACGGGAGTCACCGGCTGATCGCGGCACGGTTCTCGCTGCGCGACGTTCAGGGACTTGTCAAGACATCGCGGAACACCAGAACTATCGTCCGAGTCACAGTTTCGTTCTGCACAGGAGCATACACGTGTTGAAGTTGATTCCCGGAATCCTGACCATCGCACTGTTGACTACGGCATGCGGTAACAGTACGGGTCGTGAGCTATCGGCGGCCGCGCCTCCAGCTGGAGCCGCCACACCAGCATCACAACGACAATCGGCTCCGGAACAATCGGGGATGGCGACGCCCACGAGCGAGGCGGGATCTCGGCCGGCCGCGCGTGCCGCGTCACCTCGACCCGCAGCGGCGCACGCGCGAAATGGATCAGTTCGGGCCGAACCTGCTGGCACACTACCCGCGCGGACTGCAGCGGTTCCTGTTTACCGCGAGTTCACACTGCCGGTTGGCACCACGCTCCCGCTCGAGCTGAAATCCACAATCGCGTCGGACGTCAGCGAAGTGGAAGACACCGTCCGTGCGACGCTGCGCAACGCCGTGACGGTCGACGGACAAGAGGTGCTGCCGGCCGGAACCGAGCTCGCGGGCCACGTGACCGAGGCCGAGCGTGCAGGGCGCGTGAAGGGACGCGCGCGCCTGGCGTTCCGTTTTACGAGCCTCCGTTATGACGACGAGCGGATGTCGCTGCGCACGGATCCCATCGTGCACGAAGCTGAAGCGACCAAGGGTGAAGATGCAACCAAGATAGGAATAGGCGCCGGAGCAGGAGCCGTCATCGGTGCGGTTGTCGGTGGCAAGAGCGGCGCGGCCAAGGGCGCCGCGATCGGCGGGGCAGCGGGTACCGGTGCCGTTGTGGCCACACGCGGTAAAGAGGTGCGCCTCGAACCGGGAACTGACATTCCGGTGAGGCTCGCGGCGCCACTGTCGATTCGCGTGCGTGTTCAGTGAACGCCGGAGCAAACGCCGTCAGTTCGGCCGAGGCCCCGACCAGGTCGAACATCCGTTGCGCCCGTGAGATGTCGCCATAATCTATATTACAAAGTAATTTGTAGTGGTCACACCGGTTCCCGGCGGTGCTGTCCGAAGGCTTGCCGCCGTCAAGTAAGCGGCGAGGTCATGCCGCAAAGAAGTACCGCGTCAGATGAAAGAAGATTGGCGCCGCGAAGCAGAGCGAGTCGATGCGATCCAGCACACCGCCGTGCCCGGCGATGGCGGTGCCGAAATCCTTCACCCCGCGATCGCGTTTGATCGCGGACATGACGAGGCCGCCGGCGAATCCGGTGATCGTCGCGGCGAGCGACAAGAATGCGGATTGCCACGGCGTGAAGGGAGTGATCGGCGACAGTGCGGCACCGAGGAGCGTCGCCGTGGCGATGCCGCCGACGAACCCCTCGACGGTCTTGCTCGGGCTGACCGTGGGCGCGATGGGATGACGGCCGCACAGTTTGCCCCAGATGTACTGCAGGACGTCGCTCGACTCGACCACGAGTATCAGGTAGAGCAGCAGTTTCGCGTTCTGGCCCGCATAGCCTGGAATGTCGAGCATCAGCAGCGCCGGCGCATGGCTGACGCCGTAGACGCAGACCATCAGGCCCCACTGAATGCGGGCGATGCGCTCGAGAAATCGAACGGTGTCCCCGGCAAGCGCGGCCGCCGCCGACAAGCACAGCAAGCCGTACACCGGAATGAGGATCGCGAAGAGTCCGTACCAGCGGGCGGCGACGAGCCAATACTGGACGGGAATCGCGATGAAGAAGACCAGCACCAGCACGCGGTGATCGCCACGGCGCGTCGGTGTCAGCGAGAAGTATTCCCGCAGCGCGCCCCCTGACAGCAGCGCAAACAGCAGGACGGCTCCGATCGGCCCGATCAGCAACGAGCCGAGCACCACCGTGCACATCGCCCACCACGACGCGATGCGGGCGTTCAGGTTGGCCATCGCCGCCATCCGTGCGGCGGTGTGCGCGCGTGCGCGCAGGCTCTGACCGACCGCCGTCGCAGCGGTCAGGAACATTACGATGCCCGCAACGACGGACGCGAATTCGCGGTCGAAGGCGGTGTGCATGGACGATTCACCATGAGCAGCGCGTGACGGGCACGCGCGAGAAACGCGGCCTTGCTCTCACCGGGGCGCAGGCGAAGCGGTGCGCCGAACGTCACGGCGCCGGAGAGCGGGACCGGAATCGCTTCGCCCTTCGGCAGAATGCGATGCATGTTGTCCAGAAAGACCGGCACGAGCTCGACGTCGGGCCGCATGCGGCACACGTGATACAGACCGCTCTTGAACGGCTGCACATCGTCGCCGGATCCTCGTGTGCCCTCAGGAAACACGATCAATGACGCGCCGTCGTCGAGCGCGCAGACCGATTGCTCCACGCTCCGCTCGGCGAGCGAGGTCGTCGTCTGGCGATCCGCATCGGGCGCGGCGCGATCGACGAGCAGCGCGTGCAGAAGGTGCCGCGCGATGAAGGGGCGGAGCACGCCACGGCCCCAGTAGTCGCGGCCCGCCACCGGCCGCGTCCGCAGGCGGACGTCTCGCGGCAGCGATCCCCAGAGCACGACGAAGTCGAGATGGCTGGTGTGGTTCGCGTAATAGATGTGCGGACGGCAATCGGGCTTCGTGTCGCGCCACGCCGGCGAACCGCAGAACACTCGTGCGGCAATGGCAAGCACATATGCGGCGACGACACGGAGAGGCGAAGAATGCTGGCTCGTGGCGGCTGCCCGCGGTGCCAGACACTGGATGATTTCCGGCCGGATCACGACCTGCGGTCGAGCGCGCCGGATCATCGCCAGCGCCTCGTCTGTCGACCCGGCGTGACCGCTTGCGAGAAGATATGCGGCGACCACCGCCGCGCTGCGCGAGTAACCCACTTTGCAGTGCACATAGACGACGCCGTGGTGGGCGTGAGCCGTGACGAAGCGGACGCCGCGCGCGAGCGAATCCGCGTCGGGCGCCGTCAGGTCCAGCGTCGGCAGGTTGAGGTACGGCAGGCGTGTAAAGACCGGCGTCTCGTTGAAATCGGGAGTGAGGTCGACGACCGCGGCAACGCCGGCCGCGACGGCCTGCGCCGCCTCATGATCGTTCAGCTGACGGCCAATCCAGACCCGCGGCGTGACCGCGTCGTGCGGCCGGCACTGACGGCGGTACCAGACGAGCGAGGCGCGCTGGCCGAGCAGGCACGGCCACAGCATCATCCAGGTCGTCAGGGGCATCCGGCCGTTGTGTTTCGCGAACACCCAGGGGCCGACGCCGACGTACGCGGCGCCGACGATCGCGAGGCTTACCGCCGGCCAGAGCAGCAGGCTGCCCCAGGGCCAGAGGACGACGGCGCCGATCCCTGACAGCGCCGCGGCCGCGGAGTAGTAGGCGGCGACGCGAACGTTGCGCGGCGCCGACTCCCAACTTCCAACTCCCAATTTCCAAGGCGAGCCATTCCAACGATCTGGACGAAAGTCGCGACTGTCCGACCATCCGGCACGGTTTCCATCCCACCGGTGCGATTGGCTCACCTCGGAAGGGGAGAGTTGGGATTTGAAAGTTGACGAAGTCGCAGCTCGCAATCCATGAAACACCAGCGCTGCCAGCACCAGCCCGCCGATCACGTCGACGACGTGGTGCTGATAGGTGAACACCGTGGAGAGTCCGATGAGGACGAACCAGACGGTTACGGCGAATCGCAGCAACCCCTGCGTGTGGCGCCGATAAGTGTCCGCAAGGATCACGGCGAGCGTGATGTGCAGCGATGGAACCAGGTTGAACGGCCGATCGAGCGCGGTGAACTGCTGGAACAGCGCGCCGAGCCAGCCGTCGGCCACAGGCCGCTCGAAGGCGAACCGCAACGGCATCGCGACAAAGCAGACGCCGGCCGTCAGAATCGCGACAGTTATGCGCCGCGTGAACAGACGGAGCTCGTCGCGGTCCCGGCACAGGAACGGTGCAGCGATGAAGAACGCGTCGATCGAGAGATACGGCACGACCATCGCAGGCCAGAACCGGATGTGGCGTTCCCACTCGAAGTACCACACACCCACGTCAGCACGCTGGGCTGCGAGCCAGTTGCAGCCGCCGTAGATGCCGACGAACAGCGCCGACAGCAGCGCCGAGTGGCCGGCCGCCTGCGCGGTCAGGCCGCCACGCGTTCGGCGAGCGAAACGGTGAAGATGCCCCATCGGTCGATCTCCATCGAGATCTTGCGGAAGCCCGCGGCACGTACGAGCTCGTCCATCTCCGCCTGAGTGCGCCGCCGCATGATCCAGGGCTGTCCGTCGCGATTGGTGAGCGTGCGCGCGATGAACTCGAGCTGCGGGTGCCACGGCTGGTTCGTGTAAATCAGATAACCGCCCGGTTCGACGGCTTCTGCGAGGCCGCTGAGCGACGTCATCACACGGGTGTTGTCGGGGAACAACTCGTACAGGCCCGAGACGATCGCGACGTTCGGCCGGGGATTGGTCGCGGCAATGGACGAGGCATCGAAGGCGTCGCCGCACGCGAAGGAGACGCCGGGAACACCCATACTGTCGGACAGCTGGCGGCCAGCCGTCAGATTCTCTTCACGGTTGTCGCGCAGCAGCGCGGTAACCGGTTGCGGCAGCAACCGCACCGCCTCGAGCACGTAGCGCCCGGGGCCAGCCGCGACGTCGAGCAGGCGCGCCGGACGATTGCGCGCATGCACGCGCCCCACCGCGTCGTGCAGCGCGCGCTCGAGATGGACGCGCCGCTGCCGGATGCCGCACCAGCCGACGCTCGCGAGAAAGGCGCGATCGATGGCGCGCCCGAGCGGGGTGACCCCGCGCGGCCGATTTTCGTAGACATAGTCGAGTGTGAGCCCCGAATCGAAGCCCGTGCGCCATCCGAGCCGCATCCCGTCACTGAGCCGCCCGAGCGTCCGCATCCCCCAGCGGAGCGGCAGGTACCGGCGCCCGCCCGGCGCGCGCAGCCGATCGTGTTCTGCCTTCGTATGCCCCGCCGAATCGGCGTCGAGCAGCGACGGTGCGGCGGCCGGCTGCGAGAACCGCTGCCTGATGAACTCACGCATCCTGGCAATCGGCAGCTCCCGGCCCCGCTCGTGGAAAATCGCGTGGAAGAAGCCGGGATAGACGTGCATCTCTTTGACCGGCGACGACAGCCGATCGAAGAACTGGCGCTGCGCGTCGAGCCTGACCACCCAGTCCCTGCCGGCGCTGAGGATCAGCGCCGGCGTGTGAATCGCGGCCGCGTCCTCGACGAGCCGCCGCGACGTGTCGTGCAGATCGAGCAGCATGTTGACGGCGATCTGCCGGAAGATCAGCGGATCCTGGGCGTAACGCTCGGCCTCGGTCGCATCGTGCGTCAGCAGCCGCGCCTTCACGTAGCTCTTGACGTAGCCGTCGCCGAACAGCGACTGCCGGAGCCGCAGCAGCGGCACCGCGCCCGGCACGTACAACTTCACGCGTAACGCCGGCGTCGCGAGGACCAGACCGGCAAGCGGCGGCGCGTAATCGTGCGCCCAGGCCGCGGCGATCACCGCGCCCACGCTGTGAGCCACCACGACCGTGTCCTCCGTCCGGATTCCATGTGCGTCGCGGACATGGGTGGCAAACGCATCGGCGTCCTTGACGAGCGCCGCCACGCTCTCCGCGGCACCCCGTTCACCCGCGGAACGGCCGTGCCCTCTCGCATCCCACGCGAACATCGCTACATCGTCCATGTCGAGCGCATCGACGACGTGTTGCCAGCGTCCGCCGTGCTCGTGTCCCCGGTGAAACAGCAGAAGAGCCTTCTGCGGATCGCCGGACGCGCGAGACGGATGCCAGACGCGATAGGTGAGCACAGCGCCATCCCATGAAGTGAACGTCCGTTCGACAAACGTGCGCGAGCGGGTCATCGTGTGGCTCCTCTCGTCGTCGCCTCCAGCGCCTCGAAAATCCGATTGAGACGAATAGCGATCGTCTGCACGCATCCGAGGACGATGAGCAGGCAGGTGTAATCGAGCAGCGTCAGCCAGCCGGTGGCGCGTGACTCGGAGAGTGCCGCGGCCGCGGCGGCAGACCATGCACCGGCGTGCAACAGCACCATGCGCCACGGCTTCGACATCGGTCCGCTGAACTCGCGCTGCACGCCGACAGCCTGTCCGAGCGTGCCGACGTACGCCGTCAGCAGCGCGAAGATTGCGGCCCAGTAGCCGCTGAACGGCGAGGCCAGACCACTGTGCGCGACGCCGGCGAAGATCAGCACGTCGGAAATGCGGTCGGGGAGATCGTTGAGAATCTCGCCGCGGGGGCTTGCCTGACGCGCCGCCAGCGCCACCATGCCGTCGAGCATGTTGAGCCACAACCGGACGTAGCAGAACACCGGCGCCACCAGCAGCAGCCAGGGCGAATCCGCGGCGCGCCAGAAGCACAGCGCTGCGGCCGCGGACGCGAGAATCGACGAATAGGAGACCGTGTCGGCGTGAATGCCATGGTTCACGCAGAAGCGCACTGCCATGTGCGCGGTCATGCGGAAGCCTCGGGCGATTGGCCGCCGCCACGCGGGCGAGTATCCGGTCATCGAACGCTCGTCGTGTGTGTGCACAATCGATGACATCGCAGCCTCCAGCATCGTCTCGAGGGGAACTCACGGCGATGCTGTTCGGACTATACGGGGCGGTCGGCACACGAATCGTGAGCGTTTGCTGAAGAATGCTGAAAGGCTCACCCCACTTTCGATTTCGTGATCGGTCCCCAGAGAATTTCAAGAATGGGGCGTGTTGCCGGGCTGGTGAAGTCGGGTGTGTATGCCGCGGCGATCGTCTGGCGCTACTCGTCGCAGCCCGAGACCGGGTCCGAAGCGATCGGCGGACTAGCTTGGGGTTGATCGAACCTGAGCCCTGGGTCCTGAGCCGTCAAAAGCGTGGGACCGAAGGTCGTAGCCGGAGGCCCTCATGATCGCGACACGCCCTGACCGCATCGGCGCGTCCATCCACCCGCATTCGGCCTTTGGCGGACGCAGCGTCAGTCCAGCCGGCTTGCGTCGCGGGCACGGGGGCTGTTGTGAGCTATTCGGTGGTTACTCTAGAATGACCTGAGTGCTGCAAGTAATGTTCGTTGCGGGGTGGCTCCTCGGAACGACGACGTCGTTCGGCTTCAGTGGAGGTAGCGCCGAACCGTCGATGCAGCCAGGGTCCCTGTTCGCCTGCGACCCCGGACGGCCTGGCGTCGCCGACTTCGATCAGAACGGAATCGAAGATCGGGTCGTTCGTTCGGACAAGTCGGGCAGTCCGGCGCTCCGCTTGCTGCTGAATGATAGTCAGCAGATTCTCCTCGAAGCAGCATCCCCATGCCGCATCGCCATCAGCGATCTTGACGGCGACAGAGACGTTGACCTCGTTGCGTTGAGCTCGCACGGAGAGCTCGAAATCTGGCGGAACGACCACGGCGTCCTCCATCTCCTGAGACCGAAACCGACCTCGAGGCAGCTATATCTTGACCCGACGACCCGGCTCGAGCCTACGCCACTCGGTCTCGTGGTGCTCGCGCCCAGCAATGTCGCGCTTCTCCAGGCCCCGGCTCACAGCCGGAACACTTACGGAGATGAGCGGACGAATCCCCACGGCATAGGTCGCTGTTGCCCCGTCTCTCTCGAGTCGTACCTCCCGCGGCCCCCTCCCATCTCCCGCACCCGCTCAGCGCACTGAAGTTTCGTCCCTTTGGAGTGGCCACGGAGGGCGGCCTGCCTGCATTTTCGTTGGCCCTTCCAGAGGCTTCTCCGTGAGGCCGATTCTTCGTCTAGTAACGAATCGCGCCAGCCGTTCGCTGACGGATGCCCGCAGGCTATCGAACAACAGGAGACATCATGCCTGGCTCAGTCGGAATGCCGGAACTTGTGGTGATTCTGATTATCGCGATGCTGATCTTCGGTCCGCAGAAGCTTCCAGAGCTCGGCCGCTCTCTTGGCAAGAGCATCTCAGAATTCAAGCGGGCCACGAATGACCTTCGAGATCCGGAGGACAACGACGTCGAGCGACGGTGAGCGACGGAGCTAGCGCCGCCGACGAGTGAAGTCGCGACACGCGGAACTTCATGCAAATGGGAGGAGGGAGGACGTGAGAGCGCTATGCCTCCACCGACGACAAGGAGCCCGATGTGCGAGTCTTCAAGCGTTGGTCCTTCTTCATCGGCGTAGTGGCCTTGCTTTGTGCCCCGCAGAGCGTAGGGCGAACGGCAGCAGTGCCATCACCTGCTCATGGGATGCCGCCGTATTCGGCATTTCGGCGGCTGCTGGCTGTTCCGCTGATTTACTTCATTGTCCGTTCGGCCGAACGTCAAATACAGAGGGACGACGAAAGGTTACGGGGCGGCATCGAGCGTGACGCAAGAGTTCGACCCCGCGCGCGTGCTCCGCGGAGCGTAGAATAATCCGGCATGCCAACCTTCATCGCCTTGCTACGCGCCGTCAACGTCGGCGGTACGGGAAAACTCCCGATGGCTGACCTCAACCGTCTGTGCTGCAAAGCCGGCTTCGAGAACGTACAAACCTACATCGCGAGCGGAAACGTCGTTCTGGACAGCAAAGGAACAGCGAGCGTGGTAAAGGCGACCCTCGAGGCGAGCCTGAAGCGCTACGCCGGCAAGCCGGTGGGCGTTGTTGTGCGCACGGGCGCCGAGATGGCCGCGGTACTCGAGGACAACCCATTCGCCGGCGCCCCGTCGAATCGAACGGTCGCTATATTTCTGGACACGCCACCGTCTCCCGACGCGCTCGAGAGTATCAGCGGACAAGAGGACGAGAAGGTGGCGTTGGGACGTCGCGAGATCTACGTCAGGTACGGCGAGACCATGGGAAGGTCAAAACTCAAGATCCCTGCCGCAGCACGCGGAACCGCCCGCAACATGAACACCGTGGCAAAACTGGCTGCGATGGCGCGGCGAGGCTGAACGACGGCGAGACCTCGCTCGCGATGGAAACATAACAAAAACCTTACATCCAGCTCATAACTATCTATTTGTCGCTGAGACCACTGTCCGGTACCGTCGATCTGCGTGGCGTAGCAGCGACGGCAATGGCATCACCGCGAACAGCCGGACAGACCTTGAGCAAGCGCTCTTCGCATTCGCCTCGTCCCGAGCGGATCGAGCACGGTTCCGAACACAATCCGGTTTGGCACACCTTGTCGGTGGATGACGTGATCGCGCACCTGGCCACGGGAGCGACAGGCCTCGCGAGCGCTGAGGCGTCGCAGCGCCTTCACGTCTACGGGCCCAACGAGCTGCAGACGCTGGCCCGCGTGTCCGCGTGGCACACCTTTGCGGCCCAATTCCAGAACGTCCTGATTCTGATTCTCCTCGGTGCGACACTCGTATCCGGATTCCTCGGTCACACCCTCGAGGCCGTTGTCATTACGGTCATCGTGCTGTTCGCCGTGCTGCTCGGTTTCATCCAGGAACACCGAGCGGGGAGAGCGCTGGAGGCCCTGAGAAAAATGGCGGCACCCGTGGCACGCGTGCTTCGCGACGCGGAAGAAACGGTCGTGCCAACGCGGGACCTGGTGCCGGGAGATGTGGTGCTCCTGCGCACGGGCGACCGCGTTCCCGCGGACGCGCGTGTGACTCAGGCCGTCAACCTCGCCGTCGACGAAGCCGCCCTCACAGGGGAATCGGCGGCTGTCGAGAAAACGGTTGCCCGCTTTGACGATGCGCGGCTGTCACTTGGCGACCGGAAGAACATGACCTACGCGGGGACGCTGGTCGCCTACGGCCGTGGCCAGGCCGTAGTCGTATCGACCGGCATGTCAACGGAGTTCGGCCATGTCGCCCGACTGGTGGAGACTGTCGAAGCCAGCCGTACTCCCCTGCAAGAGAACCTCGATCGTCTAGGGGCGACGCTGGGCAAAGCCGCGTTGGTCGTGGTGGCGCTCGTCGTGGCCATTGGCCTCGCACGCGGCCTGCCGGTGATCGACATGTTCATGTTTGGCATTGCGCTGGCGGTCGCGGTCGTTCCCGAGGCCCTGCCCGCGGTCGTCACGATTTCGCTGGCGATCGGCGTCCGGCGCATGGTCAAGCGCAATGCGCTCGTCCGCCGTCTGCCCGTCGTGGAGACGCTAGGCAGCACGTCCGTCATCTGTACCGACAAGACAGGCACCGTGACCAAGAACGAGATGACCGTCCGGCAGATTCTTGCCGACGAGCACCTCTTCGAGCTGTCAGGCGCTGGCTATGATCCCACCGGTCAGGTTCTGGAGGCAGGCCAGATCGTCGAGCCACCGCACGGAGTGCGTGCGCTGCTGCGCGCCGGCGTCCTCGCGTCGGATGCGCGACTCGTCACTCGCGACGGCCGGTGGCAGGTGGAGGGCGACCCGACGGAGGGTGCGCTCGTCGTGGCCGCGACCAAAGCCGGATTGAATCCGGTCGATCTCAATGAGCAGGAACCGCGCATCGCTGAGGTTCCGTTCACGTCGGAGCGACGTCGAATGACCACGCTTCACACGACGACGTCTGGCGTGGTTGCGTTCTCAAAAGGGGCTGCCGACGAAGTGTTGGCCAGTTGCACCAGCCACTTGCGATCCGGCGAGGAAGTTCCACTGACGGAGGTCGGTCGCGAGCGAATCCGCGCAGTCGAGCAACGCATGGCCGGCGACGGCTTTCGCGTACTGGCAATCGCCAGGAAATGCTGCACATCGATCGCGGATGCGGAAAGCCGGATGACGCTGCTCGGTCTGGTCGCGATGATGGATCCCCCTCGGGCTGAGGCGCGAGATGCCGTGCAGGTCTGCGAGGCAGCAGGCATCCGCCCCGTGATGATCACCGGTGATCATCCGCTGACCGCCAGCACCGTGGCCAGGGAGCTCGGGATGCTCAAGAACTGGCGCGTGGTGACCGGGCGAGATCTCGACGGGATGAGCGACGACGATCTCAATCGCAATGTGGCCGACATCGCGGTGTACGCGCGCGTCTCACCCGCAGACAAACTGCGTGTCGTGACGGCCTGGCAGAATCGGGGTGAGGTCGTCGCGATGACCGGAGACGGCGTCAACGATGCGCCGGCCCTCAAGAAGGCCGAGGTCGGCATCGCGATGGGCATCGCCGGAACCGACGTGAGCAGGGAAGCCGCCGGAATGACCCTGCTCGACGACAACTTCGCGACGATCGTCGCGTCGATCGAGGAGGGACGCATCGTTTTCGGAAACATCAAAAAGTACTTGATGTATTTACTCTCGTGCAACGTCGGCGAGATCGTGCTTCTGGCGGGCGCGGTGATTGCGGGGCTGCCGCTGCCGCTAAACGCGGTGCAGATTCTCTACGTCAATCTCGCGACGGACGGGTTGCCGGCATTGGCGCTTGCCGTCGATCCTCCCGAGCTGGACTTGATGCGGCGGAGACCGAGAAACCCACGGGTCGGCATCTTCACGCGACCTGTCGTGATTGTCTTGCTCGTGGCCGGATTGTGGTCCGCACTCGTAAATACCTCCCTGTTCACGTGGCTCCTGCTATCGGGCCGGCCGCTCGCGGAGGTCATGGCGATGACGTTCGTGACCCTCGTGCTGATCCAGTTTTTCAACGCGTACAATTGCCGTTCGGATCGGTTGTCGGCGTTCCGGCAGCCGTTCGCGAACCGCTGGCTCAACGTGGCTGTCGCGTGGGAGCTTGTGCTGCTCGTCATCATCCTGTACGTGCCCTTTTTCCAGCGAGCGTTCGGAACGTTCAGCATGACGTCAGGCGACTGGATACTGACAACCGGCCTGGCGTTTTCCATTGTCCCGGTCCTGGAAGCGGTGAAGTGGATGGCGCGGCGCGGTTGGTTCGGCGAACTTGTCTGACCTGTGTGGACGTCGTCATGTCGCCGCTCTTGATCAAGTCTTCGGGGGTCGCCGGGCTCAAATAGAGCTTGGCCCAGGTTTTTCCTGCCATCGACAGAGTGACGTCAGGCTTGCGGAAGTACATGTCCGGCGCAGCCACAAAAATCCGCAACGGCGCGCCGAATATGCAGGCCCGTACTTGTACCGTTCGCAAAGTCGAATCGAACGAACTTGTCGGTCTCGGCGCTTTTCGACGGGTCGTTGCGTACGACGTAGTCCGACGAACAGGGCTCAGCCGGTAGGCCGGCCGGTAAAGAATTCGCTCGGGAACTGTTACCCCAACTTTGGCAGCGTGGTGGCCACAGTCGGATGGCTGCGCAGGTCGCCAACGATCTTGACCAGCCCGCCGATCAGCGCCGTCACAAGCGTCATCGAGCCGACGATCACGCTCGATACGCTCGGGTAGGCCCACACGATCCAGCAGGCGAAGAGCGCGCTCCCAACCGCCACCGATAGACGCAGCGCTCGCCAGATGCTCTCGCGCTCTTCGCGTTCCCATTGCTTGACTTCGACGGGGTAGGTGCAGCGCAGCACGAAACGGCGAAAGCTCTCGTTCATCACGCGGAAGCCGCGGTCCCGACTGAGCAGGCCACGGCGTTGCAGTTGCTGAATCGCCGAGGCATTCTTCGGGTTCGCCCAACCATCCCTCGCCAGCTGGAACAGCACCAGTCGTTCCTCGCCCGTGCAGGTGCTCCACAGCAGGCGGTAGTAGGAGTCCGCCTGGTCAAGCAGCAGCTCGATCAGTGCCTCGTCGGAGATGGGACTTGCCCGCGTCCTGAGCAGGATGCGGCGGCCGATACGCTGCAGCACTCCCTGAGACTCGCACTCTTTCCGAATAAGCGTGAGGGCACGCGCGGCATCAGGACTGTCGTTCCGGCAGAGTCTCTGATTTTCAAAGACGTGTGAAGGTTCGTGAGGCAGGCGCACCTTCCGTAGCTTGCTGAAGACCGCCGCCCATCGTTCGAGCCGATCGGCGGTCGATGTCACTCCTCCAGGTTCCGCCGGTCGCTCGTGCCGGTGCTGGGCCGACATGTAGTGCATCGGATCCACTGCAGACAGGAGGATGACGCCGCGACGTTCAACGTACAACAGCCGCTCTAGCAGATGCAGCTTCTTCTGGTTCGTCTTCAAGTCGTCGAGATCGAAATCAAAATAATAGAGACCCACACGCTTTCGCGTGGGCGCCACCTGGTCCCAGGCCTTGGTCCGATCGATCTTCGCGAAGTCGATCATGTCGATGTCCGCCAGCCGCCTGATAGTACGCAGTCGCCCGGATCGCGGCTGCCCGATGACAACGAGGTTGTAGTCACCTGGCGTTTTTTGGATGTCCCATGGTTCCAGGTCC
>DATAEK010000183.1:0-8822 GCA_036258055.1 Vicinamibacterales bacterium
CTGCAGCCCGGCGCCACCGGCAATCCCGGCAACGCCGTGCTCGGCGGCTCGGCCGGTGGCACCTCGGCGTTCGTCAACGGTCAGCGCAACCGCGCCAACAACTTCCTGCTCGACGGCACCGACAACAACGATCAGTTCACGGCTGGCCGCGTGGCGGTGAACCCGAACGTCGACATGATTCAGGAATTCCGCGTGTCGTCGAACAACTTCTCTGCGGAGTTCGGCCGCAACAGCGCGTCGGTCGTCAACGTCGTCACGAAGGCGGGAACGAACGACTTTCACGGCACGGCGTACGAGTTCCTGCGCAACGACGCGCTCGACGCGCGAACAGTCTTCGCCGCGAAGGTCGATCCGCTGAAGTTCAACCAGTTCGGAGCCACCAACGGCGGCCCGATTGTCAGAAACAAGACGTTCTATTTCGCGTCCTACGAGGGCCTGCGCGTCACGCGGGGTACGACGTTGGTCCGCACCGTCGAGACGCCGGAGTTCAGACAGCTGGTCGCACAGCGGTTCCCCAACTCGATAGCCAATTTTCTCTTTCAGAACTTTCCAGCTCCCGCGCCAACCAGCAACATCCGGGACACCGGGCAACCGGTCGCCGGACTGGCGACCGATAGTGCGGCCAACAATCCTGGCGTGACGACGAATCCGAACTACGCGCCGCAGGGAGCGCTGTACCGCAATGTTCTGCAGGCAACGCCGGACGGGATTCCCGATATCGGCAGCGTGAACATCCCCGTCAGCGAGAACATCGACGGCGATCAGTTCAGCATCCGGGGCGACCATGACCTGAGCGCGTCGGCGCGCCTGCTCGGGCGCTTTCTGTGGGACGACCGGCAGTCGGATGACAAGCAGACCATCCCGCGGAGCGAAGGGTTCAATCAGCCGGTGGATGAGAAGGGACGAAACCTCACGATCGGCTACACCCACGTGCTCTCGAACACGCTGGTCAACGAGGCCCGCTTCGGCTACTCCTACCGAAAGCGCGCTCTGCTCGCGAACAACGAAGGCGTTCCGAACATCAGCTTCGACGAGGGCGTGGTGGCGTTCGGGAACCTTCCCACGAACCCGGCTTTCTTCGAGCAGAAGACGTTCCACTGGGTCGACACGGTGTCGTGGACGAAGGGGAGTCACGGCCTGAAGTTCGGCGGAGAAGTCCGCCACATTCGAGACAATTCGGATTTCGCCGTCCGTCGAGGCGGGTATCAGTTTCTGAGCATTCAGGACTTCGCGATGGACGAGGTGTCGCGCGTTACGATCATGGGGATCAATCCGGGCACGGGGCTGATCGAGCCGAACATCCGGAATTTCCGGTTCTGGGAGACAGGGGTCTTCGTCCAGGACGATTGGAAGGTGCGGTCGAATCTCACCCTGAATCTCGGGCTGCGCCACGAGTGGTTCGGCCGGCCCAGCGAGGCACACGACCTCCTGACCAACCTGATACTCGGCCCCGGGTCGGACATCTTCGAGCAGATCCGCACCGGCAGCGTTGGAAAGGTCGATCAGGTCGTGCCCGATGACTGGAACAATTTTGCGCCGCGGCTCGGCTTCTCATGGGATCCGTGGGGGAATGGCAGGGTCGCGGTGCGGGGCGGCTACGGAATCGGGTACGAGCGGCTGTTCAACAACTCCATCACCAACATCCGCTTCAACCCGCCGTTTTATTCCTTCGCGGTCGCCAATCCGGCGAACGTGGCGTCGCAAGCTCGCATTCCAATCGCCTACGGCCCGATGAACCCGGATGGCACCTTCCGCAACGAGCCGATCACCATCACCGGCGAGAACCACAATATCGGGGTTCAGCAGGGTCTGAACATTGTTGGCAACATCATCGGCTGGAACCCCGCGTTTGGTACGTCACAGCAATCGTTGCGCGTGCCGGACCCGCATACGAAGGACGCCTTCACGCACAACTGGTTCGTCGGCGTTCAAACGGAGCTGATCTGGAATCTCGTCGTCGAAGCCAACTACATCGGCAACATCGGGCACCATCTTGGCAGGCTGGTCGACTACAACACCATTCGCGGCGATTTGTTCGACGGCAAACTAGACCGGTTGAATCCCGGATTCGGCGGGATCAACTTTCGCGCGATGCTGGCTCGGTCGGAGTACCACGGTCTCCAGCTCCAGCTGAACAAGCGCCTGTCACGCGGCTTCACCGGCCAGGTGTCCTACACCTTCGGCAAGGCCATGGACAGTGGCTCGGACGTGCAGGTGGGCGGCACGCCCGTCGACGCGCGTGCGCTCGATCTCGAATGGGCGGCGTCCGACTTCGACGTGCGTCACCGGTTCGTGATGAACTGGCTGTGGGAGCTTCCATTCCTCAAGGAGGCCGGCGGCCTCACCGGAGCGCTGTTGGGCGGATGGCAGATCAACGGCATCACTGCGTTGCAGAGCGGCTTCCCCTTCAACGTCAACACGAGCGCGCCGTATCCTACCGGCGACTACAACGGTGACGGCGTGAACAACGACCGGCCGAACACGCCGAGCTTTGGTCTCGAGTTGCCCGACGACGGCCGCCAGGCGTACATCAACGGTCTCTTCCCCGCGTCGGCGTTTCCCCGACCTGACGTCATCGGTGATCTGCCGCGGAACGCCTATCGCGGCCCCGGCTTCGCGAGCACGGATCTGTCGCTGTTCAAGAACTTCAGCATTCCACGAGAGTCGAAGCTGCAGTTCCGTGTCGAATTCTTCAACCTGTTCAACCGGGTCAACCTGAGGCTGCCCAATGGCAATCTGTCGCAGGGGACCTTCGGCCGATCGACGCAGGCGTTCTCGGCGAGGGAGATTCAATTTGCGTTGAAGCTGATTTTCTAGCGAGGCTGCGCCCCTCAGACCAACGAGCGGCTTAATAACGCCGCGCTGACGCGCGGACGGCCTTGACCAAAAACGTGACTCAAGGGCTCAGAATGGAGTCGGTCAAGGCCTCTAGGCAATCCGTAGGAGGCGAATCGCACGACACGCTCGACCGCGGAGGCACGAAGGACACGGGCACACGGGTTCGGCGTCGGATTGTGGCAGTTCTCGTCCTGGCCTCCGCCGGTTGGGCGTGCAGTCGTCCGCCTTCTAAGCCACCTGCACAACGTTCGGTCATCCTCGTCACGATCGACACGCTGCGCGCTGATCACGTGACGCCGCAGATCGCACCCGTGCTGGATCGTCTTGCGCGGGAATCGGTGACTTTCGACCGAGCGGTGACAGTCGCCCCGCTGACGCTGCCGGCGCACGCCTCGCTCCTCACCGCGATGTACCCGCAAGCTCACGGCGTCCGGGACAACCAGATCTTTTCCCTCGGCGAAGGAACGCCGACATATGCCAGCTGGCTGAAGGCCCGTGGGTACGCGACGGCGGCATTCGTGAGCGCGATCGTGCTGGATCATCGGTATGGCCTCGCCGCCGGCTTCGACACCTATGACGACGAGATGAGCGGCGCGGCAGAGCGGAGCGCGCACGCGACGCTGGAACGCGCGGAACAGTGGCTGGGCACTACGCGCACACCCCTTTTCCTCTGGGTACACTTGTTCGAGCCGCACGCGCCGTACGGAACAGGCAGTTACGCGTCGGAAATCACGACTGTGGACCGCGAGCTCGGTGATTTCTTCGCTGATTTGCAGCACCGCGGTCTGTGGGACGACGCCGTAGTGAGCGTGACGTCCGACCACGGCGAGTCGCTCGGGGAGCACGGCGAGAGCACCCATGGGTTGTTCGTCTACGATTCGACGATTCGCGTGCCCTGGATTCTGAAAGCGCCCGGACAGGCTCCTCGGCGATTCACTCACCAGGTCCGCATCCTCGACGTCCTGCCGACGATGATCGAACTGGCAAACGCCGGCGGCGCTGATGTGTCACGGCCGGGCAATGTCGACGGAGTGAACCTCGGCCCGTTCCTGGCCCGTGACGATTCGCCGCGGCTCGAGGCGTACTCGGAGTCGCTGTTGCCGCTTCACCAGTTCAACTGGAGCGAGCTCAAAGCCGTTCGCACGGATCGATTCAAGTACATCGATGCGCCGGAACCGGAGCTGTACGATCTGACGCGCGATCCGTCCGAGGCATCGAACGTTCTGTCCGGCAATGGCGCTGTTGCCGCGTCGATGAAGTCGACGCTCGCCGCCATCGAGCGGAGTCGGCACGCGCCCACGGGAAGAACGCAGCGGCCTGAAGGGGATCCCGTCATGGCCGAAAGGTTCATGGCTCTGGGCTACATCGGCTACTCGCCAGCTCCGCCGGCGCCGGACAAGCGATTGCCGGATCCGAAGCGCAAGCTCCAGGTTTACGAATTGACGATGTCCGCGTATGAACTGGCTGGCAGAAACAAGCCGGCCGAGGCCCTGGCCGCGCTGCGCCGCGCCGAACAGATCGATCCGGACGTCACGCAGGTGCTGTACCTGAAGGGAACGATCCTTGGAAATCAAGAGCGGTTTGCCGAGGCGGCGGCGGCACTCGAGCGCGCAGTGGCCTTGAACCCCAAGTTCGTGCCGGCGCGCTTCAAGCTCGCGCTGGCATATCTTCGACTCGGGCAGCACGACGCGGCGGAGCGTGGACTGCGTCAGGTGCTCGAGCAGGAGCCACGCAACGTCCGTGCGCTTCACAATCTCGCCGCCGTTGCCTACTCCCGCGGCGATCTGCACTGGGCGGAATCGCTCGAGCGCCAGGCGCTGGCCATCGATACGAGCTACTTCGAGGCCTGGAACACGCTCGGGGCGATCTACGTCGTGTCGAAGCGCCCTGGCGAGGCGATTCAGGCGCTGAACACGGCCGTTCGTCTGAATCCATCGAGCGGCCAGGCGCAGTACAACCTGGCGCTCGCACTCCGGGCAGATGGACAGGCCGAACGGGCGATCGAAGCAGCGAGCAAAGCGTGCTCGCTCGACACACGGTTCTGCGGGAAGGGATAAGAGAATGCTGAAGAACACGCTTCGTCTGTGTCTGCTCTCGCTGGCAGTGGCACTGGTCCTCGCCTCGGCGCCGAGCGCGCAACAGCGTCCGGTGTTGCCGCTCGACAACATCGCCTGGCGCCACATCGGACCCGCGGCATTCGGCGGCCGGATCGACGATATCGAAGCGGTAGCCGGCAATCCGTCGATCATCTTCGTCGGCGCTGCGTCCGGAGGCGTCTTCAAGAGCATCAACAACGGCGTCACCTGGAAGCCCGTGTTCGACAAGGATGGCACGTCGCTGTCGATCGGCGATCTCGCCATCGCGCCCTCCGATCCGAACATTGTCTGGGCGGGCACCGGCGAGGCGAACAATCGCCAGAGCTCGTCGTGGGGTGACGGCGTGTTCAAGTCGATAGACGGCGGCGAGACGTGGACGCAGATGGGGCTTCGCGACACGCATCACGTCGGTCGCATCGTCATTCAACCCACGAACCCGAATGTCGTGTTCGTCGCCGCGCTCGGTCACCTCTGGGGACCGAACGAGGAACGCGGCCTGTATCGGACGAAGGATGGCGGCAGGACATGGGAGCGGGTGTTGAAGATCGACGCTGACACTGGCGTCGTCGACGTAGCCATCGATGGTGACGGCCGGACCTTGTTCGCGGCGGCTTACCAACGGCGACGTCGCGGCTGGGGGTTCGTCGGTGGTGGACCGGGGAGCGGCTTGTATCGATCGCTCGACGGTGGAGACTCGTGGCAGAAGCTCGGAGGCGGTCTGCCCGAAGGCACGGTCGGCCGCATTGGTGTCGAGATCTCACGCAGCCATCCCAACATCGTCTATGCCGTCGTGGAACACAAAGATGGCGGCGTCTTTCGGTCGGAGGACCGCGGATCGACCTGGACCAAGCAGAGCAGTCTGGACCAGCGTCCGAGCTACTACAGTCAGATTCGAATCGACCCCAAGAATCCGAACAAGCTGTGGCAGCTGGCATCACCCCTGTTCGTGTCGATCGACGCCGGGAAGACGTGGCGAAGTAACGACACGGGCGACAAGATCCACGTCGATCATCACGCCCTGTGGATCGATCCGAACAACCCCGAGCACCTCATGCTCGGCAACGACGGCGGACTGTATTTCTCGTACGACGGCAGCCGGACGTGGGCCTTCATCGACAACCTCCCGATCGGGCAGTACTACGACATCTCGGTGGACGGCCGCGATCCCTACTGGATCTACGGCGGGACGCAGGACAACGGCACCTGGGGCATTCCCGTTCGCACCTACAGTCAGCTCGGCATCACCAACAGCGACGTGGTGAACATCGCGT
This sequence comes from Vicinamibacterales bacterium, assembly GCA_036258055.1. Lineage (GTDB taxonomy): Bacteria > Acidobacteriota > Vicinamibacteria > Vicinamibacterales > 2-12-FULL-66-21 > DATAEK01. Next base: position 6,206 of record DATAEK010000183.1, read on the forward strand.
ACGGCGACGGTTTCTACACCATCGCTGACCCGAAAGATCCGCGCGCGATCTACGCCAACTCGCAGAGCGGCCGCACCTACTTCGTCGATCTCGACACGCGCGAGGAGCGGGGCATTCGCCCCGTGCCACAGGACGCGAAAGAGGAGTACCGCTTCAACTGGAGCACGCCGATGGCGATCTCTCCGCACGACTCGCGGGTGATTTACTACGGCGGCAACAAGCTGTTCCGGACGTCCAATCGTGGACAGACGTGGGAAGTGATGAGTGCGGACCTCACGAAGAATCAGGACTGGAAAAAGCTGCCGCTCATGGGACCGGAGCGGAGCGACAGCACGCTGTCGCGCGACGACGGGGTCAGCGACTTCGGTACGATCACGACAATCGCGGAATCACCGGTGAAGGCCGGTGTGCTGTACGTCGGTACCGATGACGGTCTCGTCCAGATGACGGCGGATGGCGGCAAAAACTGGCAGAACATCACGTCGAAGTTCAAGTTGCCCGGACCACGGTGGGTGAGTCGGGTATTGGGATCGCGCCACGGCGCGGGCACCGCGTATGCGGCCTTCGACGGACATCAGGACGATGACTTCAAGCCATACATCTTCCGGACCACGGACAACGGCGCCACCTGGACCTCGATCTCCGGCGACATCCCGGACGGCATCGTCGTGAACGCGCTCGAAGAACACCCGCGCAATCCGAATCTGCTGTTTGCCGGCACCGAATTCGGGCTGTTCGTCACCACGAACGGAGGCGCGAACTGGACGCACGTGCACGGAAATCTTCCGCGTGTGCCCGTCGACGACATCATCCTCAACGAGCGCACCAATGACATCCTCCTTGGTACCCACGGTCGCAGCATCATCGTTCTGGACGATGCTTCGATGCTGGAGCATGTGACGGAGAAAGTGCTGACATCGGATGTTCATCTCTTTCCGATCAGGCTCGCCACTCAGTACTACGAGGCACGCATGCTGCCGGTGCCGGGCGCATCCGAGTTCTCGGGGCCGAATCCGGAATATGGGGCGTTGGTGACCTACTACCTTCGCGACGATGCCCCGAAAGTGACGACGACATCGACCAATGACGGGGGGAACGGATCCGCCAAGGGGCCCAACGCAACAGCCACTGATGCACCGCGCGATTCCGGCACGGCGGCTGACGCGAAGACGGTGAAGATCACGGTGACCGGACCGGACGGCAGCGTCGTCCGCGAGTTGCAGGGCCCCGATCGCAAGGGCTTCAACCGCGTGAACTGGGACCTGCGGTATCCGCTGACGTTCAAGCCGATCGAGGGAGACGAAGGCTGGTTTGGGCCGCCAAAAGGCACGTTCGTACTTCCTGGTGAGTACTCCATCAAGCTCGTCGCGAGAGGACAGGAGCTCGTGCAGAAAGTGCGCGTCGTCATCGATCCGCGCGCGCAGACGACCCCCGACGCGCTCGAAGCGCGCTTCAAGGCAAGCCAGGCCGCCGCTGATCTTCAGCGAGCGTTCACGGAGTCGTTCGATGTCGTCCAGACCGTCGCCAAGGAGCTCGACGCCGCGAACACATCGATCAAGGCTCGTGAAGGTGTGCCATCGGATGTCACGACTTCGTTGAAAGACACCTCGAAGAAGCTCGACGATCTCAAAGAGAAGTTCAAGAGCGGCTGGGGCGGCCCCCGATTCCGCATCTTCGATCTCGCTGGTCAGCTTCAGGCCTCGACCGCCGCGCCGACCGACGCGCAGATGCGTTCACTCGAGCAGCTCACGGCGTTGCTCACGTCACAGATCGGAGAGCTCAATACCTTTACGTCGCGAGACTTTCCGGCACTGCAGGAAAAGCTGCGCACCGCCGGTATTGGAGGCCCCGTGCTCAAGCAGGTGGCGCCACCCAAGAAGATGTAGCTCATTCGACAATCGCGGGCTTGTTGAACAGGACCGTCAGCCTGATGCTGCCGTGCCGGAATTGGGGGAACGCGCCGGCCCCACGATCGCCCGGGTCGAGATTTGACGCCGTGTCATCCGGCGGAAAGATGACGAGCGAGTTCAGGAACGCGAGAAGCCTATCGCGATTCGGCGGTGAGAGGTTCGCGAAAGCGTCGCGCGCGGCCGCCGCCTCGCCGCCGTGGCGGAGGATTACCTCGGTCAGGTTGATACTGCGGCCGTCATGACCGTAGGGTGCCGTCGTTCCCACGCCCCAGAGTGGCGTCGTGAGGAAGGAGGTGCGCATGGTGCCGTCGTAGTTGCGTTCGTGGAAGGCCGGGCCGAGATCGTGGCGCTTCAAATCGGTGTAGATGTTCTTCACGAGAAACGGCTGGAATGCCGGAACCTTCGCGACGTTTTCCTGTCCGACCGACGATGGGTTGCTGAGGAGCAGGCGCGCTGTGGCAAACAGCCGGTTGAAGTTGCCGTTGTCGGGATCGAACGTTGTCTCGACGTCGGCGACCCGACGATCGCGCAGGATCTGCAGGTCCGGAACGTGGCATGTCGCGCAACCCGCATCTTCGAACGACTTCCGTCCCTGCCTGACGTCGGGTGTCTCTTCGCTCGTGCCGGCCTTGAAGTAGTTGAGCAGATAGAATTCGAGAAAGTCGACGAGCGCCGTCCGCTGTTCGACGGTTCCGACATCTCCTTCT
>DATAEK010000189.1:0-20004 GCA_036258055.1 Vicinamibacterales bacterium
GCCAGCCGGCGACCGCCGCCCCGATGGCGAACACCGCGCCGACGCGCACATTCGCAACCGCCACGGTCTGCCAGTCCCCGAGGCCGGTCGTCATCGAGACCACCTCGGCCACTGCGGCAATGAGGACCAGTCCGATGGGAAAGTGCACGAGCAAAGGATGAAGTCGACCGATAAGCGCCATGTCACACATGCAGAACAGGCGATAGCTGCATTTATTCCGAGGGCGTATAGACGGGCCGCGGTTGCCCCGCCGAAACTCCTTCTCGGCGGCCGCCCCAATTCCAATCGAAGCTGCTCAGGACGAATCCAAGAGACGTATGAGCTTCGCCGAGGGGATGCCGTGCCGGTGTGAGCGATTGAGTGGCCGCCGGAAATCGGGATAACCGGGAGGGGAGGGCGCCGGCTACTGCCGGCGCCGCGATTGGCTGGCGGGTGATGAGCAGGCCATCGAAAGGGTCGATTTGCGGTGTGGCCTGAATGAGGTGAAGGTTTCGGTGACGCAGTGTTGCCCGCGCCGCGCGTCGTGCGTACCCCCAGCACTCGCGACAACGCTCCCCGGTTTGAGATTCGTACGCCCTTGCATTACCTCACGGGTGGCGTGACCTCACTCAGATCGATGGCTTCACCCCGTACACCGCGCTGAACTTGGTCGCGGAAATCGGCACGGATATGTCTCGGTGGCCGACCGCGAAACATTTCACGTCGTGTCCCAGCGGCCTAGCGCGGGCATTTTGTTCGGGCGTTACGGACGCTTCCGGGTGGCAAGCTTGCCACCAGCTTGCCACCCAGCATGAACGAACCCGTGCGATCGGCGTCCGTTGGGTCTCCGAACGGTTGTCGTTTATTGAAGTTGTTCACCAGAAGGCGGCGGTCCAAGCCGAGTGCGGCCGCAGCCAGGTGCCGCAACTCATTGAGCTCATCTGGCCCTGAACGCGTGGTTCAGATCGTAATGGGCGATCTTCTGTCCGAGCTCGACTCCTGCTTCGCTCGAACCGCGATAGTGGAGACCCGCCCAGAGCCGCGCGTCGACGATCTCCTCCCGCAACTGTTCCGCCGTGTCGAAATGGCGTACAGCCTCGAGATTTCCTCCAACGCCATTAGCGTCGAATCCATGAATATCCACGTCGATCTGATCGGTTCCGAGGAACTCAGTCAGCACCTGCGCGATAGCTGACGTGATCGATCCATGCGCTGCCGGATACTCGGGATGGTTTGGCGTCGTTACCAAGGGACGCCATCCGATCTCCTCGATGGTAGACGGATTCCCATCGTCGAACCCTGGCACTGGCCCGAATCCGTCTGCAGTAACGGCTGACGGATCGATCGCTGTCACTGGGCGCCAGAACAAGAATCGGTACTTCGAATTCATCACGGACATCTGCGCATCCGCGCCAACGACGTTGATCATCGCCAGAAGATGTGCCGTCTCGAGCAAGCCCAGTCCGTATGCGCCCGAGATGTCTCTCCCAAGCCGGTTGTATTGTCGAATGACGTTCGCCGTCCAGAATCGCGCGACGGCGGTCTGCTCGGCAGTACGAAGGCTGCCCACGCTGCTGCCGTACATTTTGATCTCATCGAACTGTTCCACCCAGCGCTGACTGGTCAGGGGCGCGGGCGGAGGCGGTTGAAACTGCCCTGGCTTCTTGAGAATGAACGGCTGCACCGAACCCACCCACGGGGTTTGCGGCGGCGCGAATGGAGGCGTCAGCCGCCACACGCCGGGTCCAGGGGGCGTGGTCTCGAATGCAGATGTGACGCCGATCGGCGTCATCCTACCGTCGCCCGTGCGTAGGGCAATGATGCCATTTGCGGCCGCGGCCCCTACGGCCTGGCCGTCCACCTTCGCCGTTCCATCCGGGATGAGCGCGAGGGCTTCCGAGTGGAGCGCGTCCAGGGCTGAGACCTGTGTGGGGAAGTAGTTTCGAAGCGCGCGGTAAGCAGCCTCGACGATCGCTGCGTCGAGCGAAGCGTCTGGAGGCGCTTCGATAGTGATGGCGTACGGTTCGAATCCGCCTGCGATTCCAACGACCGCGTCGTACACGGCGGCAGAGACATACGCCATGTAGATCAGACCCTCATTCTGAAACGTTCCCGAAGCTACGACCGTGTCCTCCGCGATTCTGTTCCATTGCTGGGCGGTATTTCCGGGCGGAAGCGCAGCTTCAGCGCTGCGGCTGTGGAGAGTGCCGCATGCCGCAAGCGCAGTCGCAAACAACAGTCGGCCGAACCGGCATCGATAAACAGGTCTCATCGGAGTCCCTCCCATGTGGCTTGGCCTGTTCAATCTCGGCGAACAGCAGGGGACGTTTACACCAACCGTTCATACGGCGCCATTTTGAGGACCTGAGCTGTGCCTGATTTGATAAGGTCTTGCTGTCGTTCGATTTGCGAGGCCACCTGAGTGTCGGGGCACCCGGCAGCGACGCCAGCCAACCCGTTCCGCCGCAGGCGGCGCGTCGCTTTATAATGCTTGCCCTACCCCAGACCATGAACACGGTGACGTTCGGGCCATTTCGACTTGACCTAGACAGCGGACAGCTGCGTCGATCCGGCACCACCTTGAAGCTGCAGCCGCAGCCGGCGAGGCTCTTGGCATTGCTCGTTTCACGGCCCGGCAAACTGGTGGCGCGTGAGGAAATCCGCAACGAGCTATGGGGTGCCGAGACGTTCGTCGATTTCGATCAGAGCGTCAATTTCTGCATTCGCCAGATTCGCACGGCCCTGCACGACGTGGCCGACAAACCGTGTTATGTGGAAACCGTCCCGAGGCGCGGGTACCGATTCATCGCGCCAGTGCAGCCTTGGACGGAGCCTACGCCGGCACCAGAAGTCTTAACGACGGCGAAGCGGTTCGTCAGCCGACAATCCGCACGCCGCTGGTCAGTCGGCGCCTCCACGCTGCTGATTGCGATTGCCGGCATCGCGATCACTGCCGCCATCCAAAGCCAGCGTAATCAGCCCGCGCTTCCCCATGGCACGGTTGGCCTGGCGGTCCTGCCTTTCTCGAGTCCGGACGACGAGGCGTACTTCGCCGATGGCATGACAGAGGAGCTCATCACCGAGCTCGCTCGCGTTCCGACGCGCCGCCTGACGGTGATCGCCAAGACGTCGGTGACGTCGTACAGGGACACCAGGAAGACGCCACGGCAGATCGGGCGAGAGCTTGGCGTTGCGTACGTGTTGATGGGCAGTATTCGGCGCTCAGAGGGAAAGCTGCGAATTGCAGTGCAGCTCCTCAACACGGCTGACGATGGACACGTCTGGGCCCAGACCTACGACCGGCCGCTCACTGACGCGCTGGACGTCCAGCGCGAGCTGGCGCGCTCCGTGGCCGAGCAGACGCGACTGAGCCTCTCGTCCGAAACGGCTCCGCGAAGTACGGCTGTTCGGCCCGTCGATCCCGCTGTTCACGAGCAGGTCCTGATGGGGCGGTACTTCCTGACCCGATCCAATCGCGATGACACCCTGAAGGCCGTCGAGCTGTTCGAGCGGGCAGTGTCCAAGGACCCGGAGTATGCGGCCGCGTACGCGGGCCTTGCCGATGCCTACAATCGACTTGGATCCGTTTTTACGGCAGGCAAGCCACCGGCGAACGCCCGACTCCTGGCGATTCGTGCCGCAACGCGAGCCACGCAATTGGATCCCGAGCTTGCCGAAGCCTACGCTGCGCTAGGCTACACCTACTTGCACGAGCTCGATTGGACTCAGGCTGACAACGCGTTGCAGCGGGCGCTACGACTGAACCAGAGCTGTGCGTCGGCTCACGCGACCTACGCAAACTATCTGGTGGCGCGCGGCCGCCGGTCTGATGCAATCGAGGAGGCCCGCCGCGCCCTTGCCGTTGACCCCGTCTCCCTTGGCACCCGTCAGTTGCTTGCGTGGATGTTGTACTTCAATCACGAGTACGATGCCGCGATCCAGGAACTGCGGACGACGCTGCAGATGGATCCCGCCTACACATTCGGCCGCTGGCGTCTCGGCCAGGTGGAAATCGTCGCTCGACGGTTCGACGACGCGGCACGGGAGCTCGAACGAGCTGCGATTGACGGTCACCGCGCTCCTGCAATTTTGGGACTACTGGCGATGGCGTATGGGGGACGTGGACAATCTCTCGCTGCCCGACGCCTCCTCGACGAACTGAAGACGCGATCGGCGACGGAGACGGTTCCTCCCGGCGCCATCGCGCTCGCCTACATCGGCGTCGGCGACACCGCAAACGCCGTCGCATCGCTCGAGGAGTCCTACGCGAGTCACGACAACTATGCCATTTACATCAGCGTCGATCCGCTGATGGACACGCTTCGCACGGATCCGCGCTTCCGGGCATTGTCCGAGCGCGTCGATCAAGGAGCCATCGCGACCCATTGACGATTGCAACGTTACCGCTCGCGCTCGATGTCGACGTCCGTGCGGCCAGAATCCGCTTCACCAGCTCGCCGAATTCCTTGCCCGAAACCGACTGCCCCGGGATGTCGGTGTTGACGCGGTGCACGATGACCAGGTCGAACTTCGGCACGACGAGGATGTAGTGGCCTCCGGCGCCGCGGGCGGAGTAGCTGCCGTCGGGGAGGTCGACGCCCACCAGGTGTTTGCCGTTCGTGGCGACCCACCACATGTACCCGTATCCGCCTGCGTCGCCCGCGTCCGAGTACGACGTCACGCTCTCCTTGATCCATCCTTCGGGCACGACCTGCCGCCATTGCCAGCGGCCGTTCCTGAGAAACAACAGACCGAACCGCGCCATGTCTCGCGCGGTGAGCCGGAACGGATAGGCCGGATACACCGAGTCCGCGCCGCCGACATACTGCGTGTCGTCGAGCCGGAAGTCTTCCATGCCGATCGGATCGGCGATCCGAGCCTTGAACTCGCGAAACAGATTCGTTTTCGTGAGGCGCTCGAAGATCGTGCCGAGCACGTTGAAATCCCAGTTGTTGTAATACCAGAACGTGCCTGGCGCATGGCTGCCGCGAGGCGGACGCGCCGCGGCCATCGAGGCGGTCTCGTAGAGCGCCGGATGGTAGACGCCGGACCGGGCCTTGATCACATCGCGCAGCGTGGCCGACTTCTCGAGCGGTGTCAGCGACGGTGCGTTGTCGTCGATGCCGAGATCGGCGAGCGTTTTCGACAGGTCGATCTCGCCATCCTGCACGTGGATCCCATAGAGCGCGCTGAGCAGGCTCTTGCGAATCGAATGGATGTTGTAGCGCGTGCTGGTTTCGCCCCACTCATCGACGATTCGGCCGTCGGCGACCACCATCACCGCGACCGTCTTGATCGTTTTGGCGTAATCCCACGCCTCGCGGAGCCTGGCGCTCGACCAACCGGCGGCTTCAGGCGAGGCATGACGCTGCCATTGCTGTCCCGGAAACGGCGACTCCACGAGCGTCGAGCGCCCGCGCGCGGTGACGCTCAGGATGAGGACCAGAGCCACCACCGCTGCCGCGAGCGCTCGTGAAGGTCGGTGCCGGATCACAACCGTCATGAATCATCTCCTTCCTTGCGGCACGATGATGATAAGTGATGTCGGCCTTCCGGCACTGGCCCGACAGAATCCCTCCGCCGCGATCTGACTTTCGCCTCAGAATCCTCAATGAATCACGGCCGCCCCCAGCAGAGGAGTGGTCGCAAGATTCGGTCGTTTTATAAGGCCTCCGGTCTGGATCAAGACGGGCTGTACGTGTAGTCTTCGCACCACAATGGACACCGAGAGGTAGCCCCGCCAAAATCCATGGATCCTCCGACGCCCCTGGCGAAGCTTACGACCGGCCGGAATAGAGTACGTCGCATCTCGCCGGCGAGCGATTCGTCGCAGCGGACTTGAATTTGACGTTGCAGACAAGAGCGAGGCCATTCATGAGGCGTCAGGTTCTGATCGTTACAGCATTAGTCATCGCCATTAATGCCGCGGCTGCGAACCTCGTCGCTCACCAAAGCCCACAGCGGGTAGCCAGCAATCCGAATGTCGTCCTCATCATCATGGACGACATGGGGTATGGCGACATTGGCAGCTATGGGGTGTCCGACGCGCGGACGCCGAACCTGGATCGGCTGGCCCGCGAAGGCGTGCGCCTGACAGAGTCGTACGCAAACGGCGCGAACTGCCACACCGACACGTGTCACTCTGATCAGCGGTCGCTATCAGCAGCGGGTGGGTCTTGAATGGGCGCTGAATTCGACCGAACAAGATCGCGGCTTGCCGGTAACGGGCGGATCGCTCCCGGCGATGGCTGGGGTGAGAGTCGTCATCACTGACCGTCACCGGAAATGATCCGCGACCAGTACGTCGCGCTCCCAGCTGTCAATGTGGCTGCCGAGCGCCCACCGGCCGTCGCGTGACACGGTGAGCACTCGGCTGACTCCTATTCGCGTCACCGTGAATGGAAGCGTGCCGATGCGGCGGGTGCGACCATCGGCAAAGTTGTAGAAGTCCACGGCATCAGCCGCGCCGCGTGTCGACGCCCGACCGGGATCGCCAGTCAAAAAGACGATACCCGTGTTGGTGATGTCCCACGCGCCGGGCGTGACGCCTGAGAACACAACGGCCTCTGGCCCGCCAGCGGCAGGGACCTGCTTGAGCGATCCGACGCTGTCGAAGGTATTGCGGCGGGGACGATCGACGTAGTAGATGGTCCGACCATCGGCGGCCTCGCGAGGCTCACAGCCTCCGTGAGTCGTGAGCTGCACCGAGGTTCCGCCCGCCGCCGGCATCCTCCAGATTTCCGATCGCCCTGACACATTCGACGCGTAGTAGATCCATCGGCCGTCGCGCGACCACTCCGGATCCGACTCACGCGCGGGCGCGTCGGTCAGGCGTCGGAGCGGCCCGCCACTGTCGCTCACGACGTAGATGTCGGCGTTGCCGGCGACGACAGCGTCAAGGGCGAGCGAACGGCCATCCGGCGACCACGAGCCGACGTTGATGGACGCGCCTTCGAACGCGGTCACGCGGCGAATCCGCGATTCGTTGCGGTCGGCGACCCAGACCTGTTGATTCCCGCTACGGTCGGACGTGAACGCCACTCGAGCCCCGTCCCGCGAGAATCGCCCGGGAGCGTCGATGCGGGTTGCGTCGCAGAACCGTGTGACGCTCGAGATTGCTCCTGACGCCACCGGCACTTGGAGATCGATCAAGCGAAGGCCGATGTCAGGTTGGCCATACCCGACGGCCAGACGGAACGTGTGGCCGGAGCGTTCGCGCGACACCGATGCGGAATTCACACCGATCGGGATACCGGGCACGATCGCGCCTGGCTCGTGGCCGAGGGCAGCTATTCGAAAGATGCGAATACCGCTCGTGTCGGCTTGCGAATAGAGAATGTCCCGCCCGTCTGGTGTCCATGTGACGCTGCCAATGCCCGGGGACCACTCGGTACGGCGCGTGGCTTCACCTCCACCTGTCGGGACAAGGAATAAGGCCGCCTGATCGGACTGTGACCATCTCACAAAGGCGAGCGTCTTGCCGTCAGGAGATACGCCCGGAAACCGATCGTCGAATCCGGACGAGGGCCACGTCAACTGACGGCGCGCCCCGCTCTGCAAGATGTGCTGGAACACCGCCGTGCCGTTCGGCGTGCGGTCGCCTACCAGGAGAGACTGACTGTCGGGGGTCCAGGCGGGTGATGTGCCGACCGCGTCCGACACCTTCTGCTCCGGCCCACCAAGGGGAGACACGACGAAGACACCCGCGCTCACACCACCGTCACGACGAGAGAACGCGATCAGTTGTCCGTCCGGCGACCAGGCTGCCCACGTCTCGTTGAAGAGCGGTGTATCAGTAAGTCGCCGCAGCGCGTCGCCATCAACGGCCTTCACCCACAAGTCGGCGAGGCTGTTCGATGCCGGGCCGCTCCACAGGAACGCCACAAAATTCCCATCGGGCGAGAGACTGGGTACGCCCTCCGTCCCCGGGAAGGACGTCACGGTCAGGATACGCATCGGCGGCGCGTCTGATCGTGAACCACGCAGAACGCCCACGCCGATCAGCGCGATGGCGCCCACCAGGATGCTTCCAGCGCCGAGCAGCCACGCACGCGACCAGCGCCGGGGCGTGACAACCGTCGACTCTGGGGGAGCACGCTGTGAGGGATGGCGGCTGTGGTCGAGCGGCGACGCAACCGGCGCGTTCGTTTCGAACAGCGGTGTGTAGCTGCCCTTACGAACGGAGATGATGATCGGATCGTGGGGAGCGGAGACATAGTACTCTCGAAGCTTATCGCGAAGGCGCCGAGCGTCCACGCGCACGATCGGATCCGCGGCGGTGTTGAAGTCCACGCCTTTGCCGTACACTTCGAGAGCGAGCACCTGCTCTTTGAGCGCCTCACCGTGGCCGTCCAACGTTTGCTCGACGATGAATTTCAGGAAGGTGGTGAGGCGATCCGATCGGGAAAAGAGTTCGCTGGAAAGAATCCGAGCGAGTTCCGCCCGAACGGCAGCATCCATCGGATGAACCAGATCCACAGGACCTCTCTGGGCCTGACTAGCCATCGCGCGACCAGCATAGCATCCGATCCAGTAGGCTGGCACATCGGCGCGACGCGAGCACGAACAGGGCCGAATCCGGATTAGTCCTGAGTAGTCGCCAAAGTGGAGAGCGATTCGGCGTCCGCACCGGTCTACACTACGGCGTTAGTCGCTACTAATAGGCGCTGAGCGGCAAGATCTGCTACGCTTCGCACCCCCGCAGGAGGATGCATGGCCGTCTTCCCTGGCTGTCGTGTGATCGCCGCTCTCGTCGTTCTGCTGGTGACGCTCCCCGCGATCGTACGACCTCAATCACAGGTGGTCGTCTTTACGCATGCGAACGTGATCGACGGCAGCGGTGCCGAGATGGCCCGCGACATGACCGTCACGATTGCGGACGGACGGATCAGCGATCTGCAGGCATCGGGAACATCGGCACCCCCTTCGTCCGCTCGCGTCATCGACGCGACGAACAAATTCCTGATCCCCGGGCTGTGGGACATGCACGTCCATTGGTACGACGCGCGGTTGCTCGGCCTGTTCCTCGCGAACGGCGTGACCGGCATTCGCGTCATGTGGGGCATGCCACTCCACCTGGAGTGGCGCTCGAATTTCAACGCCAGCACACTCGTCGGGCCGCGCATGTTCATCGGGAGCGCGATTTTCGACGGTCCCAATCCGGTCTGGCCGCGATCAACCGTCATTAGCGACGCGGCGGAAGCAAAGGCGGCGGTCGCGGCGGCGAAGCAAAATGGGTACGACTTCATCAAGGTGTACAACCGCCTGTCGCGTGATGCGTATTTCGCGATCGCGGAAGAATCGGCGCGGCAAGGTCTCAGCTTCGCCGGTCACGTGCCGAATGCCGTCACGGCGGGAGAGGCCTCGGATGCGCATCAGAAGAGCATCGAGCACCTCACCGGTATTCTATCGAGCGTTTCCAGCGCGGAGGCGGAGGTGCGGAAACGCGCGGCGGAGGTGTCAACGGCCGGTAACGCTGCCGTTGGCATCAGTGCGGAGAGCCGGGCTGCGCTCCGGGAGCTTCAAGAGCGCATCCTCGCGACCTATGACGCCGAGAAGGCCTCCGCCCTTTACGCGCGCTTCGTGCGCAACGGCACTTGGATGTGCCCGACCCTCGTCGTCCTGCGATCAGGCGCGTCGTTGGACGATCCGTCATTCGTCGCGGATCCGCGATTGAAGTACATGCCGCCGGGGATCCGGACGTCCTGGGACCCCGCAAACGCTCCGCTCTTCAAGACCAAGACCGCCGCTGACTACGAGGTCGGTCGCCGAACGCTGCGGAAGCAGTACGAAGTGGTCGGTGCGATGAACCGCGCGGGCGTGCGCATCATTGCGGGAACCGATGTCCTGAACCCATTCGTGTTCCCCGGCTTCAGCCTGCACGACGAGCTGGCGCTGCTCGTGGAGGCGGGGATGACGCCAGCACAGGCGTTGCGCGCCGCCACTGGTGGAGCGGCCGAGTTCATGGGACGAAACGACGTCGGGATCGTGAAGCGCGGCAACCTCGCTGACCTCGTGCTCCTTGACGCGAACCCGCTCGAAAACATCCGCAACACGACCAGGATTGCCGCGGTGGTGGCGAACGGGCGTCTCTACGATCGCACGGCACTCGACCGCCTGCTGGCGGACGCGGAAAAAGTCGCAAATCCCGGTGCGGGCATGGACTAACTTGAGTGGAACAGTGACGTCATGCTGAGAGGGACTGAACGCCGCGATGCAGACGCAAATCATCACGAAGCGGGACGACTTTCTGGTTCGTCGGCTCGTGCTCGAGCCGGGTGAGGCGATGCCGTGGCACCGGGACACCTGTCACCGATTCTCGGTGGTCGTGCGCGGCGACGAACTAACCATCGAGATGCGCGACACGGGCGAGCGCGACACGTTCGCCGTTCATCCCGGCCTGGCGGATTGGGATTGCCCGCAGCCGCGGGTCCATCGCGGCGTGAACAGCGGAACGTCGACCTACGAAGAGGTCGTGCTGTTCTTCCTCGACCCTCCCGGCATCGACCCTCAGCCAGAGGAAACGGTAGCAGCCTGTTAGGACCCTTCTCCCTAACCCTGCGCTGCAAAGCTACGCAAGGCGTCGCCCTCAGATTCAAATACTTCGATGACCCGATCGAGCTTCGTCACGTCGAGCAGTCGCCGAAAACCCGGAACGACCTCGCAGAGCTTCAGCATGCCGCCGGCATTTCTACTGGTCTTGAAGCCCTCAACAATCTCACTCAGCCCAACACTGTCGATGTAATGCACATCGCGAAGGTTCAGCAGGATCTTACGCGAACCGCGTTGCACTACTTGCCGAATCGCGTTCAGCAACTGGTCTGAAGCTTCAGAAAAGGAGATCGGACCACCTCGTACATCGAGAATAACGACGTCGTCAACGAAGCGCTCGACGATATCCCGCCAATGCGTCGTCACGATAATTTCCGTCAGCCTCGGCTTTCCGGGCGACTCAACTGATGACAGCATATCTCAGCCGACCCCCACTGAAGCGCGCTCGCCAAAACCGATACCGGCCTTCAGCGTCAGTTCGCGTGTACACGTCGGCTCCGTCATGATTGTTGGAACTGTAGAGCACGGCCATGTTCACAGCGGGCCGGCGTCCCTCCGCAGTGCTCTCAAAGACAACACCCGACAGGACAGGTGAGTCGGATGTTCGTGGCTGTTCTGCCTCCGTTCAGCCGCGAGAAGTATGACAGACCCTTGACATCGTGATGGGCCGGCGGCATGAAAATACCGGAATCTGGGAAACGGATTCACCAGCACCACTTGAAGGCGAGCATCGGGGAAGTCGACCATGACGGCGAGAGCCGCGCGGCACAGTCCAGTGTCGCGCCTATCGTGCAGGCGCGGTCTTCTCAAGGATCCGATATGACGTTGACACGTCCCAACCCTGTTGCCGCATGTTTCGCCGCCGAGAAGGCGGCCGGCGCCGACGCGCTGGCTCGTTTCAACCAGTGCTTCGCCGCTGTGCCGCGGGCGTCATCGGCCCCCCTCGAGGGGCTTCGACAGTGTGCCAGCGCGACGCAATCGTTCCGCCCAGGTATGCAAGCGGGACGAGTGAAAAAAGAAACGTGAGGTGATACCAGACAGGAAATCTGGCCCAGAGCATGATGTGTTGGGGGATGAACAGAGCCAGAAGAATCAGCCCCGTCGTCAATGCTGCCAACCTCGATCGCCGGGCGACGAATGCCGCGAGCCATCCCGCAGCCAGCGTCGCCAGAGCGCCGATTGAGAGGCGCGCAAACATCATCGGCAGCGTAAATGTCATCGCGTCGGCGACCGCCGCATATTCGGGCCACGTGCCGCGCAGGATCAGGCCGGCGACTGTGGCGATGACCATGAAGGCCACAAGTCCCGCGACGACGGCGAGCATGCCGTTTTTCATGGTGTCCTCTTTCAAACGATCGGCGCAGTTCTCCGCTCAATCGCGCGCGATGGCCGCGCGCTGATACCGATCGTCGTTCGGATTCTAAAGACCGTCGTCGCAGCGGGTCTTGGAAAAATCGGACACCGAGGTCGAGGCCAGACGCCGCGGTGTTTCACCGGCGAACCGCCCCAGTTCCACGGTCAAATGCGCTTGATCGAAGTACCCGGTCTCCGATGCCAGCAGCGCGCCTGACTGGCTCGGTGCGTGCTCGATCTCCTTCAGGGTTGCCTGAAATCTGACGACGTTCGCAAAGCTCTTCGTGCCATAGCCGACCCAGAGGCGCATGAGGCGGTTCAAGTGACGGGGACTCATGCCGCATCGGCTGGCAACATCCGAGACTCGTACAAGGCCGTGCTCGCGCTCGATCTCGTGTACTGCTTTGGCTACGGCAGCGTGCACGCTCGCGTTCCGAAGGCGCTCGACGAGAAATCGTTGGAGCGCATCAATGTACCGGATGGGCGTCGGCGGGTCGATTTCCGAAGTGACGAGTTCGCGAAATGGTTTGGCGGCGGTCAGCTTGATGCGGCGGCCGACCGTCTGGTGAGTGGGGATTCCGGTCAGGATGAACGACACGCCAGGGCGCATTCGTACACCGACGAGGGTTCCCGGAGACGTGAACCGACGCTCGTCGGGCCGCAGGAGCGGACCGCGAAGCACCCATCCTGAGGGCTGGCCTTTCTGCAGCTGAATCGAGATCGACGTGCTGCCATCGGGCACGACGCGGATCGTCGCGTTTCCTTCCGATGTGACGACCCAGAAGCATCCGACATAGGGATGCAGTGCCTCGGTCGCCTCATGGAACCGAATCTCCGCGCGATCGACGAGCGTGCTGGTGATGCTCATCCCTCGGATCTCCGACAAGCCAAATTCTACGCCTCGAGCGCATCGCAACGGCTGGCAAAGCGATATGGACCATCAGCCGTTCGAGGTGCTCCGTATCCTCCCTTGCTGCCTCACGCGTAATGACCAACAGGGACATCGCGAGCTGATCGATCCGACTGAGGCGTTCGCGCAGCAGATTTGTGAGTTCGACATCTGCGCGCCGGCAGGGATCACGCGAGGTCGAGACCGGCCGAGTTGTACGCGAAGTTACACGACGATCACAATCCGGACACGCACAACCCGTATTGTCTCAGCCCGAACTTGATCGCGAGCAAGCCGCGGTCGTCGTTCGTCGGTGCTCGCGAGCGAGTGCGACGAGAAGAGGAGGAAGACGTGGGCCGTTACTTCGCACGACAGAAAGCGCTGGCTGTGCTGGCAGGTGGCTTGGTGATTCTCAGTGTGCTCGCCGCTGGAGCCTGGGCGATCGCCGCGCAGCACAACGGACCTGAGGGTCGGCTCTCTGGCTTTCTGAACTTCTCTGCGCCCGCCGGTACGCGGCCTGCCACGACTGACACGGTCATTGACGGGCTGCGGGCGGCGGTTCTGCCGAACGGCCGGCTCGTCACACCCGCGGGCACCGAGGTGAACGTTCAGGCGCCGAAGCCGTTCGGCATGGCGCTTTCGCCCGACGGCAGAATGCTCGCGACACTCAACAGCGGAGCAGGACCTTTCTCCCTGACGCTGATCAGTCAGCTCAACAGCCCCGCACCCATCGCCAGGCGGATCGATGTGAACGCGAGCTTCATGGGCGTCACCTTCTCACCTGACAGCACGCGCGTGTACCTGTCGGGCGGTGAGAACGGCAACATCTGGATCGGTGACACGGCCGCGGGAAAGATCGTCGGCTCCGTGAACCTGAATGGTCCGGGACACCCGCTCGACCGCCCGCTCAATGTGATCGCCACGCCTCAGCAGCGTTTCAAAGGCGCCTTCCCGGGCAACATGGCGCTCAGCAGCGACGGCCACTATCTCTACGTTGTGGATCAAGCCGGGTTTCAGGTCCACGTGATCGATGCTTCTCTGGTCTCGATCGGCGTCGATGCGCAGGGGCGTATCACTGAGCCCGACAACTTTGCAGCCGTGATCGCCCGCGCCAAAGTCGGCCGCTACCCATTCGGCATCGGGTTGACCGCTGATGACCGCACGCTCTTCGTGACCCACGTAGGTGTGTTCCAGTACACACACCTGCGGCCGGCGAGCCCGACGGGGAACGACAATGTGGACTATCCGCTCTGCTATCCCGGAGCGGGGTATCCGGATGAGACGCAAAACGATCGGGTGATCGAGATCACCAAGGTCGATCCACGCAATCTGCCGGACAGCTTGCGCGATCCTGACGGCATCCGGTGTGGCTATGTTCCAGCCGACCGGCTCTATACCGTGCCGGGACTCGGCAGTCCCAACGCCCCCGAGTCGTCGTCGGTGTACGTCCTCGACGTGAGCAGTCCGAAAGCGCCGCAGCGGCGCGACATCGTCAAGACGGGTCCACTCGTCGGCGATCGCCAAGACGGGATTGACGTCTACAGCGGCAGTCATCCAAATGCGGTGGTTTCAAACCAGGACGCCATCTACGTCGCGAACGGCAACAACGACAGCATCTCGATCCTCGATCCCAGGACGTACGCGGAACGCGGGCGCATCGGGTTGTCGCTGCTCCAGGGACAGGACCGCGCGCTGAGAGGGGTGCAGCCCGTGGGGCTGGCGCTCAGTCCTGACGGCGACACGCTCTACGTGGCCGAGGCGGGCGTCAACGCCATCGGCGTGGTCAGCCTCGACGGAAACCACGGCCGGCTCATTGGCCATATCCCGACCGGCTGGTGGCCGAGCAGCGTGCAGGTCAGCGCCGATGGTCATACGTTGTACGTCGCGAACGCGCGCGGTCGTGGCGCCGGGCCCAACCCCGTGGGCGAGAGCCGGTCTCCCAAATTCAGCGTGCTGGGCACGGTGAACATCATTCCGACGCCCACCGTCAAGCAGCTCGATGCCTACACGACGCGTGTCTACATCAACAACGGCTTTGCCGGGGTTGACGATGGCCGTGGCAATGCCGCGTATCATGAGGCGGACAATCCAATCCCAAGCCGCGCCGGAAAAGCGAGCTCCCAGATCAAGCACGTCGTCTTCATCAACAAGGAGAATGCGACGCACGACCTGCTCCTCGGCGACATCGTCCAGACTCGCGGAGGCGTGCCCGTGAACGGTGCTCCCGCGTTCTCATTGGGCTACGATGCCAGCCCGAATCATCACGAGCTCGCCCTGCGCTTCGCGTTCAGCGACAACTTCTTCCTCGAGCCCTCCGTGTCGTCAGACGGTCATCGCTGGTTGACCGGGCAGTACACCGCCGAAAACGAGGAGACGCATTGGCCGGCTTCGTACGGCGGCCAGCGTCGCGATGCGGGCGACGATCCGGCGGTCATCAAGGACTATCCCGGGCGAATCGGATTCACCGATGCCAACTCCTCTCCGGAGCCGAACGATTACAACGAGCAGGGCGGCATCTATCTCCACTTGAACCGCCAGGGCAAGAGCTTCATCAATTTCGGCAACGGCTTCGAGTTCGCGGTAATCGACGAGCCCGGGGGGGCAGACCCGACCGGCGCCCGCCAGCACGCCAACGTGCCGATGGAGAAGGTGGTCCGCGACAACAGCGACCATCTGTTCCCGACCTACAACACGCATATCCCCGACGCTCCGCTGCCGGAGGATCCGACGCGGTTCAACCGGTTCGATCGCTTCAAGCAGGTGTTCGAGGATCGCTTCGTCGATCGCGCCAAGGGCGTGTGCACGCTGCCGGAGTACGTGGATCTCTACTATCCCAACGATCATGGCGGCGGCGCGCGCGACATCAACCCCAATGGCCCCGACTGGTCGTTCAAGCGGTTCGTGCAGGACAATGACGCGGCTCTCGGCCTCACCGTCGAGCTCATCTCCAACAGCCCGTGCTGGAAGGACACAGTGATCTTCGTCGTCGAGGACGACACCCAGAACGGTGCGGATCACGTCGACGGGCACCGCTCGATCTTCCTCGCCGTCAGTCCCTGGGTGAAGAAGCAGTACGTCAGCAAGACGCATACGAGCCTTGCGAGCATTTTCAAGACGGTGAATCTGATCCTCGGGTTGCCGCCGCTCAATCAATACGACGCGGGTGCCACCGACCTCCATGACATGTTCACCAGCACACCGGACTTCACCCCGTACAACGCTCAACCGGTCCAATACGTCCAGCGGGCCAATCCGCTCTGGCTGGCCCTGACGAAGGATGTCGACTTCAGCCGCCCGGACGCCGACGAAGTGAAGCTGCACGCGGCCATCATGAAGTCCGAAGGACTTCCGCGTCAGAAATCGGCGGCGCCGGAAAAATAGTCGCAGCTGGAGGACTCCATGCGTCTCATGTTCGTGTGCGCGTTCATCGTCGTGACCGCCCTGCCGGTCGCGGCGCAGGAACGCCCGTTCCTGTTTCTGACCACACCTGCAGAGGGCGTGAAGCCAGCCGTGCGCTTCGACTACGACGTTGGCATCGGCGAGCGCGCGTTCCAGAGCGACACCGCCAGTCAGCCGGAACAGCGCGTCGGCGTGCAGGCGTCCCGCGGACGCCTCACACTGCTCGCGCGATTCGGGATCGCCGAAGTCGGCAGCTCCTATCAGAGTTCTCAATCAGGCGAGGCGCTCTACTCGATCCTCCAGCCGGGAGGCCTCGTGGCACTCGCGGCCGGCGGCGGTGTGCTCCACGAGCCGGACGGCGTGAACGTCCTGCTCGCCCGGCTGGTCGCGGGTCGCAACACTGACACGTCGCGCCTGTACGGCAATCTGCTGTTTCAAAAGCCGATGTCAGCGGAGCGCGACACAGTCGATCTCATCACCAGTGTCGGCTGGGCGCGGAAACTCGCGCACGGCGTCTCACTCGGGGTCGAAGCGATCGGCGAGGACCTCGAGGGCTTCTGGGATCCAGAGGAGGCCGAAGGGGGCGCCCGGCTGCTCGCCGGTCCCAGCCTCCACATCTCTCCTCCCGGACGACGATGGCAGCTCATCGCCACCGGCGGACCGGTATTCCACCCGTCCGATACAGGGCGGAGCAGTGATGCGCTCCGCGACCTGCCCCCGTCGACCAGGGGAACGAGCTACGCGTTCAAAGCTTCGCTGTCCATCTCGCTGGTTTCCCCGCAGTAGCGTCACATAACGAGCTGCTGTCGCGTTCTACGAATAGACCTTTCGACGCGCGTGGCCGTTCCCGGCTCAATCCTTTTCTTCACACGGGCTGGCTGGGTTGAGCTCGCCGGATTCGGGAGCGCGTTCTCGAACGGATGTGACGCATTGGCCAAGAAACGCCAACAGCTCTTCCGTGGATCGGAAGCGCAGTTCTCGCCCGGTGTCGACCTCTTCGATGTGGCCTTCGAAGTGGCGTTGTGACGGCTGAGTCCCAGACGCCAGCTGAAGAACGAATGCCCCTCGCATCACGTAATCACCTTACAAGGGCCTGCCGCGCCAGCTGTGAAAATCGCGTTCAACTTCCCGTGAAATTTGATGGGAGTGCTAGAGTGAGCAGCGATCGGGTATCCGAGTCGCGCATGAGATCGTTCGACTCGTTCCGCCTGGACGTGGATAACCAGTGCCTGTGGCGGGGAGAGACGCGAGTGTCGCTCATGCCGAAGCCATTTGCCGTGCTGCGGTACTTGGTTGAACATCCAGGACGACTGGTGACGCAGGACCAGTTGCTCGAGGCCGTATGGCCCGACACCTACGTCCAGCCGGAGATCCTGAGGCGATACATCCTCGAAATCCGCCGGGCCCTCGGCGATCGAGTCGAAGCGCCCCGGTTCGTCCGAACCTTTCCCAAACGGGGTTATCAGTTCATCGCACCGGTCGTCGACGACGATGACCGCGTGGTGACCGCCGTGTCCGGGGTCTCGAGCGAAGCCACGCGGCTCGTCGGACGAGAATCCGAGCTGCGCGCCTTGAACGCCTTCCTGTCGGCGGCGCTTGCCGGCCGGCGACAGATGGTGTTTGTCATCGGCGAACCGGGCATCGGGAAGACCAGTCTCGTCGACGCGATCCAGCGCGACAGCGCTGCAACCGCTGGCGTCACGGTCGCCCGCGGCCAATCGATGGAAGGCTTTGCCGGGAAGGAGGCGTACTACCCGATCTTGGAAGCCGTTGGCCAGCTCGCCCACGGACCCTCGAGGCCACTCGTGCTCGACACACTGGTCAGCGTCGCGCCCACCTGGCTGATCCAGTTTCCGTCGCTCATCCGGCCGGATCAGCAGGCCGCGTTGCAGCGAGAGATTCTGGGTGCAACCCGCGATCGGATGGTGCGCGAGCTGTGCGAAGCGCTCGAAGTCATCACCCAGACGGTTCCACTCGTGCTCATCCTCGAAGATCTGCACTGGGCAGACCACTCGACATTGGACGTCATCTCGGCGGTCGCTCGGCGTCGTGAACCCGCAAAGCTGCTAGTGGTCGGAACGTTCCGTCCCGCCGAGGTGATCGTGTCAGGGAGTCCGCTCAAAGCGCTCAAACAGGATCTGGTGCTCCATCGTTTGAGCCACGAAGTGGAACTCGAACGCCTCCGAGAAGCCGATGTCGCGGCCTTCGTCGCCGCCGAATTCGCGCCCGGAGACCTCTCGGGGCTGGCGTCTGTCATCTACCGCCACTCGGATGGTAATCCGCTCTTCATGATTGCCATGCTGGACCATCTCGCACAACAGGGAGTGCTGTCGATGGCAGGCGGGTCCTGGCAGATGACGATACCGGTGGACCGGGTCGATCCCGGTGTGCCCGAGACGCTCAAACAGATGCTCGATATGCAGCTGCAGCACGCCAGCGACGAGGAGCGACAGCTCCTCAGATGTGCAAGTGTGGCCGGGCAGCACTTTACGGCCCGGTCTGTCGCGACGATGCTGGCGACCGACCCATCGCCCATCGAGGAGATGTGTGCGACGCTCGTCCATCGGCAACAGTTCCTCAAGGTTGCTGGCACGCGCGAGCTGCCTGACGGCGGATCGACGGTCAAGTATCAATTCCGACACGCACTGTATCGTGAGGTGCTGTACCGGGGGCTCAACCCCACCCAGCGTGTGGCGTTTCATCGTCGATTGGCCGAGGGTCTCGAAGCCATTCACTCACCTGCGCCGTCCGACATGGCGACTGAGATCGCCCTGCATTTCGAGGAGGGCCACGAGTACGAGTCCGCCATTCGCTACTCGATCCTGGCGGCTCAGAACGCAACCCGGCGATACGCCTACGATCAATCGGTCACGGTACTCGAACACGCGCGGGAGCTCATACCCACTCTTCCACACGATCGTGGGCAGCCGCTCGAGTTCGAGATTCTGAAGAAAATCGGGAACGCGTACTACGCGCTCGGCGACATGGATCGATCCGGTCACATCTACGCGTCGATGGCCACGCGCGCAGCGGAAGCCGGTCAACTGTCGGCACAAGCTGACGCGTTGATGCGCACATCACACCCTGCTGAATCGATCCCGTTCTTCCTCAGGGCCGTGGAGATCGATCCAACGTTCGCGGCCGCGTACATCGGCCTGTCGAGAATTTACAGCAATCTGGGCGAGTCGGCGCGTGCGAAGGAGTACGCGAAGCTGGCCTACGCACAGCTTGAGCGAGCCAGCGAGCGCGACCGCCTGTCAATCATCTATCAATATCACTACGAGGTGACCGGGGATCAGTCTCGTGCGAACCAGACGCTCGAAACGTGGAACCAGTCGTTTCCGCTCGAATTCCAGCCGGCGAACAGCCTGGCGTTCAGCCACAATCTTCTGGGAAACTTTCCGTTGGCCATCGAGGAAGGGCAGGAAGCCGTCAGGCGGAACCCGAATCACGGCTATCCCTATTCGAATCTCGCGCACGCCTATCGGGGGATCGGCCGCTTCGACGACGCGATACAGACCGCACATCGGGCGGTGGCGCTCGAGATCGAGACGCTGCCGACGCGACGTCTGTTGTATCAACTGGCGGTCGCGGCCGGTGACGAGCAGGCGGCGCTGGCGCATCTCGATTGGGCCAGAGATAGACCGCGTGAGTTCGACATGGTCGGGGCGCGCGCCCAGGCGGCCGGTTGGTCGGGCCGTGTTCGAGAGGCCCGTGAGCTGTACGAACAGGCGGCGCGGATGGCGGAGCGGCGCAACTTCCCTGACATCGGCGCTAGCCATCTCGCGTGGTCGACTGTGATGGAGCTTGCATACGGGAACACCGACACGGCC
>DATAEK010000191.1:0-22274 GCA_036258055.1 Vicinamibacterales bacterium
CGCAAGGGATCGGCTCCCAGCGCGTGAAGGTCGATATCGGTCAGGCCGTCGTTGTCCGTGTCCACCCCGAACTTTTCCCATGAGTCGAGAAGCCGTCGTCGTCGGTATCGAAGCCAGCCTGCCAGCAGACGTTGGCGTTGTTGCCGCCAAGATTGAGGCCCGGCCGGCTGCAGTTCTGCGGCGATGTGATGTCGCCGGTCCATGTTCCGGAGAACGGGTTCACGTCGATGTTGATCGCATCGCCCGCGCCGACCTTCAAATCGGCCTCGTCGTCGAACAGAGTATCCGTATCGAAGATCTGGATGCGCACGTGTACTGGCTGACCTGCGGGCACTTGCTGGGAGAACACCCAGGGCGTGCTGACCTGGCACTCGGGAATCTTCTTGAAGTTCTTGAACAACTGGAGGGGGACGATGAGGCCAGTGGACGACTCGTCGTTGCAGGCCCCGTCGCCGCCTTGTTTGTTGTCGTGTTCGACGCCGTTGATCGTGACCTTGGCATAGAAGTCGCCGATGACGCCAATTCCGATGTCCTGATCGACATCGAGCTGCCAGAGCTCGGTGATATACAGCTTGAATGGAACCGTTTGATTCTGAGCGAACGCCGGTGACGACCAGGCCAGCGTCGCCAGGCACAGTAATGGAATAGTGCGCTTCAACGTCTTCATCGTTCGTGTTCTCCTCGAAGCCCGCGGGTATGTACGCTTTGATGGGGCGCTGTTCGGATTTCTCTTTCAGGTGTGGCGGGCGGAGGATCCGCGACGGGGAAAGTCCTTAATCCTCGACGGATGGAGCGAAGGTCCATCCGTTCGCAGGCGGGCACGACCGAACGAAGCGCGCTCAGAGATGACGCAGAGAATCTACAGGCAAACTACGGTCGCGACATGTGCGCCGCAAGGAACGTCAGCGCGTCCTCGCTCCAGATGGAAACGCCTTCAGGACCAAAAATCAGGTGGCCTGGCGGGATACCAGCCGGGGGCTGCGTTGGCGTGAAGGGACCGTAGATCCGCAGATCGGTCACAGTACCATTCTTCTTGATGGTCTCGCAGATCGAGCGCGCACTTTCGGTCGTGAGGTCGTTCTTCGCGACCGCGCAGGCGGAGGGCACGCGGATCTTCCGGGCGGCGGCGGTGAGCGCTGACCGCAGGTCCGGGCTTCGATCCCAGTTGAGCGCGCCGGGTGCCTGAATGATCGCGACTCGGAATCGATCGGTCCCGCTCGCTGCCAGGGTCGTCACGATCCCGCCGAAGGACCATCCCATGATGGCGACGCGCGTCACATCAATCGAGGAGCCCGGCTGATGGGCAACGGCGTCGACCGCGGCCAATGCGTCCTTCGCTTCCGCGTCCAACCGCGCGACGAATCGTGGACCGCGGTCGTTACCGATTTCCTCGACGAACGTTTTTCCTTCCGACTTTCCATACCCGCGCCGCTCGGGCACGAGCACCGCATAACCCGCAGGCAGCAGAAGGCGCGCGATGAACGCAATCGGCCGCTCGGTGCGCTCTTCCCCCGCTCGCGATCCGTGGTTGTAGACGACGAGCGGGAACGGGCCCGGTCCCTCGGGCTTGTACAAATACGCTTCGAGCCGGAGGCCGTCGCTGGTATAGAAGAACGTTTCGTGCGGAGGATTCGGCGGCGCTGGTGTCTGCTGCGCAAACGCGAACGACACGAAACCACACGCGGCAACGGCGGAGATGAAGACACGCAGATGACTCGAGGAGGTCATGGTCGCCAGCATACTGCGATCCCTTGGTTGAGCTTTCGATTACCTCTTTCGCGGCCACACTCCCAATCGACACAACCCTCGACCTCACGGAAGCCTTACCCGATCCTCACCCGGGACTAACA
The DNA here is from genome assembly GCA_036258055.1 of Vicinamibacterales bacterium. Lineage (GTDB taxonomy): Bacteria > Acidobacteriota > Vicinamibacteria > Vicinamibacterales > 2-12-FULL-66-21 > DATAEK01. Next base: position 1,851 of record DATAEK010000191.1, read on the forward strand.
ACCTCTCGATCCCCGAGTCCGTAACATGGTGTGAGTAATCGCTTTTCGGAGGCATTTGTGGCGCAAATCAAGTATGTCAGCGGAACGGCCTTCGTCGTCGCCGAGTTCAGAGCGGAAGAGAACCGACAGGCGACGCCGCTCTACCAGGATTCGGTCGTCGAACTATTCCTCAACGAAGACAGCAGGCAGGCAGCCGGACTCGTTGCCGAGAGCTTTCCACCAGCCCGAGACCTGGTCAGGATTCGAACCAAGTACTTCGACGATGTGCTGGAGAAGCAGATCCACTCGCACTTTCGGCAGGTGGTGATCCTCGGTGCCGGTCTGGACACTCGCGCCGTGAGGAAACAGGCGCCCGGCGTGACCTACTTCGAGATTGACGATCCGGCGACGCTGACGTTGAAGCAGACCTGCTACGAACAGCTGGGAATCGACGTCAACGTGAAATTCATCCCGGGCAACTACGTGACGGACGGACTGATCGATCTGCTGAAGCAGAATGGATTCGACTTCGATCTCCCGACGTATTTCATCTGGGAAGGGAACACCATGTACCTTCCGCTCGAGACCGTGAAGCAGACGATCACGGAGTTGCGGAAGTACGTCACACACTTCCGCTTGTCCTTCGACTACATGGCGGAGTCAGTGGTGTCCAAGACGACGGGCGATCCGGGCATCACCAGGCTCGTCGAGAGCTTCGCGAACATGGGAGCCCCGTGGGTGTCCGGAATCCGTGACATCCAGAGCCTGGCGCGCGAGCTGCGTCTGAACCTGATTGAGAACTTCAGAACCTCGGAGCTGTATCAGAGATACTGGCTCGGTCGTCCGCTGACGTCACCGATTTTTGGTTTCTACTCGGTGTGCACGCTGGGACTCTAGTGTCGCTAGCGACCGGTTGGTCGAGGCGTCAGCCGTTTCTCATACCGCCACACTTCGAGCGCGAACGTGCCTGCTGACGTCTCCGCCAGATTGACCATCGTTACAACCCGATGCCAGCCGCGCTTCTCGTAGAAACGGGCGGCTCGGTCGTTGCCAATCGCGCAGGCAAGCCACGCCGTTTCGACGCCGCGCGCCGCCAGCCGGGCCTCCGCGTCGGCGATCAGCGCGGTTGCAACCCCTGAACCCCGTGCCTCCGCCGAGACATAGAGTTGATAGAGCTCGTCCTCCTTCAGCATGCAGAATCCGAAGGGCGAGCCAATCGGGCCAACGACTGTGACACTGGAGAGCGCCGCGAGCAGTCGGGCTCGAAAACTCTCCAACGTACGCAGTCGCGTGAGCTCGGGCGGGACGATCGCCTCATGCGCCTCGTACCAGCCATCGAACCATACCCGGGCCAGTTGATCGATCTCACGTTCGTCGGCGGATCTGACATCCATTGCCTTCAGCGGTAGACCTCGGCCCGGTCCGGGCGTCCCAGCGCCAGATAGTCGATGGCCTTCAATCGCGCCACCAATCAGGAAGATCGGAAACGGCAGGCGAAAGGCGACGTCAGAGCGCCGGCAGGTCGTCGCGCAGGACGCGGTGGAGATAGATACGCGCCTTCTCCCAGTCACGCTGCACCGTGCGCTCCGACAGGCCCAGCATGGAGCCAATCTCTGCGAATGAAAAGCCGCAGAAGAACTTGAAATCGACGATTCGTGCCAGCCGGACGTCCGTCGTCTCGAGCTCGTTCAGCGCGTCGCTGACGCGCGTCAGCTCGTCGACGTCAGGCACCGCATCGGCCACGTCCGTGACGATCGAGGTGATCTCGAATTCGCCGCCTCGCTTCTGCGCCTGGCGGCGACGCGCGTAGTCGATGATCAGCCCACGCATGACGCGTGAGGCGTAGGCCATGAACCGGTTGCGATCGGGAAACGCCGCGCGCTCGCGATCCGAGATGTCCAGGTAGGCTTCGTGCAGCAGCGTGGTCGCGCCGAGCGTGACGCCAGCCCCCCGCTTGGCGAGCTCGCGGCGGGCCATGCGGTGCAACTCGTCGTACAGCGTCGCGAAGAGGGTATCGGCGGCTGCGCGATCCCCTTGCTCGGCCGAAGCGACGAGCGCCGAAAGAGCAGAAGTCACGACAGTAAGAACGCGCCGCGGGCGTCGGCGACAGGCTACTACGAGGGGGCAACACGCTCCAAGAACGAATCCGTGTCGCCTTTTCCCGATCGTTTGCGATGTCTCCTGTGGGGTTGGAACGGCTCGCAATCGCCCCGCGAGCACAGGCCGCTGGCGCGTGGCACCCGAAGTGCCGCGGCAGACGGTCTGTTTGATCTGTAACAGGAGGTTTCTATGAATGTCCGTCGATTCTCGCTGCCTTTCGAATGTTCCCTGGTCGGCGTTCTCGTACTCGCGTGCTGTTGGTCCTCGCGTGCGCTGGCGCAAGCCGACCATGCGCATGCGCAATCCGCGCAGGATCGTTCCAAGGGGAACGCGCTCGTCGACGTCGTTCGGCAATCGACCGAGCGCTTCAAAGACGTGGCGGTCGCTGAGGGAGAAGAGTACGGCCTGCTCTTCGGCTGCGTCAGTGGATCAGACTCCGGAGCCATGGGGCTTCACTATGTGAAGCAGTCGCTGCTCATGGATGCGGACATCGATCCCACGACTCCCGAGATCGTCATTTACGAGCCGCTGCCGAACGGGCGACTGCAGCTCATTGGCGCCGACTATCTCGTGTTCAAGGACGCCTGGGACGCGAAGCATCCGGAGGGACCACCGCAGATGATGGGACAGCTGCTGCATTTGTTCGAGAGCCCCAATCGCTTCGGGCTGCCTCCGTTCTACACGTTGCACGTCTGGGCGTGGGAGGACAATCCCAACGGCGCGTTCGTGAACTGGCATCCCAAGGTGTCGTGCGATGCATTCGGCGGTCAGCATCCCTGAATCAGGTGAGCGGTCGAATTTCGACCGTTCGAGCTGACAATCAGGAACTGACATCAACAAAGGAACGGAGGATAGGACACGCATTTTCGGGATCGACGCGGCCGACGTCGATCCCGGGTCGCGGCAATCCGTCACGCGTCATCGCCCATCGCTCGCGCTGATGTAACATTTCTGGTTCGGATTCTTCATCAGGAGCGATGACGTGACGGCAGATCTCGTCGAGCGCCTCGCGGGGCACAAGACTCTCGGCGCTGCGCCGCGCGAGGAGCTCGCGTGGCTGGGCTCGCACGGGACCCTTCGCCAGCTCGACCAGGGAGAGGTGCTGAGCGCGAAAGGCGAGCCGGTGACCGGCCTCTTCGTCGTGCTGGCAGGACACATCGCCATCTACATCGATCGCGGCGCAGGCCGGCACAGAGTGATCGAGTGGAGGGCCGGGGACGTCGCCGGGATGCTCCCCTATTCACGCCTGGTCAGTCCTCCGGGACACTCGGTAGCCCAGGAGCCCTCGGAGATTCTCGAAGTTCCCCGCGACGATCTCGCCGCGATGACTCGTGACTGCCCTGAAATCACGTCGATCCTCGTGCACAAGATGCTCGACCGCAGCCGCATCTTCACGTCGAGCGGGCTGCAGGACGAGAAGATGATCTCGCTCGGGAAGCTGTCCGCGGGCCTCGCGCATGAGCTGAACAACCCGGCTTCCGCGATCGAGCGAAGCGCCGCGATGCTCGAAGACCGCCTCGACGACGTCGAGCAGGCGACGCTGGCGCTCGGCGCTGCGAAGTTGACGGATTCGCAACTTGCCGCCGTCGATGCGATGCGCGCGTCGTGTCTCACGGCCCGCCTCGCCGGCGTGTTGTCTCCGATCCAGCAGGCCGAACGCGAGGACGACATCGCTGACTGGCTCGCGGATCACCGCCTCGACACCGCCCTGGCCGGGCCGCTTGGGGAAACCGCCGTCACGCTCGAGGCACTCGATCGCATGGCTCTCGCCATAAGTGGCCCACCGCTCGGTGCAGTCCTTCGCTGGGTGGCGGCCGGATGTACCGTTCGCGGGATCGCGTCGGAGATTCAGGAAGCGGCGATGCGGATCTCCGGCCTGGTCACGGCCATCAAGGGATTCACCCACATGGACCAGGCCACGGTCGCCGAGGCCGTAGACCTGACCTCGAGCCTTGCCAACACCGTCGCGGTACTCGCCGCGAAGGCGCGATCGAAGTCGGTCGCCGTCACCGTCACGATCCCTCCCGATCTGCCTCGCGTGCTGGGCTTCATCGGCGAGCTCAATCAGATCTGGGCGAATCTCATCGACAACGCGCTCGACGCGGTCCCTGACCGCGGCCGCGTCGACATCACCGCGAACTGCGAGCGACAACAGGTCGTCGTGCGGGTCATCGACAACGGCCCCGGCATCCCCGAGGAGATCCGCGGACGGCTGTTCGAACCGTTTTTCACCACCAAGCCCGTGGGGAAAGGCACCGGCCTCGGACTCGACATCGTGCGCCGCCTGATCAACCACAACGACGCCGAGATCGAGGTCGAGTCCGTTCCCGGGCGAACGGAGTTTCGCGTCACCCTTCCGCTCGCCGAGGCACAGGGCGCCGGGGCATCAGCGTGAACAAGCCCGCGTTTCTGGTCGTTGACGACGATGCGCAGGTGCTCGCTGCGGTGCGGCGCGATCTCCGTTCACGGTACCGCGAGTCCTACACGATCATCAGCGCGTCCTCCGGCGAGGAGGCGCTCGCGACGATCCGCGAGCTCAAGGCCAGAGGCGACTCGCTCGCTCTCGTGATCAGCGATCAACGCATGCCGGGCATTCACGGCACCGACGTCCTCGCGCAATCGCGCGAGGTCTATCCGCTGGCGCGTCGCGTCCTGCTCACGGCGTACTCGGACATCGACGCAGCCATCAAGGCGATCAACGTCGCGCATCTCGATCACTACCTCTCGAAACCGTGGGACCCGCCCGAGGAATGTCTCTTCCCCGTCATCGACGATCTGCTCGACGCGTGGCAGGCCGAATATCTCCCCGAAGCGAAAGGACTGCGGCTGGTTGGACATCAGTGGTCGCCGCGTTCCCACGAGATCAAGAACTTTCTCGCGGGCAACCTCATCCCCTATCACTGGCTCGACGTGGCGCGGGACTCGGACACGCAGGGGCTGCTCGACGCCGCCGGCGTCGGCGCGAACGAGCTTCCGGCCTTGTTCTTCGAGGATGGGGACGTCCTGCGCAACCCCGAGCCACGTGAGGTGGCCGAGCGCCTGGGCAAACCGGTTTTGTGTGAGCTCGATTTGTACGACCTGGTGATCGTGGGGGCAGGACCTTCCGGCCTCGCGGGCGCGGTGTATGGCGCATCAGAAGGGTTGAAGACGCTCCTGCTCGATCGCCACGCGCCGGGCGGACAGGCCGGCAGCAGTTCCAAGATTGAAAACTACCTCGGGTTTCATCAGGGGGTCAGCGGCAGCGAGCTGACGCGGCGTGCGGTGTTGCAGGCGCATCGCCTAGGGGCGGAGCTGGTCGTGCCGCTCGAAGTCACCGGCGTGTCGATCGACGCGGGATACAAGCACCTGATGCTCGGCGACGGGCGCGAGATCGTCACGCGGACGCTGCTGGCCGCGACCGGCATGGAATACCGTGAGCACACCGCGCCTGGCGTGGCCGCCCTGACAGGCGCAGGTGTGTACTACGGCGCAGCGACGACGGAGGCGCCGGCGTTCCACGATCGGCGGGTGCTCGTCGTCGGCGGTGGGAACTCGGCGGGACAAGCGGCGATGCACCTGGCGCGCTACGCGAAGGACGTGCAGATCGTGGTGCGCCGTGATTCGCTGCGCGACACCATGTCGCGCTACCTCATCGAGCAGATCGAGAAGACGCCCAACATCCGTCTCCGAGTCCGGACCGAGCTCGACCGCGTCGAAGGGGCGGATCACGTGGAGCGCGTGGCACTCAAGCAGGACGGCGGCACGAGTCAGGTGGAAGACATCGACGCGGTGTTCGTGTTCATCGGCACCAGACCGCGCAGCGACTGGCTGCTCGAGAGCGTGTTGCGCGACGGCAAGGGCTTCGTGATCACCGGCAGGGACCTGGCATCTGACACTCGATACGCGCGGATCTGGAAAGAGCGCCGCGAGCCGATGGCCCTCGAAACCAGCGCCCCCGGCGTATTCGCTGCCGGCGACATTCGGGCCGGCGCCATGAACCGGGTCGCGTCCGCCGTGGGCGAAGGATCGATGGTCGTGCGCTTCGTTCACGAGTATCTGGCGCTCACCTGAAGGGTGGGCTGCCAGTGCGTTCGGTTGCCCCGCACAGGTTTCCGGAGCGACCTTGGCCGCAATTCAGCCAGCGGCAGTACGCACGAGCAGGCCCAGCGCGATAAGGACCAGCGCGCCGACGGCGTTGATCGTGTCGCCGACCACCGCCCCGACGAGAAACGCGACCGCCCCCACGAGCACCAGGGCCACGGACCACGGATAGCCCCAGGCGTGGAACGGCCGCGGCGCGTCCGGTTCCCGGCGCCGCAGCACGATCAGCGCGAGACAGCAGACCACGTAATTGGCCGCGAGAAAGAACGAGGCGATTGCGATCAGCCGCTGAAACGTACCGGTCGCGATCAACGCCAGCGCGATCACCGTCGTCGCCAACATCGCCGCGGCTGGCGTGCCGCGGGCGCTCACCGACGCCGCTCGTCGCCAGAACAGCCCGTCGCGCCCCATGGCGAAGAGAATCCGTGTGCCGATCATCAGGATCGCGTTGAGGGTTGGGGGCAGCGATACGATGGACAGAATCGTGATGATCTGGCCCCCGCGGCCGCCGACCAGGATCTGTGCCGCATCGGCGGCGGGCAGAGTCGAGCGCGCCAGGTCGCCGAGCGGCAGCACGAGCAGCAACGCGACGTTGACCAGCAGGTATACGACGATGACCGCGGCGACGCCGCCGATCATCGATCGCGGCAGGTTGCGGTTTGGATCGCGATCCTCCTCCGCGAAGTACAGCGCGCTCTGCCATCCGCCGTAGGTGACCGCGACGGACTGAAACGCCAGGATGAGACCAGCGAGCGCCGGCGAGGCCAACGCCGATACCGAATCCGATCCAAGGCGAGGCGCGAAGATCATCGCCCCGACGATGAGCGCCAGGAACGCCGCGCACTTCACGACCGTGGCGATTTCCTGAAAACGGCTGCTCGCGCGCAAACCGGCGAGCTGCAGCGCGGCCAGCGCCGCAAGCGCCACGATCGAGATGCCTTTCTCGACTCCGACCAGGGAGGGCACCAGCAGCGCCGCGAACTCGCCAATCGCAATCGAAATGTAACCAAGAATCGCGCAGTAGGTGATCCAGTCGGTCCAGCCGACTGCGAAGCCAACGGTATCGCCGAACGCCCGGCGCGCGTAGACGTAATAGCCGCCCGCCGCCGGCAGCATCGTGCCGAGCTCGGCGATGCACGCCGCGCTCAAGAGCGTGTAGAGGCCGCCGGCGATCCAGATCAGCAGAATCCCCGTCGCGGTCGGCATCTGCGCGGCGACGAGCCCAGGCGTCCTCAGAATGCCGATCCCGAGCGTACTGCCGACGACCACGGCCAGGCCGAAGCCGACACCAAGAATCCGAATAAGACCGCTCGAAGGAGCGGCCGTGGCGGTCTGATTCAACATGTCCGGTCGTGAAGGCCGTTGCGGTTGCGAGTCCTCCGCCCGCTCCGTCGCATCCTACATCGAGTACCCTTACGACCGATGCAGTGGCGGCGGCTGGGATCGACTGGCCTGCGGATTTCACGCCTCGGACTGGGATGTGGAAACTTCGGCGGCGTCGGCTCGGCGCCGTCGTTCTTAGGCATGGGCGAGACCGAGGCGCAGGCGTTCGAGCTGATGGATCGCGCGTTCGACGCCGGCATCAACTTCTTTGATACCGCGAACGCTTACGGCGGCGGCCGCAGCGAATCCTATATCGGCCGATGGTTGGCGGCAAAGGGATCTGCCGTTCGGGAGCGGCTGCTCGTCAGCTCCAAAGTCTTCAATCCAGTCGGTCCCGGCCCGAACGACCGCGGCCTGTCAAGACGGCACATCCTCCGGCAGATCGACGCGAGCCTCGAGCGTCTGCAAACCGATCGGCTCGACATGTACCTCATTCACGAGCCGGATCCCGACACTCCGCTCGACGAGACGCTCCAGGCGCTCGATGACGCGGTCCGCATCGGTAAGGTGCTCTACGTCGGCGCGAGCAACATCGAGGCGTGGCGGATGACTCGCGGCTTGTGGCTGAGTGACAAGCGAGGGTGGTGCCGCTTCGACTGGGTGCAGAATTCGTTCAGCCTGCTCGATCGCGATGCGGAGCGGGAGATGTTTCCGCTCTGCGCGGATCAGCGTGTCGGTTTCACCGCGTTCAGCCCGCTTGCCGGCGGATGGCTGACCGGAAAATACCGCGCCGGCCAGCCCTATCCGGAAGGCTCGCGCATGACGCTGCGGCCGGAGTCATATCGACACCTCGAGCGCGAACGCGTATTTCACGGCCTGGCGGCATTCGGTGAGGCGGCTCGGGCCCGCTCGGTGTCCGCGAGCGCGCTGGCGCTCGCGTGGGTACTCCATCATCCACGCGTCGATGCGGCGATCATCGGGCCTCGAACCGTTGTGCACCTCGCCGAGGCGCTGACGTCGGTGACGATCTCTCTATCGGATGATGAGGCGGCGACATTGGGCGCGCTCTTCGATTCATAGAACGTCGGCGCCACCCTCTCAAAATCTCACGGCGCGTCGTGACCCGATCCTGTCGACGCTACACATTGATTGGCAGGAGGTTTCCATGCATGCCACTGCTCCGGCAACTTGACCGGCCCCCGACGCGAAGCGCCGAAGGTCTGTCACCTGATCAGCAGGCGGCGAGCCTCGTACATAAGTGTCAATCCGATTTCAAACGTTGCACGCCGTGGCACCACGACAGCTTGTGCCACCGACTGCTCCATCGCTCAACCTGAGGCTGGTGCGTCAGCGACCTCACGCCTCGTTCGAGGCACGATCCTTGCTCGCTCTCCAGGTCACACTGCACTGATTCCCGTTGAACATCTGTGTCGATGACGACGAGCGGCCGATCCAAGGCCGAGTCGCCGAGCGAAGTTGCGAGTCGCAGCTCGCCTGAGCCCGGATCCGCCCTCGACCGTCATTGGGTGACAAAGGACAGGTGAACCCATGGCCCTGCTCAGAAAGCTGATGAACGGGGGCGACTCGCAAGCCGCCATCACCGGAGAGATCGAACGGTTGCTCGAACACCTGCAGGATGAGCGTCAATCGCTGCAAACTCTGCTCGCTTCGTTCGAACGCCATGCGGCCGAATTGCCTCGCGTCAATGCTGCCGTGGACGAGGGCGGGCGCCGCGCTGCCGACCTCGCGAGCCAGATCGACGGTCTGGCGGCACGAATGGAGGATTTCGAGCGCATTCGTCAGCAGGTCGACGCGCTTCAAACGCGCGTCGTCTCGCTGGAGGGCGGCGTGCAGATGGCCGAAGGGCGGGTCCAACAGGTCTTGGCCGGCGACGCGCGGGTCCAGGAGCATCGCGAGGCCGTGGAGCAACTGGTATCACTGGGGCGCAGCACACTCGGGCAGATTGAGACGCTGAAGCGCGAGAGCGCGGTCCTCGTGCAGCTCGACGAACGGCTCCCTCGCCTCCGCACCGAGATCCAGCCGCTGGTCGATCATCACGCCGCACTCAAGAACGATCTCGATGGGCTCCGCGCGGGGATTGCGACGCTCGCCCAGGACGCCGAGACGGGCCGCGAGGCGGCTCTGAAGGCCCGGGCCCATGCCACCAAGGCGACTGAGCTCGTGGCCGATCTCCATCGGAAGCTCGAGCCGCTATCTCACATCCAAGCGCTGAGTCAGGACACGGATGCACAGCTCCGCAGCCTGAATGCGCTCGCTGAGCACGTCTCGGCGAAGATCAAGGCGCTCGACGGCCAACAGTCGGTCGTCGAGCACGCGCTGGTCGAATCACGACGCGTACATCAGATGGTCTGGGAGATGGAGGTCCAGCTCAATAAGCTGAACGACGGATCCCAGCGGGCGACGCACGTCGAGGAAACGTTGGCGAAGCTCGAACGGGTACAGGCGGAAACCGCCACGCAGTTCGACGAGTCGGCTCGCCTTCGCGAGACGTTCGGCAGCGAGGTGGCTCGCCAGAAACAGGAGGCGCAGAGCCTGATCGATCTGGTTCAACGGCACCTGGACCAGTTCGCGGTGAACAGGCAGGAACTGGAGACGGTTCACGAGCGGCTCCGCGTCGCCCAGTCCGGTATCGCGTCGGCCGAGGCGCGCGTGGACGCCGTGTCGGCCCGAGAACAGGGGCTCGCACAGCTCGGCGAACGGATCGAGACGCTGTCGATCGGGGTGCAGGAGCTGACAGGACAGGCAGACGGGCTGCAGAAGAAACACGCTGCGCTCAGCACGCTCGAGGAGCGTCTCGACAACCTGGAGGCGACGGCCAAGCGCACGCAGTGGCAGTTCGACGGCCTTGCCGAGCAACGCAAAGATTTGGAGACCCTCAAGAACGAGATTCACGCCGTCCACACCACGTATGAGGAGACGGCAACCCTGCTCGACAAGCTTCGCGCCGACAAGCGCGAGGTGGAGCAGTTCCTGGACAAGGCCGGCGGCTTCATGTCGCAGGCTCCGCAGATTGAGAGCAAGATTGAAGCACTGGCTGCCCAGATCGGCCGGGCAGAGGCCAGCGCCGGCCGGGCCACGGGCATGGCCCAGGCCGTCGACGATCTCGCCGGCAAGCTCGCGGTGATCGCACCGCGTACGCAGATCGTGCAGGACCTGGAAGGGCGACTGAACGAGCTCCACGCGTTGAGCACCGACGTGGATCGGCGTCTCAGCGACCAGCTTGCGCGGCGGACCGAGCTGGAGAATCTGCAACTGCTTTGCGACGGCATGGCCGCACAGCTGGTGGACGCGCAGCAGAAGCTCGGGGCGCTTGGCACGGCGCAGGCCGAATTGGAGCCGGCCATGAAACAGATCGCGACGCTCAAGTCGGAGCTGGAGTCAGCCCGTGATGGGCTGCGAGGGCTCAAGCAGGACGAGGACGAACTCGCGGCGCAGGAGCGACGGTTCACGGACCTGGCGGCGTCCTCCCGCGAGCTGGCGGTCGATATCGCACAGCGCCTCGAGACGGTGCAGGGCCTCCAGGCCGAGCTGGGCAAGGCCGCGACGATCAAAGAGGAGCTGCTGGGCGAGCTGGCGCGCGTCCAGAGCCAGGAGCGCGACACGTTCGCGCAGCTCAAAGCGGTGGAGGATCAGGTCAAACGGCTCGAGACGCTCTGGAAACAGCTCGACCAGCGACGGGAACAGCTCGAAGAGGCCGACCAGGCCATGGGGCGGGTGGACGCTCGCATGCAGGAGCTCCAGCGCCTTTCCGACGATGTGGATCGGAAGACTCAAGCGGTCGCCGATCGTGAGCAGGTCGTCGAGGCCGTCAAGCGCGGCGTCGAAGAAATCCACGCTCTCGGGCTCAAGAGCCAGGCCGAGCTCGCGGCCATCGCCGAGCGCCGCGCCGAGATTGCGCAGGCGAAGGGCGAGTTGGATCGCCTGCGCGAGAGTCTCGCGGCTACGCAGGAAAAGATCGTGGCGATTGAGAGCCGTCGCCAGCTCGTCGACGCCGTCCAGCGGAAAGCCGACACCATCACGCACCTCCTGGGAGACGTGCAGATCACACTCGAAAGCGTCAGTGAGCAGAAGGCCATGGTCGATCACGTGTTCGCCGAGCTCGCACGGCTCGAGTACCTGGTCCAGGAAGCACGAGGCACGATGAAGGCGCTCCAAGCCGAACGGGACGTGGCCCAACGCATCGTCGAGAACGTTCGACAGATTCACACCCGCGCGCTCAGCGAGGAGAGGAAGACGGCCTGAGCCGTACGCTCGCGGGTTCCGGGCGCTGTGATCGCCGCTGCCGGCTATCGGACGAATTTCCGCTACAATGCGGCCCGATGGAGGATCGTTTCGCCTCGTTCAGAAACGCGACTGCTGCGGCTCTCCTGCAGGGATCCGGGTCGACGTCTAGCGACCTTCGGCAAGCGATCGCAAGCGGCAGCGCTCCACCAGAGCTGATGACCTTGGTGCAGAAGATTCGTTCGCGTGCCTACACCGTGATGGATCAGGATCTCGATGCGCTCAGGAACCGCTACACCCAGGATCAGCTGTTCGAGATCATCGTCGCGGCGGCGTTTGGTGCCGCGAACGACCAGATCGCGGCAGTACACCGAGCGCTCGAGGACGCGTGAGGCTCAGTAATGTCGCGCGCGGCGATGGGCTCTCAGCCCGACTGCTTTATGGATTCGTGCGCGCGGTCTCCGGCTTCCGTGCACCTGATGTGGTACGAACGCTGCGGTACCGGCCGCATCTCTTTGGACGGCCGCACTCCGCGCACACGCAGGCCGTCATGCGGGGTCCCTCCGAATGGTCGGTTGGCGAGCGCGAGCTGTTCGCCGCTTTCGTGTCGCGCCTGAATCAGTGCCACTTTTGAACGAATGCCCACGCCGCGGTCGCGGCGTCCGCCCTCGACGACAGTCTCCTGATCCAGCAGGTTCTGAACGAATACACGACAGCGCCGATCAGCGAAAGGCTTCGCGCCACGCTCGGGCTGCTCAAGAAGATGACCCTCGACCATGGCAGCCTTGGACCCGAGGACGTGCGAACAGTGATGCGTGCGGGCGTTTCCAAGCAGGCTATTCAGGAGGCCATTGAAGTCGCGTTCTTGTTCAATATCTATGATCGGCTGGCCGACGCGATGGGATGGGACGTGCCGCCTCTGGCTGGGGGGTATTACCAAGTGGCAGCAAGAAGACTGCTCAAACACGGGTACGTTTGATCGAACGATTGACTAGCGTGATAACGCCGCGGCGCCGCGGCGTTCGATCCGTAGAGCAGTTGATGAGGACCACTCCGGCTCAGAGGCTTGCGATTGAAAACCAGAGCATATACGCTGCCACCACGGATCCCACTATCGCCCCACCGTAGCACCCTGCGTTGATCACCTCGTTCAGGTGCTTGATCTGCAACCCGTCATATAGCGTGTAGCGGAAGCGGTGTGCCCAATGGAACAGCGATAACACGAAGAGGACAAAGAGTACGAGGCGGGCGAGCGGATGGCCTGCCACGGCGAGCAGGTTCTGGTGCGCGGGCGGCGACAGCCAGCCGAACGGAAACGCCACACCGAAGAGGAAGATCAGGACCGGCATCAGCAGCGCGGACAACACGCCGCCCGCGCTGAAAAGCAGCCAGAGAAACGGCTCTATCGGTCGCTTCGCCATGCCTCGCCGGACGCCTTCCCTCACTCCAACACCAGCCAAGCCACCACAGCCGAGACGATCAGCCACGCCGCGTAGTTGGACGCGGCGATCAGAAAACCTGGAACCCGCGCGCTGCCAATACGCATCACCATCGCCTTGGGTGCCAGATTGAACCAGGTAATCGCGTGAAACACGATGAAGAGGAAGCTGACGACATTCAGCGTCAGCACGATCGGATTCCTGGACCAGGCCAGGAAATTCTGATAGCGATCGGCACCTTGACCGACCGCCTGGACCAACATCAGCAGATAGACCACGGACCAGGCAACGAAGATACTGCTCAACTCGCGCAGGATGAATGCGACGTACGCCGGGCTTCCGAGCCACCAGTACGTCGAGAGGCGGCGCCGCAGCCAGCGGGGATGATATTCCCGGTAGGCAGTCTCGTTCATTGCGCGCCCCTCGGCATGATGAACGACTTGAGCCATTCCACGGACGCCTCGAGCTTGTAGCGCTGGATCGCGCCGGCGGGATCGACATGCTTGGGACAGACGGTCGTACACGCTCCCACGAACGTGCAGCCCCAGATCCCTTCCTCCTCGGACAGGATCTGCAGCCGTTCCTGCGATCCCTCGTCGCGTCCATCAAGGTTGTAGCGCTGGGCGAGCGCAATTGCTGCCGGTCCGATGAACTTCGGATCGAGTCCGTAGATCGGGCATGCGGCGTAGCACAGCATGCAGTTGATGCACATGCTGTACTGCTTGTACTCCTCGAGCTCTTGCGGCGTCTGACGGTATTCCCCGTCCGACAGGGGCTTCTCGACCTGGCGAATGAGCCACGGCTTGACACGCGTGAGCTTTCGCATGAAGTCGCCGAACTCGACGACAAGATCGCGGACGATCGGAAAGTTCTGGAGAGGCTCGACACGCACGCGGCCGTCGGCGTAGTCAGCGAGGAAAGTCGCGCACGTCAGCTTCGGCACGCCATTGACCATCATCCCGCAGCTGCCGCAGATCCCCATCCTGCAGGACCACCGATACGACAGCGTTCCATCGAGCCTGTCCTTGACGTAGTTCAGGGCGTCCAGGACGACCCACTCGCGGGGACACGGAACTTCGTATTCCTGGAAGGTAGATTCCGTATCCGACTCGGGACGGTAGCGAGTGACCTGCAGGGTGATTCGCTGCGGCATGAACGCCCTACCTTCCATACACGCGCTCGGCGGGCGGCCATCGCGTGATGGTCACCGGAAGATACTCGATGCAGTACGAGCCGTCAGGCTTCCGGTGGACGAGTGAATGCGCGAGGAAGCGCTGATCGTCTCTCACCGGGAAGTCCGTGCGCTGATGCGCCCCGCGGGACTCCTGGCGCGCGAACGCCGCGTTCACGATCGCTCCTGCCACGTCGAGCATGAAGGATAATTCGAGCGCCGCGATCCGCTCGGTGTTGAAAGTTCGAGTCCGGTCCTCGATCGCGAGGTTGGCGGCGCGCTCCTGCAGCGTGCGGAGCGTGTCGACGGCGCGGCCCAGCGTTTCGCCCGTCCGATAGATCCCCGCGCTCTGTTCCATTGTCGTCTGCATCTCGTCGCGGAGCGTGGCGAGACGCTCAGCGCCGCAGGGCTTGTGCATCAGGTCGTTCTGCAGGCGGTGCTCTTCGTCCCTTCCCTGCGCGTGGATCGCCGTGCCCGGGTCCTTCGCGCTCGAGGCGTATTCGGCGGCGGCGCGCCCCGCGCGCGCGCCAAAAACCAGCAGCTCCGGGAGCGAGTTCGAGCCCAGACGATTCGCACCGTTGATGCTCACGCACGCCACTTCGCCTGCGGCGTACAGCCCGGCCAGCGGTGTCGCACCGTGGATGTCGGTGTGCACCCCGCCCATCATGTAGTGCACAACCGGCCGCACGGGTATCAACTCCTTGACCGGATCGACGTTCTGGTATTTCAGGCACAGCTCGCGCACGAAGGGGATCTTCGCGTCGATTGTTGCCTCGCCCAGATGACGGAGGTCCAGGTGAACGACGGCGCCATAAGGCGTGTCGACCGTCCGCCCCTTCTCCATTTCCTTGACGAACGCCTGCGACAGCCGATCGCGGGGCCCGAGCTCCATGCTGCGCAGGACCGGCTTCGGCTCCGGCTTCCCGAGGTTGTAGTCCTGCAGGTATCGATATCCGTCCTTGTTGATCAAATACCCGCCCTCTGCCCGCGCCGCCTCGGTGATGAGAATGCCGGTGAACGGCAGGCCGGTCGGGTGGTATTGGACGAACTCCATGTCCTTCAGCGGCGCCCCGGCCCGATACGCGAGCGCCATGCCGTCGCCGTTTTTGATGGCAGCGTTCGTCGTGAAGGGGAACACGCGCCCGCACCCTCCCGTACAGAGGATGACGGCCTTGCTCGTGATCGTCTCGATCTTGCCGGACATCAGATCGATGGCCACCACGCCCTGAACGCAGCCGTCGTCGACGAGAAGCTTGGTGACGAACCACTCGTCGTAGCGAACGACGGTCGTGTATTTGAGGGACGTTTGAAACAACGTGTGGAGCATGTGAAAGCCGGTCTTGTCGGCGGCGAACCACGTGCGCATTTTCTTCATGCCACCGAAAGGACGCACGCCGATCCCGCCGTCGGGTTCCCGGCTCCAGGGGCAACCCCAGTGCTCGAGACGGAGCAGCTCCTGCGGGGCTTCCTCGACGAAGGCTTCGACCGCGTCCTGATCGCTGAGCCAGTCTCCGCCCGAGATCGTGTCGTACGCGTGCTCGTCGACCGTGTCATCCCGGCGGATGACGCCGGCCGCGCCGCCTTCCGCGGACACGGTGTGACTCCGCATCGGGTAGACCTTGGAGACCACCGCGATGCGAAGCCGGGGATTGGCCTCGGCGATGGCAATCGCTGCGCGCAGGCCCGCGCCGCCGCCGCCGACGAGCACCACGTCGTGAGAGGGCATGAGGCGCAACTATTCGGCAGACAACAGTTCGTCCACCAGGACCGTACCGTCGTGGCGGACGATCTTTCGACTCACAGCGCCGTCGTGATATTCGTGACGAATGCTCCGGCAGCCGCAGGAGTAATCCAGCTCTCGGGTGAGAACCGTTTCCTGGTCCTGATCCTCGTAGGTCTCTCCATCCACGATCCGCCCGCACGGTGCCTGTTGGCTCCTGAAGCTCGTGCTCGTCGCCGGCATGACGTACCTCCTGGCGATTGCGATCGCGAAACGGTTTGGTGGGTTAGCGCTTGATCGGAACGACCTCCTCGACGGGAATTCGAGTCCAGAGTTTACTCCTCGACCATGCTCCCGACAGGTTTTTTTCTGCGAGTGGGGCGTCGCCCCCGCGCCCGGGATAACGGGCGTTCAGGGTCGGCGGAAGCGACGCCAGGGGCAGAATCGTGATCTTCGCCTCGGACGGCCGATGGGACGAGGGCGAACGCGACGTGCGTCTTACCCTGGCTGTCTCGTGGCGAGACTCCTCTAAGACTGGGTCGTCGAAAGACTGTGTCGTCATCCCTCGGTAGAGATCGTCAGTCGGAACCCGCTCGGCTCGGTGGCTTCGAACGCGCGGCTCCCCCACGGCGTGTCATGCGGCTCCGCGTCCAGAGCGATCCCCGCCTTCTTGGCGTCAACCGCGAGCTTGTCGATGTCCTGCGTCGTGCTGACGAAGATCCGCATCCCCACACCTTTCTGCCGGTCGCGGCCCTTCTTCCAGTCGTCTTGACTGAGATTGATCCGCGCCTCGCCTGCTCGCATCGTCACACCGAGCAGCACGCCCTTCTCTTCCCATCGTTCTTCGATGCCAAAGCCCAGCCCTTCAAAGAAGGCGACGCTCTTCTGAAGATCGTTCACGGTGAGAGCCGGCGAGAGAGTCTTCGCCTGCAAACGCGTATCGAGTGTTGTAGCCATTGCTGCCTCCTCGACGCTACTGAGCTTTCTTCGCGTGCAAAGCGAATGCGGCGCCCTGCGGATCCATCGCGTTGACTATCCAGTCGCCGCCGGGAACTTCCATCGGTCCATTGAGGATCTTCCCGCCATTTTTCTTGATCCGCTCGGTGGCCGCATTGATGTCCGGCACGAGGAAATAGATCGTCCAGTTCGGCGGCACGTTCGCCAGTTCGGGCGGCTTGTTCATCATGCCGCCGATCATGCCGTGAGGCCGATTGAACATCTGGTACTTGCCCATCGCGCCCATGTCCATCGCTTCGGTGGGCTGCCACCCGAAGACGTCCTGGTAGAACTTCATCGCCGCGGGCGCGTCGGTGGTCATCAGCTCGTGCCACGAGGCCTCACCGACTTGGGGCGCCGTCTCGGGGCGTTCTCCGCTTGGCTCCGGCTGAATGATGTAGAAGGCGGCACCCTGCGGGTCCTTCAGCATCTGCATGCGCCCGACCTTTGGCACTTCGATCACGGGAGAGAGCTCGCTTCCCCCAAGTCGCTTGATGTGCGCCACCGCATCCTCCAGCTTCGGCACGGCGACATACATCGACCAGAACGGGGGCATGTTCATTCCATCGGGTCGCTTCATCAGGCCGGCAACTTGAACCTGACCGCTTCGCGCGAAGACCGTGTAGGGATCGGGCGAACCTTCCATGGGCGCGGCCGTCCAGCCAACCACATTCTTGTAGAACGTCTCGGCAGCTGCCGTGTCCGTCGTCAGCAGTTCGTACCAAACCGGGCGCCCGAGCAGAGGTGAAACGGCGGTCGTCATCAGAGACCTCCTGAATCTGAACAGATCGCGTTGAACGCACCGGTAAGGGTGCAGGGATCGATTAGTGTGCCACAAGCGATCGTGGGGCGGGCATCACATTTTTTGACTCATCGGGTGTCGAGCGCAGGTACAGCTCGGTTTCAAACTCGTCGATTGGATTCTGGGGTGGACCCGCGACGATGCGCGGTCGAAGGACGTGCGGCCGCGCTCGATCAACACCGCGCTGGAACTGGATGTGGGTCTTGCATGGTCGATGATGGCTGGGAAACAACCCCCATCCCGCGCAGGATGATATCGTCAGCGGTCGGCTGCGACTTGATGTAGCAGAG
This sequence comes from Vicinamibacterales bacterium, assembly GCA_036258055.1. GTDB lineage: Bacteria > Acidobacteriota > Vicinamibacteria > Vicinamibacterales > 2-12-FULL-66-21 > DATAEK01. The sequence goes on from DATAEK010000191.1 coordinate 19,993, forward strand.
CTCATTTGCGTCCGCTCGAAGTCGTCGAGCATCGTCTGGCGTCAGATCTTCTCGGTCGCGCAATGCCGTCATCGTCGCCTGAGCCATCAGCGACACGCGCAGTTTCATTGCGCTGGTCGTCCTCTTCAAAGGCTGGATATCCGAACCTGAACCGAACTCGTCGAGCAAGCGGAGCGCGTACGCGCGAAGCTGCGACAGCTCGTTCAGGCTCATCACCTGTTCGGCCGAACGTCGCAGTCCCCAGAGATGATGGAGCCGTTCGAGTCGAGCGAGATACATATCCGCGAGAAAGAGATGAAACCAACATCGTTGGTAGTCCGACGTGCAGCACAGCGCTTCATCGTCTGCGACAAGCATGTAGCGACCGTGAGGGATCCGGTGTCCTACAAATGTCACTGACGATGTGTCCGAAAGCCGCATGCTTCCAGAGAATCTCCAGTCTCCGATACGAACTGTATCGGCGCGCAGATCGGCCGCACACAGAACTGTGCAGTCGCTGTTCGCCAATCGCGCTTTGAAGAGCGCCAGATCCGCAACGGTGGCGAGCGACATGTATTCAAACGTGCCGTCCAGCCAAATGCCATCAGCGTCCTGACGCGCTGCCACAGAATGGCTGGCCCCTCGAGTACGCTCGCCGCCGGCGTTCGCCACGATCAGCGAGCGGTTCCTGATTGCGCGCAGTAACATCGCCCGCTGAAATCTCGCCACGCTCAGCAACGGCAAGGGAATGCTCTGCAGGACGCAGAGCGGATAGAGGTGCATCGCAAGGGCAATGCCCAACGGTAAGCAGCTCGCCGCGACATTCCTTGCGGTGGTTGCGGCCGACTCGAAGACAACCGACGCGTGTCGCCCCGAAACCGGATACATCGCTAGTTGCGAACGCAGGCGGGCGAAGCCCTCACGATATGCGTCGCGCGCGTCACGTTCGTCTGCGGCGCCGTTCACGCGGTCGACGAACTCCGACACCAGGTGGTCTTCGTTGGTGTGGGGTATTGCTTGCATAGGCTCACTCGCGCTCGTGCTTTCTCAATCGACCAGCGTCCGAGATGACGGCCAAGACAGCCGGCCTGCCTAGCCGTAGCTCACGCGGAGCGTGAGCGGAGGCTGGTTAGCTGCCCTCGAGCGACAGCCGGAACGCGGCCATCTCTTCGCCATTGCGCACGAGCAGCACGTCGCCGACCAGCACGGGGTGGTTCCACGTCTTCCCCTCGATTGCCTTGAATCGTGCGAGCTCCGTGAATTGGTCGGGGGTTGCCCTGACCAGCGCGAGCTCACCTTCCTCCGACAGCACGAGCAGCAGGTCCTCGTCAGGCAACAGCACGAGTTGACCGTTGCCGTAGCGGCCGCCCTTCCACTTGCGTGCACCGTCGGACAGATCGATACAGGACAGAATGGTGCCGTCGAAGCCGAACCCATGGCCTTTGTGAACGACGAAGTCGTTGAAGTACGGCTTCAGTCCAGTCGACGTCCAGCGCTCTTCGACGGTCCATCCCCCTGGTCCGCGTGCGACCGCAAGACGGCGAATGCCGGCGCCTCCGGTCATGACGATGGAGTTGACGAGGATGCCGCCGTCTGGAGTCAAGGCTGGTTGAACGATGGTCGCGCCCTCTATTTGCCACTCATGCTTCCACAAAACAGCCCCGGTCGCCGGCGCAACGCTCGCCGCGCCGGATCCGCTGAGCAGCAGGACCTGCGTCACTCCATCGATCGTCGCCCGATGGGGCGAGCTGTAGCTCCCGAGGTCGCGAGGACCGACCCACCGCAGTTTGCCCGAAGCGAGGTCGTAGCCTGCCAACGTTCCCGAGGCGGCGACGATGACCACGTCGCCGACCACCAGCGGCGAACTGGAGAAGCCCCACACCGGGACCTTCCGGTCGGCATCGGTCGCCACGTTGCGCGACCAGATGACTGCGCCAGTGCGCGCATCGAGCGCGTTCAGAACTCCGGTCGCGCCGAATGTGTAGACGCGTCCGTCGCTGAGCGTCGGCGTGGCGCGCGGACCCGCGCCACCGTTCGACTCCCAGAAACGGACCTTGTCGCCGTGCCGCCACACCGGCTCGCCTGTGCTCACCCTGTAGCACGCGACGACCTCGTCGTCGCCACGCTGCTCTTGCGTGTAGAGAAGATCGCCGCTGACGGCGAAGGAGGACCAGCCCGGTCCGATCGGCCGCCGCCACAGCTGGACCGGCGGCGACGACGTCCAGTCGGTTTTGATACGAACCCCACGGACGACGGCGTCCCGATTGGGACCGCGAAAGCCGGGCCACTCCGCTTCTCTCTTC
>DATAEK010000211.1:0-6733 GCA_036258055.1 Vicinamibacterales bacterium
CGACGATCTGAGGCGCGGCCTGATTGGGCGGCTGTTTTACCACAAGGAATCTCTTGCCGTCGGTGGACATGTCATAGGTCCGCTTATCACGGAGGCTTCTGGTCACATACGGCCCCTCGAGGACCTTCGCTGGGCTGCCCGCACTCCACCTGCCGCCGTGAGGATCCACAGGCACGGCCATGAGCGCGCCATCGGGTCTCACATAAAACAGCTCCTGGCCGCTCGGCGCCCAGAGCGGCCGCGTCCCGCCGGTCTTCGAGATCTGCCATTGCCCCTCGCTCGCGTGGGGAAACGGGCCGACGTAGATTTCGAATTGTCCGGCGCGGTCCGATTCGTAGGCCAGCCAGCGCCCGTCGGGTGACACAACGCCGTTCCGCTCGACGGACGGCGTCTGCAGAAGCGGTTGCACGCGCCTCGTGCCGTCGAGCGCGAGCATCATCAGGTCCTGGTTACCCCCGGCACCGAAGATCACGTACGCGCCATCCGGCGTCACGCCGGACGGAGGTCCGCCGGTGGTGAGCTTCTCGGCGTTGCCTGGGCCGTCGGCGGGCTGCCACTGCAGACCGGCCCAGCCCTCGCGTTCGGAGAAGAAGACGAGACGACGCCCGTCCGGTGTCCACACCGGACCGAAGTCAGGCGCCCGACCGAACGTGAGCCGGTCGAGCGTCCGTCGTGCGAGATCCCACACCCAGATGTCGTTCTCCTGGTCCTCAATGGCCACCGCCACTCGGTTTCCGTCCGGCGACACGCGCGGATGGAAGTAAGGGCGCGGGGGCGCCCCCAGTGGCTCCTCCCGGCCCTGGCGATCCACCCACACCAGCGTGCGCGCCGCTGCGGACGTGGCGCCGGGCGCGTCCACGTACGCGAGGGTACCGTCGGCGGCGACGGCGAAATCGCCCGCGCCTTCCGGCGTCGTCACCACCCGCGGCAGCACCGTCACCGGCATCCCACGCGTCTCCAGCTGGGCGAGGTCGAACGGGACCGCGCGCAGTGTTCCCTCGGCCGTGTACACCAGGTGGCCGCTGGCGACGTAGTGCGCGTGGCTGCCCCCCCGCACCACGACCGTGTATCTACCGGTCGCAAGGTCGAGCACGGCCACTTGCGCAGCCCCGAGCCCGCCCGTCGTGGCGGTGATGGTAAACAGCACCGCCCTGCCACCTGGCAGCATCTCGGGCCACAGGTGATGGAGCTCGCCGCTCGCCTGTGCAGGTCGCGTCAGCACGGTGACCTCACCACCGCCAGCCGACACGCGACGCAGGCCGGTGGCCGGATCCGGGGTGGCGAAGATGATCGTGTCATCCGGCGCCCAGGTCGCCCCGATTGTCAGGCCGGCCCGTGCGATGGTCGCAGCCGGCCCACCGCTGAGCGCTACCTTCTTGAGCACGCGGGCCTCCGCGAACCCGGCCCATTGGCCATCAGGCGAGACGAAGACCCAGTTCAGAGGCGCGGCCCCTGTGAAAATCGCCGTCGCGTCGAGCCGATCAAGCGCGCGGACGAAGAGCTGATTGTTGCTACCTACGTAGAGAACTCGCGTGCCGTCGGGCGTGATAGTCAGGCTGCGAGTCTTGGCGATGCCGAGCGCTGCCGTGCCCGACGACGCCATCGTCAGGCGCGAGATGCGCGGCAGTGCCGTCTGTGCCTGTCGAGCCGTTTGAAGGCTCCACGTCAGCGCAACGACGGTGACCAACGTCACGACCGCCGCAAGCGACCATCGCAGACCAGCAGACTGTCGCCGTGGGTTGACGGCCGTCTCATCGGCGGACGTGCCAGCAGCCTCACTGATGATGTCCTCGATCTCGATCCGGGCGTCCGCGATATCGTGGAGACGACGCCGGGGATCCTTTTCCAGGCACCGTTGCAGCAAACGACGAAGGCTGGCCGGCGTCTGAAGGGCGCTCCAGTCTGGCTCCCGTCCCAGAATGGCGGCGAGCGTGTCCGACACGGTGTCTCCCTCGAACGCGACCCTGCCCGTCAGCATCTCGTACAACACGCAGCCGAACGACCAGACATCGGTCCGCTTGTCGACCGGCTTCCCACGCGCCTGCTCCGGGCTCATGTAGGCCGCCGTGCCGACGATGACGCCGTCGCGCCTGCCGGACACCGTGACCGTTGGCGACTGCGACAGATTGTGGCTTGTGGTGTCGTCCACGCCCGCCTTGGCGAGTCCGAAGTCGATCACTTTCACGACTCCCTCGGGCGTGATCTTGATATTGGCCGGTTTCAGATCGCGGTGAATGATGCCACGGTCCTGCGCTGCCTCCAGCGCGTCGCCAATCTGCCGCGCGATGTTCAAGGCCTCACTGACTGGGATCGGCCCGCGTTCGAGTCGATCGGCTAGTGTGTCGCCTTCGATGAGTTCCAGCACGAGGGCGCCAATGCCGTCGATGTCCTCCACGCCATAAATTGCGCCGATGTGCGGGTGATTCAACGCCGCCAGCAGCCGCGCTTCGCGGTCGAAGCGAGCACGCCGCCCGGGATCTGCGCTGAAACTTCGCGGAAGGATCTTGATCGCGACCTCACGCCCGAGCTTCCGGTCGCGCGCCCGGTACACCTCGCCCATGCCGCCCATGCCAAGCGGCGCGAGCACTTCGTAGTGCGCGAAGCGGTGCCCGACCACCAACGAAGTCGCAGCCGTCCGGGCGAACGCGGGCGCCGCGATGAAACTCCCCGCGACCGCATGGGCGGTCAGTAGCGACTGCACCTCATGCAGTAGGTCCGCATCACCTGCGGAGACCTTCTCGAGGAACGCGAGACGCTCCTCTGGCGCCAACGCGAGTGCCGAGTGATAGAGTTCACCGATCTGCCGATGCCGCTCCGGCGTCATCGCTGGATCGCCCTGCTCAATTCGCGATAGAGCCACGCCTGCGCCAGGCTCCAATCCCTCCGCACTGTGCCGACCGAGACATTGAGGGCCTCTGCCGCCTCTTCGAGACTCAGTCCGCCAAAGAACCGGAGCTCCACGACTTGGCTCTGCCGCGGATCGAGAGTTTGGAGGGTTGTCAGGGCATCGTCCAGTGCCACCAGATCCTGCGTGGCAGGCACTGCCACGTCCGGCACGTCCGCCAGCGACACCTGGAGCGCGTCACCTCCACGCTTGGCCCGGCCGCGTGCGCGGGCGGCGTCCACGAGAATGCGCCGCATGATCCCAGCGGCCACGCCAAAAAAATGCGCTCGGTTCTGCCACTTGACGTTGTGCCAGTCCACGAGTCGCACGTACACCTCGTTGACCAGCGCGGTCGGCTGGAGGATGTGACCGCGTCGCTCGCCCGCCATCTGACGCGCAGCCGCGCGGTGCAGCTCCTGCTGCACGAGCGGCGCAAGGGCATCCAACGCGTCGTGATCTCCGTGACCCCAGGCGAGCAACAGGCTTGTGATGTTGGGGGTCTCACCCGTCTTCATGCTGGCATTTCTTTTCGCGGATGTTAGCACTTTGACGCCACGACGACGCCTTATTCCGTGAGGGTACTGAAACGTGCTGCGCTACGACGTAGCGTGTTCGACATCGTTAACGGCCTCCGGGCAGAAAAGCGAATCGCAAGCTGACAGCTGAGCTTTGGCGCGGAGTAACGTCCGCTGCCCTCTCACTCGCCACGAACTGGACACGAACAGGGGTCAGTCAGATGAAAACAAGATGGGTGAAAACAGGTGTCTGGTTCACGAGCGTGGCTGCAGGTGCGTGTCTGGTGGCGGCAGTTCTGTCGCTGACAAGTGCGGGGCGAGTCATCGCGCAGGGGAACGGCGCCACGAGGCTCAATTGCGACAGCCAACCATGCGACGCGGTCGCGCGGGGTCGTGCAGCCTTCAACGACCGCAATCTCCGAGAGCTCGGAGGCAACGGACGAGCGTGCGCGGACTGCCACATGCCGTCCGAGGCTTTCCAGCTTTCCCCGGCGATCGCCAGGGCCCGCTTCGAGGCGCTGGTGTCGAGGTTATCGCACGACAAGAACGCGGACGATCCGCTCTTCCGGCCGGTGGACGCCGACGACTTCCGTGTGAACGGCGACAACGCGCGCGACTTCTCGAATCTCGTGGAAAACGGGCTCGTCCGAGTGACCATGCCGTTGCCGGCGAACGTAAGGCTCGTCGATCCCGCAACCGGTCTCCCATCGAACGAAACCTTCGTCGATCTCTGGCGCGCGGTGATGCCTGTGCTGAACGTCGCGATCACCGGACCCGACGGTGTTTCGCCGATCTGGCCGCCGGCCCCGCGAGTTCCCATCATGGGCCAGGACCCGAACGGTCCGAACCGTCAAGGCGGTTATCAACATGATGCGCGGTTTGCCACGCTCCAAGAACAGGCGCGCGGCGCGCTGTTTGCCCACGCGCAGGTGACCCTCGAACCGCCGGCCGGGATGCTCGATGACCTCGCGGCCTTCCAGCAGACGCTGTTTTCGTCGACAGGCGTCGAGCGCTCGGCGGACGCCATCGTCTCGGGCTCGGCATTCCTCGATCCTGACTCCGACCTGAACGAGCTCGAACAACAGGGCAAGACCGTCTTCACCCGGGCCTGCGGCCAATGTCACGGCGCCGCCTCACATCCGAGCACGTCAACACCTGACGCGACGCTCGTGCGCCCTCCCGTCCGCTATCATTCGATTGCGTCCGCATGCCCTCGCCCGGGTACCGACGGCTTCTCGCCGTGCCCGCCGCGACTCGCACGGAACGCGCGGACGTATCAAATCACGCTCGCGAATGGGACCACGCAAACCGTCACCACCTCGGATCCGGGACGATTGCTGCTCACAGGTCAGCCCGCGGATCTTGGCGTCATGGACGTCACACAACTTCGCGGCATCAGCAGGACGGCCCCGTACTTCCACAACAACTCCGCGGCAACGCTCGAAGAGGTCCTCGACCACTACGACGCCCAGTTCAGGCGAGTCGCGCGTCTGAATCCACCGCCCAATCTACCGCCGATTCTCTCGTCGAACGGTCTCGTCGTCGATCGCGGATTCGTCACGATGGATGAGCGCCCCGCGTTGTTGGCGTACCTTCGAAAGCAGTAGGGCGCCCGGTCATTGCTCCGCCGACTAAGATGACAGCGGTGACCGCGTCACCACAATGCGCGGTCGATCGCCGCGTCTGACGGGGGCGAAAAGTTCACTGCACAGAGAACGTTTCTGGGCTGGATGCCGAGGACTCCCGATCCCCGCGACGACGAGTGTCGGACAGCTGGTAGTACGTGCCGGCGACGTTGGCCACAGCGACTCGTGTGCCGCGCACATCGTTTGCCGTGATGCCGCCCGTCGCTACCTCGATCGTTTGATGGCCGTCACAAACTCCGCACACCTCCTCGGTGATGCAACGTCCTCGCGATTGAGACGCTCTCGGACATGTCACTCCAGACTTCAACCGCCGGAACCTGGCGTTAAACAGCCTCAAAGCGACTTCAGAAATTCGACCAGGTCGGCTTTCTGGGCGGCTGTGAGATTCAGCCCAAACAGCTGGTCATAATGATTGACCACCGCCAGGAGATCCGGCGCACTCCCATCATGGAAATACGGCGGATGCTGCCAGAGTCCGCGTAACGGCGTCGTTCGGTATTTCCCGGTGGCGGTTCGCAAGGCATACGCCGGATCGGTACCGACTTCGGCCGGATCATGCAGGAACGGCACGGTCCGGGTGGGACCGCTCAGCACGTCCGTCAAGTGCTGCCCCTGGTGGCAGGTTGCGCATCCGGCCTCGTTGCGAAACAGTTGCCTGCCGCGGTTGGCGGCCTGTCGATTGAAGCTGCCCTCCGGAGGCTCGGGGGTGCGCAAACTCAGTTGATAGTCCAGCAGGGCCGGCAGCTTCGGCGTGACGAGATCCGGCGTCTGCGTGATGAAGAGTCCGATGCGTGGATCGTGGAAGGTGCCCTGGCCGCCCATCTGTCCGACACCCACGTAGCTGTTCCAATACGAGATGGGCCCATCGGCGCTGAACGTCTCGAAGCCAACTCCCTTCAATCCGTAGATCGGCGGGAGGACAATCGGTAGCGAGGGGCTGTTCAGCGACAGGAGGTTCGTGCCGTCGAATGCATGGTGGCGCGGATCATACTTGCCGGGGCCCCAGGCGTTGAACTCGGCCTTGGTGGCCGCATCCAGCGCCGGCGAGAGAGCGACAATCGCCCCCACGTTCAGGTCGATGTTGGCCCATCCGTCCAGCCGTCGGCCAATCCCTGGCGCAAACGAGTTGTCGACCGACGAGTGGCAGAGTGCGCAGGTGATCCCGACGCTGGTGAGCTGACCCTGGTCGCTGACTTTCCCCTGAACGCCGACGACCGCATTCAGCCGCAACAATTCGACGGTCACGGCAGGGTTGGTCAGGTCAACCTCACCGGCCCGCAGCGCGGCGGTGATGTCCGGCGGCAAGGCCTCGACGTCGACCTTGAGGCCCACGGCGAGCGCGGTCGCTGGGGGAACCGTCGCAATGACCTCGTGCATCCGCAACACGTCGCTCCACAACTGTTCGTCGCCGAAGGTGTCGTAGCGGAAGATCGCTTGCCCCATCCGATGTTTCGGTTCGCGCTCGTCTCGATCGTTCCGTTCGCCGTCGTCGTCAGAGCGGCTCGCAGTGTGGTCTGCGCTGATGGCCGGAGCGAACCCTGCGATGGCGAAGGTCAACGCGAGCGCAAATACGATTGAGGCTGCACCAATGAGCCGCATGGCCGGTCACTCCTGCTTTCCCGCGAGAGGCGTTCCGTTTCTGCGAATTGGATGCATGACGCTTGCGGCCCGTTCCCGCTGCGCAGTTG
>DATAEK010000212.1:0-5935 GCA_036258055.1 Vicinamibacterales bacterium
CGTGGATACCTTCCTGGAGCTCATACAACGTGCCGAGGGCCTGGAGCTGGGTCAACTGGAACCGTTGACGACCTTGCTGGTGTGGACGTGGAACACACTTTACCGCGTCGTCGTGGCGGAGGGATCCGATGTATTTGTACAAGGTGGCTCCCACTTCCCCGAGCCCACGCCCGCACACATCGACGGCGCCAGTGCCGGCGGGAGTTTTCTGAAGATGGGGTGGATTGGCGTAGGTCTTGTGATGGAGCTTCGCGTGAGGGGAAAGCGGATCGTGACGTCACCAGTCGTGGCGATCGCCACTGAACGACCCAGTATTCCGGTGGTCCATTAGTACTTACTATGGACACTGCACCGTTGCAGGCGCGGATGCATGCGCTCGGCGGCGTACGTCCACAGGTCCCTCTCCGTCTGAATCAGCGATTCGATCTCCCCACTCGTGAGCTCGAATCTCTGGTCGCGAAACGTCGTCAACGTCGCGAGCTTGTTCACCACTTGCTCGGTTGACGGCGGCGATGTACCATTTGGTACATTAGTCGCACAGCGTTGTGCGCCGGCAGGAGTGAACAAACATGGCGAACGATGGGGTCGAGCGCGCGTCAATCACGATCGACGCGCCAATCGAAGTGGTCTGGTCCGTCTTCACGGATGTCGAGCGATGGCCGACGTGGGCCTCGTCATTCACGTCGGTCGAACTCATCGACGGTCCGATGCGTCTGGGCGCGAAGGCACGCATCCGGCAACCGCGGCTGCCCACTGTTATCTGGGAAGTCACGAAGTGGGAGCCGGGGCGTTCGTGGACCTGGACCGCGACGAGTCCAGGGGCACGCACTGAAGCGTCTCACGTGCTCACTCGCGTGGGCGACCGGACCGTCGCCGAACAGGCCATTAGGCCCTCGGGGCCGATCGGGCGGCTGGCCGCGTTGGTGTGGCGCTCGCTGACTCGCCGGTACCTCGCCATTGAAGCGGCGGGACTGAAACAACGCAGCGAGCAGATAGCCGCCGCCCGGGCCGCAACGGTGGCGCAGGCGCGGTGACGGCGCGGCGCGACGACCTCCTCCGCCGCGTGGTCAGGGCGGCCGCCGAGGGCGGCCTCGCCCGTCGATCGCTGCGCGACCTTGCGGCGCAAGTCGGGACCAGTCACCGCATGTTGATTCATCATTTCGGGTCGCGAGAGGGCTTGTTGGCCGCAGTGGTCGAAGCAGTCGAACGCGATCAGAACCAGCGCCTCGGCGAATTGCCGGACGACGCGGCGGAAGCGATTCGCGTGAGCTGGCGTCGTACGTCGGTGCCGTCGCTCTGGCCGATCGAACGGCTCTTTTTCGAATGCTACGCGCGCGGTGCGCAGGGCGAGCCGCCATTCGATCGGTTGGTCCCGGCCCTGGTCGAGCAAACGCTCGCCGCTGTGTCAACGCGAGCGGACGTCAGCGCAAACGACGAAGGCCTGGCCGGAGCACGACTCGGATTGGCAGTCATCAGGGGGCTTCTGCTCGATCTCATCGCGACCGGCGATCAGAAGGCGACCGACCGCGCGCTCGAACTCTATGCGTCGATGGTCGCGGATCGGTCGGCGGCCCGGCAAGCCTCGGCATCGCGCCGCCCGACGTCGCCGCGACGCGTCGGCGCGAAACGACGTTCGCGCAGACGTTGACAACGTCGCTCGTCGTATTCAACCGCGGTTCCCATTGGCCCGACGTAGATCGGGTCTGATCAGCCGGCCGACGTTGCACTGCTCCTCGACGTGTGCACGCCAACCGACCACGCGCGAGGCGCCAAACACACGCCCATGCCTTGACGCCGCGCGAGGTAGAGGCTCGAGAGCCCGAGCGCCAGGCACATGTCGATGCCGACATACAGCCAGGTCCGTGCGTCATCTGACGCGATCAACCTCCGAGTCTGTCGCAGCCGCGATTCTGGAGCAGCTGACATGATCGATCGCATCGACCATTTCGTCCTGACAGTGGCCGATCTCGGCGCGACGCTCGAGTTCTACGAGCGGGTGCTCGGCTTCACGCCCAAGCTGCAGAAGGGGCGGCCGGCGGCGCTGCTGTTCGGCGAGCAGAAGATCAATGTTCATCAGGCTGATCGCACCTTCGATCCCAAAGCCGCCCGCCCTACGGTGGGTGCGGGCGATTTCTGTCTGGTCACGCAGCTGCCAATTAGTGAAGTACAAAATCGGATCGAGTCGCTGGGCGTGAAGATCGAAGTAGGGCCGATCGAACGAGAAGGCGCCAAAGGAAGGATGATGTCGATCTATTTTCGCGATCCTGATCGCAACCTAATCGAGGTCGCGGAATATCGCTAAGACTGCGCCGGCCGGATCGTCGGGACGGATGGAGCACTCCGTCATGACCGTTCGCCAGCCAAGAAAATCGAAGGCCACGTTCCGCATGGATCGCCGGCTGAACATCCGACTTTTGCTGTCAAGAGGGATGGGGGACCCCGGAGCTTGGGCTATTTGATTAGCGCTCTCCATCCCAACACGATACCGAACTCGCGGGGCAGGATCTGGTCGGTCTGGGCCTGGAAGTAGACGATCCGGCCGTCGAGCGAGACGTCGTAAATCGTGTTCTGGTGGCGTTCACCGAGTGGAGGGACGTTGAGCTTCGTCGCGGTGCCGAAGGAGAGACCAGCGTTCGGGCCTGGGCGGACGGCGACCGCGAACAGGCGGCCCTCTGGTCCTGCGAAGAAGAGTTCGGTGCCGTCTCGCCGCCACACCGGCTGATCCCCGCCGCCGCTCGAGACCACAAATCGCCGTGTCGGACCGGTCAGGCTGCGCACGGACACTTCCGGCTGCCCCGTCTCGTCGGAGACGTACGCGAGCCAGCGACCATCTGGCGAAATCCGCGCGTCGCGCTCCGTAAACGATTCGGCGAGGAGCGGCTGCGCCTGACCTTCGGATCCGACTGGCATCGTCCAGACATCTGTACGGTCGACCGTGAGCAGGAGGAACCGTCCGTCCGGCGACCAGTCACTGGGCTCGCACGGTGACTTCGGACACGCCATCGTCCGTTTCACACCGCTGCCGTCCGATGGGGCAAAGCCGATCGTGGGCTTGTCAAGCGTGCCGGCGCGATACGCGACTTGGGTTCCGTCAGGCGACCAGACGGGCGTCACATCGTTATCGGCTGACGTGGTCAGTCGAAGCGTGGAGCCGCGCTCGAGATCGTCCACCCAAATGTCTGGGTTCGATCGCACGGCATCGACTTGATGCCGCGCCAGAAACCGGCCGTCAGGTGAGACGCGCGGAGCGCCGGTGAGCTGATTGTCGCGCTCCACGCGCAAGTTGGAACCGTCGCGGTCGATGCGCGCGATCCGATTGCCCCATGGGATGACGCCGGCGGTGTAGGCCAATACCGTGGCCGACGCGCTCATCAGCGCTGGATGATGAGGCGTCGCGGGCGTCGCGTTCGTCTCGAGCGCGCGTGCATCGCCGGTGACCATCAGGCGGCCCGCGTCGAACGGCCGCACTTCGATGCGACCACCCTGCGCCGACAAGAGAAGTCCCTCGGAGCGACTCGGGCCGGGCGCGTAGATCGCGCCGGAGTCGGAGAGAAAAAGCGGCCGCGCAGGTTGCGCTGCCAGTTCGTCGAGACTGCCGACGTACACGCCGCGGCGACCGTCATCCACGGACAATCCGAAGTACAGAAAATGTCTGCCGTCGGGCAGAAACGACGGCCACCGGTGACTCACGTCGCCTACCTTGAGATCGACCGTTGTGACCGGCTGCGTCGGGCCTCCTTGGTCTGACACTCGCAGCAGAGGAGCATCACGATAGTTGGGTTGGAACACAATGACGCCCGCAGGACTCCAGGTACCCCCTCTGAAATCCGGCGCAGCGGCGATGTCTGTAACCGGACCGCCGGTGGCCGCGATCTTCCGCAATTTGCCGCGCGCGAAATACCCGATCCAGCGGCCATCCGGCGACCAGAACGGGTGACGCGCAGCGGTCGTACCCGAGAGCACGTGGGGTTCAACCGACGACAGCTCACGCACGTACAATTGCGAACCAGCCTCGGATACACCTGCCCAGACGATGCGGCGTCCGTCGGGCGAGACGACTGGCGCTGACCACAAACCGGTGTCCGGAGGCAGCATCCAGTTGAAGCGCGCAACTTCGGTGTTCGGTGTGACACCGGACCGGCGACCCATCGACCATGCCCACCACGTCAGGGCGATTAGGACCGACGCGGCGAGGGCACCGATCCATGGGAGAGCGCGCACGCGAGGTGTGGACCCGGCTGCCGCCGGTTCGATCCGTGCCCGCACGCGTTCAACGTGAGTGGAAGGTTGTTCGAGCGCCCAGACCAGGTCGGCCGCTGTTTGGAACCTGTCTTCTGGCGCTTTTCGAAGAAGGCGCGACACGATCGTTTCCATCGAGGTTGAGACATCGGCGCAGTCGCGCAGGAGATCCGGCGGGGCGTCGTGCACGATTGCGTGCAATGTGTCGACGGTGTTCTCGCGTGCGAACGCACGCTGGCCGGTCAGCATCTCGAACAGGATCGAGCCCAGAGCAAAGAGGTCGGCACGGCCGTCGACCTCACGGCCCTGAATTTGCTCGGGCGCCAAGTAGCCGGCGGTCCCCAGAAGGATTCCGGTGAGAGTCGACGCGCCGCTGTCGCGCCGTACGGCTTCCGGTGCAAGTTTCGCGATCCCGAAATCGAGGATCTTGGCTATGCCCGCCCGTGTGAGAAAGACATTCTCGGGCTTGAGATCACGGTGAACGAGCCCCGCGGCATGTGCGGCGACGAGTCCCCGGGCGATGTCGATGCCGATGCAACGGACGTCCGACTCGGCGACGGGACCTCGATCGAGTCTTTTCCGCAGCGTTTCACCCTCGAGCAATTCGACCACCATGAACGGCTGACCGTCATGCGTGCCGACGTCGAAGACCTTGACGATGTTCGGGTGATCGAGCGATGCCGTGATTCGCGCTTCACGAAGAAACCGTTCGACGCACAGTTCGTCTGGCACGCCGAGCGATGCGAGCGTCTTCAGCGCGACCTGTCGATCCAGCCGTGTGTCGGTCGCCCGATAGACGATGCCCACACCGCCCCGAGCGATGAGCGTGGTGATCTGATACGGACCGACGAGCGTGCCGGGCTTCATGGCCGCTTCGTCAGAAGCCAGCTGGGCGGCGGTCAGCACGAAGGCGGGCGTTTCGAGGAATCCGGTCATTGACAGGCTCGCCGCGACAAGCGCATCCGCCTCAGCGACGAGATCGGGCGACCCAAATGTGAGCTCGTCACGAAGCCGCCGCCGCTCGGCGGAATCGCCCTTCAGCCAGGCATTGTGCCAATCCGACAACCGGGACCATCGATCGGTGCTCATGGCTTCATTGCCGGCGCTCGGTCGAGAGGCGCTCGTAGAGCCAGGCTCGCGCGGTATTCCAGTCGTTGATCACGGTGCGCGTGGTGATGCCGAGCGCCTCAGCCGTCTCTTCGACGCTGAATCCACCGAAGAAACGCATTTCGACGACTTGCGCGGGTCGAGTGCCGCGAGCTCAGCGAGCGCGCTCTCGAGCGCGATGACATCGACACTGGCGTCGGGTGCGGCGACATCGAGACCGTCGATTGGGATGGGCGCTTCACCCGCGCCGCGCTTCGTCGCCTGCCGCGCGCGCGCGGCGTCGACAAGCACCCGCCGCATCATCTTGGCGGCGGCGGCGAAGAAGTGCGCGCGGTTTTTCCAGTCGACATCGCGCCAGCCGAGCAGCCGCAGGTACGACTCATTGATCAGATCGGTCGGTTGCCAGGCGTACGCGGCCCGCTCGCCGGCCAGCATCCGCTTCGCCATCCGTCTCAGCTCGTAGTGCACCAGTGACGCCAGTTCGGCAAGCGCGTCCGGATCACCCCGCGTCCACGCCTGTAGCAGCCCGGTGACGTCGCCGGCCTGTTTCACGCAGGGCAGTGTAACGCGCCTGCACTTTCTACAGGCG
>DATAEK010000220.1:0-3884 GCA_036258055.1 Vicinamibacterales bacterium
GCAGGCACGGCCAGGACAACGCCGTCAGCGCGCGGAACGCGAAGCGGGCGATTCGCCATCAGGGTCGGAACGCGAATCGTTCGACCTCGAGCGCGAAGACGAGATCCTCGATCCGTTCGTGGACCTGCACCCGTTCGAGCGCGTAGAGATCGCTCGCCCGACCGGCGAAGCCGTTGCGCGATGTCGTCGCACAGGCAAAACCGGCCTCGCGCACGATCCGCTGCAGCTCAGGCGTGAAGTACCGTTCCGCCCCGCCGTTCGGATAGGAGAACATCGTGACTGGCGCCCCGATTTCCTGTTCGAGGCGAGCGCGGGATCCCTGAATCTCGGACGATGCGACTTCGATACCGGCACTCGGCAAATTCGGATGCGTGACCGTGTGCGCGCCGATCGTCATGCCCATCTGGTGCATTCGGCGCACCTGATCCCACGTCAGCATGATGTCAGGCAACCGCGGATGCCCGGCCGCCCTGCGAAGCTCGTCGCGCAGCCGCTCCCGCACGGCAACCGTCCGCGATTTGAACAGGCGCGTGAGCTGGCCGACGGCGCGTCGCCGGTCGGCTTCCGTCGCCATCGAGATCGTCAGGGGATCGCCTGCCGATGTCAGCACGATCGATGGATCGGTAATCGCCGCAACGAGGTAACGGATTTCGGCGGGCCAGAACGGCTGTCCGCCGGCGAGGCATCCGGTCGTCAGGTAGAACGTCGCGGTAGCACCGTTCCGTATCAGCGTCTCCGCCGCCATGAAGTTGTCCGCATACCCGTCGTCGAACGTGAGGACCACGCTGTTCAGCGGCAGCGACTTCCCTGCGCGAAGCGCGGCGACGGCGTCTCCGAGCGGCAGCACGCGGTAGTTGGTCGTCAGATAACGAACGTGAGCCTCGAACGCCTCCGGAGAAATACAGATCTCGGGACTGGCGTAATCGTGTCCCTCCGGCCCGCAGACGGCGTGGTACCTCAGAATCGCAAGCGATCGGTTGGGGCGGAAGGTCCGTAGCACGTGGAAGGCTCCGCCTTGGAGCATCATCGTCTTGGCGGCCGGCGCCAGACGCGACCGAAGCGTGCGAGGCGAGGCCGTCACGTGGTCTGCACCTTGACGCGCGAGAAGCGGCGCCACGCAACCGCCTGGCGGCCGCTGAGCCCGCGTACGAATCCGACGGCCGCGGCGGCCTGCACCAGGCAGAAGTAGTGCGCTAGCGCGACCACAGTCAGTCGTCGAACGGCGGGGATACATCCGACCAGGCCCCCCGCGATGACGAGGAGCTGCACGGCCAGGACGGCTGCAAAGAACGCCGACGTGGGGGCCAGCATCACCGACGCGATAAAGGCCATGATCGCGAAGGCAGGCGAGAGCCATCGCAGGGCCTTGTGGGATACAAGCGAAAAAATCGACTGGATGTCGTCGGCACGCAGTCCGCTGTCGGGGCGGCCCAGAAACTGTACCGCGCCTGCGACGACCCTTGACTTGCGCGAAAACTCCTCGCTCGAGGAGCTCGAGCCCATTTCGACGGCGAGCGCGCTCGGCTCAAACACGACGCGGCGTCCGGCGCGAAGGATGGCCATCGGGATGGCCATGTCGTCCAGGATCGTGTCGGCCGGCGGCGCGACGAACAGCTCCCGCCTAATCGCATACAACGCGCCATCCACACCGACGAGCGAGCCGATCTCCGATTCGAGCCGCTGGAGTGCCCGCTCGTAGCGATAGTACAGATCCTCAGACCCCGCGAGTGCCGCCCGGTCGCCAGTCAACACGACGTCGCCGCTGACGGCGCCGACGGCAGCGTCTGCGAAGTTACCGGCGAGCGCCCGAATGGCATCCTTTCGAAGAAAGGTGTTGGCGTCGGACAGGACGACGACTTCGGCGTCGATCTCGCGCATCCCTTCGTTGATGGCCGAAATCTTGCCGCGGCGTTCCGGAAAGGCCAGCAGCCTGACGCCGCGGGAAGCAAACGATCGGACAATGTCATTGGTCTTGTCGTGCGACCCATCCGACGCCACGAGGATCTCGAGTCGATCACTGGGATAATCCAGCGCCAGTGAGTTGCGGACCTTGTCCTCGATGACGGATTCCTCGTTGTTGGCCGCGATGAGAAGGCAGACCCGCGGCTCGACCCCGGCCGCCGCGACCGGCCGCCGAGCGAGCTTTGCAAGCAGCCACAGCAGAATCGGATACCCCGCGTAGACGTAGACGAGCACGCTCATCGCCGACCAGAACACAACCGGCGCCGCGGCGACGCCGCCCATCACGAGGCGCAACGTCCCGTAGAGAATCGCCCCGCACGCCATGGCCAGCACCATGAGCCCGGGCCTCAGCATACGGCCGGCCGAGATGGGCTCCTCTCGCGGCGTCGTCCAGACACCCGAGACCGAGCCAAACGTGCCGCGGTAAAGCCCGACGAGCGACGCGGCGTTGATGACCGTGAAGTACAAGATGAAACCGCCGCTTCTCCGGACCTGCGGAATGAACGCGAAGAGGGCGGCTGCGATCAGCGCGACCGCGGCAAGACCTTCCGGACCGATCGCCGGCATCCGCATGACGAGAGCGATCGACGCCACCGCGGCCGCAGCGATGAACAGCCCGGAGAACCAGCGCAGCACTTTGTGTGACAGAAGGCAGAAGGCGAAGAGCCCGACGCGCGCGGGGTTCAAGGTCGCCGGCGCCAGGAATACCGCCTGCCAGCTCCGGCTGACGATGCGAATGCGCCGTCGCCACTCGCGGCGCGTTCCACCGGCCGTTTCTTCGTAGCAGACGGCTTCCGGCTCGTAAACGCCTCGGAAGCCGGCCGCGACGATCTGCAGGGGATTCAGGAAATCGTTTATCGCGTGTTCCGGCAGGCTTCGCCACAGCCCGCGGCGGATGGCATAGATCGCTCCGTCCCCGCCGACCATCGATCCGACGCCGGTCTCGAGACGTTTGATCCAGATCTCGTAATCCCAGTACACGCGCTCGCCGATGCCGGCGACGGATTGATCGCCTTTCGTGTAGCGCGCCTCACCAGTCACGCAGCCCACGTCGCTGTCCTTGAAGTTTCGGACCAGCTTGCGGATCGCATCAGGCTGATAGATTGCGTTGGCGTCCGAAAAGACGACGACATCTCCGGTCAGCGTCGGCACGAAACGATTGAGGCCGGCGGTCTTCCCGCGCCGCTCGCTCTGCCGGAGCAGCTCGACGCGGGGCGCGAACCGGCGCACGATCGCGTCGGTCGCATCGGTCGATGCATCCGAGATGACCGCGATCTGCAGCAACGCGGCCGGATAGTCAAGTGCAAGCGCGTTCTCAATCTTCGACTGGATGACGTCCGCCTCGTTGTAGGCGGAGATCACCAGGCTCACGCGCGGCAGATCGTCCCCTTTGCGAAGCGGCCTCGCCCCGCGTAGTCGTACGAACGTCCACAAGAGCAGTGGATAGCCTGCATAGACGTAAATCAGAAGGCCGAGTGACACGAGGAACAGTCCGGTCATGTCAGCACGGAATGCAGCGGACGATGCGCGGCCCGATGGCCGTCGTCAGTGACAGAGGTAGGTGACGCCAGGCCGCCACGGCCCGCGCGTACTTCGGATTCCGCGGGCTCGCGTCGAAGTCGATCGCACCGCTCTTCGTCCAGTATTCCCACACGAGCGGCGACGGTGCCGCGCCCCACTGCCGCTTGAAGTGGAAGGTCCCCTCGCCCGGTGTGCACCGCCCGAACTCGAACGTGCGGCAGCCCTGGACAATCGCCGTTCGAATCAGCTGCCAATACAGAAAGACGTTCGCGCAGAGCGGATTGAACTCGCGGAGTGCCGAGGCCCAGACCACCTCGGCCCAGTCGCCGCGGCGGTGGACGATCCCGCTGGCGATGGGCTGCTCCCCCTTGTAGACACAGGTCACCGTCGTGAGATCTGGG
>DATAEK010000224.1:0-13927 GCA_036258055.1 Vicinamibacterales bacterium
CCCAATGATTTCGCGGTTCCATGATTATTACGAAGACGCGTCATTTACTTTCCAGGAAATGACTGCACTGCGAACAGAACTTGAACGAATTCGACAAATAGCCAATGTATCAGTGGAACCGTAAGCTGTCGCAGCGTGGCCAGCGCCCTCTCTCCGACGATGACGCTTCGCGAGTTCGAGAACGGCTACTGGTATCGCGAGCAACTGAAGGACTTCGCCGGGCGCATCGGTATCCCCGCTGCGACGAAGCTGCGAAAAGACGAGCTCGAAAAGGCCATCGTGGTGTTCCTACGCACGGGCAACGCTGCGTTGCCCACGAAGCGGGCATTGCGCAGGACGGGTACAAAGGACTTCGAACGTGGCCTCCGCTTGAAGCTTCAGATCGAGCACTACACGAGCAACCGTGAAACGAAGGACTTCGTCATCGAACAGGCCCGTCTGATGGCGCCGGACGTTCGCAGGAAGTCTGGAGTCTGGTATCGCCTGAACCGCTGGCGAGAAGAACAGATCACGAGCGGCGCCCGCCCCACGTACGGCGATCTCGTCCGGCAGTACATTATCCTGAACAAGATGCAGCGATTCGAGAGGATCCCTATCCGTTGCTACTGCAACTTCGTCGCTGATTTCCTCGCAGCCAACAAGAAGGCGACGCGTGCCGAGGTAATCGCCGCGTGGAATGAGCTCAAGAAGCTCGATGTCCCCAAGGACTATGTGTCGTGGGTCAGGGCGCAAGCGAAGCGCAAGGGGAAGAACAGGTGACACCGTTGGCGCCCGGCCGAATTCAGCGTTTCACCACGGGCTGCTAGCCTGCTCTTGGCCGAAGAACCCCGTCCATACAACAGCTGGGGCAATGGCTCCGCGATGCGCGTCGCCCCTGTGGGCTTTGCGTTCGATAGCGTTGAGGACGTGTTGGATGAAGCCGAACGCAGCGCTGCGGTCACTCACAACCACTTGGAAGGCATCAAGGGCGCCCAGGCAACCGCACTTGCGGTCTTCCTGGCGCGATCCGGCGCCTCGAAGGACGAGATTAGAGAGGATCTGGCGCAGCGTTTTGGCTATAACCTGCACCGAACGGTAGACCAGATTCGACCCGACTATCAGTGGGACGTGTCGTGCCAAGGCTCCGTCCCTGAAGCGATCGTGGCTTGCTTGGATTCCTGCGATGTCGAGGACGCCATCAGACTCGCGGTGTCGCTCGGCGGCGATGCCGACACGCAGGCCGCAATCGCCGGAGGCATCGCGGAGGCCTTTTATGGACGGGTGCCTGAGACCATTGTCGACGCCGTCCTCGAACGGTTGCCTCCGAGGTTCATCGAAGTGATCGACGCCTTCCGACAGGCATACCCATTGGACAGGGAGCGTTGAATGGTTGCAGCGATTCTACGCGGTGCCGTGAGGGGGTTCGCCGTCTAACCCGCGTTGCACCACCTCGTCGCCCCACTCGAACAGCGCGATCTCCCTTTCAGGTTTGTGTGGGACCGAACGACCAACGTTTCGGGAAGAGATCGATGAGGGGGCACGAACCTGAACGCCGACTACTTGAAGTTCTCGACCAACATCAGGTCGCTTCCGTAGAAGTCGCTCTGCGCGAAGAGAAGATACCGGCCGTCCGGCGACACGGCCAGGCCCAGATCGACCGGCTTGGTGAGCGTGTGCAGCGTAGTCACCTTGCCGGTCGCGAAGTCCAGATACTCGATCGACGAGGGTTTGTCCGGCAGCGTCGGCGTGTCGTAGTAGATGCCGGTGGCGGTGACGGCGAAGTTATAGCGATAGATGGACGGGACCACCATGACCTCGGCGCCTCCGTCGACCGGCATCCGCCAGAGGCTGGAGCCGGTGCCCGCGATTTTGTTGACGACTGAATCTGCCGCGCCTGGCTGTACGACGAACAGTGTCTTACCGTCGACCGACTCGGTGGCCGCGGATCCCCCGTGACGGGTGATTTGCACCGCAGTGCCGCCCTGCGACGGAATCTTCCAGATCTGCTCGTTGCCGGTACTCCCTCTGGCAAAGTAGACCCAGCGGCCGTCGCGCGACCAACTCGGGACGAAACTATTCAACTTGTCGTTCGTCAACGGTTTCGGCTTGCCGCCGTCCGCATCCATCACGTAAATCTGCCAGTCTCCGCTGGTATTGGAGTCGAACGAGATCTGCTTCCCATCGGGCGACCAGCGCGGAGTGCCGGTAATGTTGCCGGTCATCGACGTGAGCTGCGCCGTCCGTGTGCCGTCGGCATCGCACACCCAGATCTGGTTCAGGCCGCTGCGGTTCGAATAGAACACGATCCGCTTGCCGTCGGGCGAGTACTGCGGAGAGGCCTGGCGGAGGGTCGAGGAGATGAGCAGTCCCGGCTCGAGGGTTCTGGCCCGCAGATCCAGCCGCCAGATGTTCGAGTTCCGAAGGTAACGGCTGTACGCCAATCGTCGGCTGCTGTACGACAACGATGGCCCGTCAACGCCGTCGCCGAGCGCCTGAATCAGGTGCGACGGTCCCGAGCCGTCCGCCGGTGTCCGATAGAGGTTGGACCGCAGGTCGATCCCCGCGGCGTAGAGAATCTCCCGTCCGTCAGCGGTCCACGCGGGTTGCCTGGCAAACGACCCCTCGACCGGGAGCTTCCGGGGCTCGCCCTGTGGCTCCAGCGTGCCCGACACGTTCAGCACCCAAATCTCCGCGATGTTCATGCCCGACACCCGCTCAAAGGCGATCACCTTGCCGTCTGGCGCGACCGCCGGATCGACGTCCTCCACGGAAGGCGACGGGTTGGTCAGCGGACGGACCTCGCCGGATTCAATCGAAATAGCATGTAATTTGCTGGAATCGTCGCCGCGTCGGCCGGCGACGACCAACCACTTGCCATCCGGCGCCCAGCTGAGCATTCGGTACGAGCGATTGCGTGTGAACCGCGCGAGTGTGCGCTCCGGCCCCCCGAGCGCAGGGATCAGCATGATCTGGATTTCCTCCGCGTTGCTCCGCGCAAAGGCAATGGTGCGTCCGTCAGGCGACCACGCCGGGCTGAAATCAACACCGGGGTCGGTTGTCAGCCGCAGCGGCGCGCCGGGCCCGACGACCTTGACGTAGAGATCGTAGTTGTCCTGCTTCTCGCCGTCCCAGGAGAACACGACCTGGCTGCCGTCAGGGGAGAAGCTTGGGTACGATTCGTCGCCCGGGTAGCTGGTGAGGGGCGCCGGACGCTCTATGGCGACGGCCGTCGGGACCGTTTTTCGCGTGACGAACCATCTGGCGACCGCACCGGCCACCAGCACAACGCCGCCGAGGACGAGCACCAGCGTCCGCATATTGGAACGGGCGGGCTGCGCAGTCGCCCGAGGGACGCCGGCGAGTGTGCCCGAATCGGATTCCTCTTTGAGCTCTCCCAGTGCGACTTTCAGATCGGCCATCGTCTGAAACCGGCGCGCGGGATCTTTGCGCAGGCATCGTCTGATCACACGCTCCAGCTCCGCGGGAATCTCGCGGCGGAAATCGGAGAGCGGCTTCGGCTCGTCGCGAAGGATCGCCGAGATCGTCGACATCGGCGTGTCGCCCGTGAACGCGCGCTGGCCGGTCGCCATCTCGTACAGCACCGCCCCGAACGAAAAGATGTCGGAGCGCGCGTCGACCGGCTTGCCTTCAGCCTGCTCGGGCGACATGAACGATGCGGTTCCGACGATCAGCCCGGCTTCGGAGGCTGTGGCAGTGGAGTGCGCAACGTTTGCCGGCTGTCCGGTTGACGACCCGACCAGCTTGGCGATGCCGAAATCGAGCACCTTTACCAGGCCGTCGCCGGTGACCATCACGTTTCCAGGCTTCAGGTCCCGGTGCACGATGCCGGCGGCGTGCGCCTTGGCCAGCGCGTCCGCGGCCTGCTCGGCGTAGCGCAGCATCTCGGGAACCCGAAAACCGTGGCGCGGTGTCAGCTCGTCGAGCGTCCGGCCCTCGATCAGTTCCATCGCAAGAAACTCGACGCCGTTCTCGGATCCGACGTCGTAAATCGTGACGATGTTGGGATGATTCAGGGCCGAGGCGGCTCGGGCTTCCCGTATGAACCGACGTTTGCTTTCCGGGTCGGTCAGCTGGTCGGCTGGCAAGACTTTTATCGCGACCAACCGATCGAGGCGAACGTCACGCGCTTTGTAGACTTCGCCCATGCCCCCGGCGCCGAGGCCGGACAGAATTTCGTAGGGTCCCAGGCGCGTGCCAGGGGACAGGGACATGAGAGTCGAGGGCGATTGTAGCGACGCTGCCCCCTTGCTGCAAAAGCGGAACCCCTCAGGCCGCTGCTCAGCGCTTTCGCAGGATCAGGTTTTGAGGTTTTGTTACACGCTCTTATGATGTCGTCGGCGCTTGTGAGCCGGTGCCGGCGGCTGCTCAGGTCTGGTCTCGTCCCCATCGTGAGGTTGCCATGAGACGATCACGCCCGCTCATTGCTTTGCTGTCGCTCGTTGCCGCGACCGTCGCGCTGGCCGCGGGGCCCGACGTGCACGTGTTGATGATCTCGGTCGATGGCATGATGCCGGCGTCGTATACCTCGCCGGGACCCGCGCGCATCCCGGTGATTAGGGCACTGGTTGCCGAGGGCGCATCGGCCCAGGGAGTGATCAGTGTCCTTCCATCGGTGACCTATCCCGCGCACACCACACTCGTGACTGGTGTCAGCCCGGCGGTCCACGGCATCTTGAACAACGGAATGTTCGATCCGGAGGATCGCTCGGGCAATGCGAGCAACTGGTATGCGAGTGCCATTCAGGTTCCGACGCTCCTCGGCGCCGCTCATTCGAGCGGATTGAAGACCGGCGCGGTGACGTGGCCGGTGACCGTCGGTATGGACATAGATTTCCACGTCCCCGAATTCTGGCGAACCAACTTTGGGAACGATCATCCGGAGAGCGTCATGTTCCTGAAGGTGGCATCGACGCCGCACCTGCTCGACGCCATCGAAATCGCCCGGCGCCAGCCGCTGCCGGGGCGTCTCACGGATGCAGACCGGCTCGATATGGCGAAGTTCATACTCGCCACGTATCAGCCGAATCTGATGCTCGTGCACTTTGTCGAGCTCGATACGATGCAGCACAACACGGGCCTCGGGTCGCCTGAGTCGCTGGCCACCCTCGAGCGCATTGACGGATACATCGGGACACTACTGAAGACACTGACCGACGGCGGGCTGCGGGAGAGAACCCACGTGCTCGTGGTCTCGGATCATGGGTTCCTGCCGATCAGCAAACGGCTCCAGGTCAATACGCTGTTCAAGCAGGAGCGCCTGCTCGAAACTGACGATCGCGGCCGCATCCGGAAGTGGGAGGCGTACTTCTACTCGACGGGCGGGTCCGGATTCGTGTTCCTGAAGAACCCACGCGACCAGCCACTGGTCAGCCGCATCCGGGAAATGCTGGAAAAGCTGCGCGCCGATCCCGCCAACGGCATACGAACCATCTGGTCTCGCGAGGAGATCGCGCAATTGGGGAGCTTTCCGGATGCCGTGCTCGGGATCGACATGCAATCCGGCTTCTACACCGGCGGTGGCCACGACAGCTTGCTCGCCGGGGTCGCCATGAACGATGGCCGGGCGATGAGCGGCGGCCACGGGTTCGACCCGAGGCGTCCGGAGCTGTACGCGTCGCTCGTCGTGTCGGGGCCGGACGCGCGTGGCCGCGGCAACCTCGGTGTCGTCCGTATGACGCAAATCGCGCCGACGGTGGCGCGCTGGCTCGGAGTCGGGCTGTCGCCGCTCGCTGACCAGCCCCTGGAGAAGATGCTGCCGGCCGCAGGCGCACAGCCACACTGAGTAGAGGGCACCCTCAATCAGAACGTCAGTCGGAACGCCATCTGGAACTGACGGGCGGCCTGCGAATTGATGATCTGGCCGAAGGTGGTGTTCGGCGTGAGACCCGTGCCCCATGTCCGGTTCACCGCCGTGGCGCCCTGCGGAGTGATCTGGTTCGCCAGGTTGAAGCCCTCGATGATCAACTCGAGGACCCAATCCGTGGCCACAGGGAACTTTCGCGCCACCCGCAGATCGATCGCGTAATACCCAGGGACGCGGAACGTGTTGTATCCAACCCCGACGGGCCGATCGTTGAAGACGGTGTCGCCGTTGTTGTCGAGACCGGTGACCGCAGTGAAGGGATAGTTCTTCGTCGCGACGACCCGTGGCGCCAGTTGCCAGCCGTTGGCCAGCGCCCCTGCCGCGCCTTCCAATCCGCTGAACCGCGGCTCGAACACGCCCGTGAGGACGAACCGGTGCGGCATGTCGAAGTCGCCGGTGCCGTTGTCCGCCTCGATGTTCTGCGGATCGGACGGCGAGGTAAAGATGCCGAAGCCCGTGAAGTCGTTGCTGAACCCGGCCCCCTCGACCTTCGACCAGTGATACGAGGCCTGAAACGACACGCCGTGCGAGAAGCGCTTGTTCAGTACCGTGACCAGGCCCTGGTAGTTCTGGTAGCCAATCGATTGCGAGACGAAGATGTTGCCGAACCGGGGATCGGGCCGCGGGCTCGTGGTCCAGCGTCGCCTGCCGTCCGCGAGGGTGCCGGCCGGGGTCAGGTTGGTGACGTAGGCCACTGGCAGATTGCGCCCGCGATTGATCCGGTAGGTCACCGAGAGCGCGAAGTCCTGGAAGAGTTCGCGGTCGTAGCTCGTGAAGTACTCGTAAGCCTTGATGTCCTGGAAGTCGGGGTCCATGATCCGGATATCCGACACCACGTTGACCCCGGTGATCGGTGCGACCGGCCCGCGGCTGAACGCCGGCGCCCCGGGATTGGTGGGCGTCACATTGACGTTCAACACGTCGAGCCCGTTGCCGCGGAGGAAGGTGTTGAACGTCTGCGGCGTCATCATGTTGTAGAAGATCCCGTAGCCCGCGCGGATGACGTCCCGGCCGGTCCCGAACGGATCCCACGCCACGCTCAGACGCGGCGCCCAGTTGTTGCTGTCGCCCGGGAACACACCCACGCCCGGCAACACGGGATTGGGGCTGTCCTTGGCTCGCGAGAACACCTCATACCGCACGCCCAGGTTCAACTTCACCCGGCTGGTCAGCCGGAAATCATCCTGGAAAAAGTATCCCTGATTGATGGTGCGCGCTTCCTGGTATTCCGGGCCAATCGACTGGGTGAACCGCGAGTACGAGTAGCGCTGACCGGTCGCGGGATCGATGGCGCCCGATTCGGTCAGGATGAACTGGTCGGTCGCCGGGATCGCACCGCGGACGCCCGCCACCGCCGCGAGCCCACCGAACGTGAACGTCCCGTTGATGTTGGTGATGCGTTCCTTGAACCAGACGGGCAGGATGTCCACTCCCATCTTGAAGGTGTGCGCGCCCTTGACGATCGAGAGGTTCTCGTTGAATTGCAACCCTCGCTCGCGGGTCCGGCGATGACCGTTCGCGTTCCCGTTGAAGCTGCCCACTCCGCTGATGCTGATGTTCGGATTGTTGGGGTTGACCTCGACGCCGTTGCTGATCCCGCGGCTGGCGAACAGGAAGCGGGCCTCGTTCACGATGTTCGAGCGGAAGATGGACACGAGCTGGGTCGTCAGGGACTGCGGCTCCTCGTCGAAGCGCGAGGCCGTGTCGCGAGTCTGGTTGCCCCCGAAGGTGTTCGGCGATTCGCGGTCGTAATAGTAGAAGTAGCGCGAGGAGAGGCGCTGGTTCGGTGTGGCCAGAACATCCACTTTGCCCGTCAGCGTATGCGCCCGGAATTGCGCCTCATAGGTGCCGATATTGTCCGGGGAGATCCCCAGGCGCTGTGCGTCGGCGGCGCTGAACGTGGAGACCGTCGGCGCATCGGCCATCCATCGTTCGTAATTGGCGAAATAGAACACGCGATTGGCGATGAGCGGCCCGCCCAGGGTCCCCCCGAAATTGTACCGGGAGAAGTCGGGCTTCGGCGTGCCCGGCGGCTGCAGGAAGGGCGACGAGTTCAGAAACTTCTGCCGTGTGAACAGATACATCGAGCCGTGCAGCGCGTTGCTGCCGGATCGGGTGACGGCGTTCTGCAGTCCGCCGGCGACGCGGCCGAACTCGGCCGAAAAATTCGTGACGGTCTGGAATTCGGCGATCGACTCCTCGCTGATCACGAGATTGCGCGCGCCGCCCTGGAGGTTGTTCGAGACGCCGTCGATGTTCATCTGACGGAGGCCGAGCCCGCCGTAGACGGTCGAAATCGTCGGCGTGCCCGATCCCGAGCCGCCATCCGGCGGACCGGCGTTGACGCCGGGCTGCACGATGTAGAAATCCTGGATGCTGCGCCCCTGCAACGGCAGCGCGCGAACGGTCCGCTCGTCGAGCGTGTTGCTCACGACCGTACGTCCGACCTCGATCGTGGGCGAAGCCGCCGTGACCTCCATCGTTTCGGTGAAAGAACTGCTCGACATCTCGATCTCAATCGTCAGCACGCGGCCAGCGCTCACTTCCAGGTTGGCGCGGGTGATGGTCGCCAGCCCCTGCTTGGACGCCTGAATGACGTAATCGCCCGGTGGCAGGAGCGACATCAAGTAGCGGCCGCCGGCGTCCGTGGTGACCCTCCGCTCGTATCCGGTGCGGACGTTGGTTGCCACGATGCTGACGTCGGACATCGGCTCGCCATTCTGTCCCCGGACGAATCCTTCGATGGTCCCGTCGATGGCCTGGCTCTGGGCGAGAAGCGGCGTCGTTTCGCCGATGAGGAGTCCCGCGACGAGAAGCGTCACGGAGAGCAAGCGGGCAGCGCGTGCAGAGCCATTCGCAGCAGACACCATGTGACCCTCCTCAGGCGACGGGTCGCGCGACCGTCGCCCGTACTCGAATGCACGTCAGACGAGGATGGACGGTAGTAGCACGGGTGTAAACCGCAGAATTACGGCATCACTCTAGGTTGGAACCGCGCACCGACTCAAGTGAAAACCGGGCGTTCGCTTCCGATGGCGAGGGGCGGAATTTCCGGAGGCGCTCGCGCGCCCGTTCCTCGATGGTTCCTGGTGTTTGCGGCGAGGGCGACTCTTGAACCATTGATATAATCCGCATCGTTCCCCCCGACACTACCCCTGAGCCGCATGTCGCTGACGACCGGCACACGTCTGAATCAGTACGAGGTCACCGCGCAATTGGGTGCTGGTGGCATGGGCGAGGTCTACTGTGCCCGCGACACACGGCTGCAGCGCAACGTCGCGATCAAGATCCTGCCCTCGCTCTTCGCGACGGACGCGGAACGGCTGACGCGCTTCGAGCGTGAAGCCCAAGTCCTGGCGTCGCTCAATCATCCCCACATCGCACAGATCTACGGCGTCGAGGAGAGCGCGGGTGTCCTGGCGCTCGTGATGGAGCTCGTCGACGGCCCGACGCTCGCCGAGCTGATCGCTGCGGCCGGCGGCATATCCGTTGAAGACGCACTGGACGTCGCCACTCAGATCAGCGAAGCCCTCGAGGCGGCGCACGATCAGGGAATCATCCATCGCGACCTGAAGCCAGCCAACGTGAAGGTCAGGCCGGACGGCGTCGTGAAAGTCCTCGACTTCGGACTGGCGAAGGCGATGGGCGTGGGTGCGATGTCCGGTGCAGCGGCTGAGATGATCGAGAACTCGCCGACCTTCACCTCGCCGGCCGTGACCCAGTTCGGCGTGATTCTCGGCACCGCGGCCTACATGGCGCCGGAGCAGGCGCGCGGCAAGATCATCGATCGCCGCGTCGACATCTGGGCGTTCGGCTGCGTGTTGTACGAAATGCTGACGGGCAGCCGGCCGTTCGCCGGCGAGACGGTCACCGATGTGCTGTCGGCGATCGTCTCGCGTGAGCCGGATTGGAACGCCCTTCCGGCTGGAGTTCCGGCCTCCGTCGCACGATTGTTGCGGCGCTGCTTAGAGAAGGATCCGCGGAAGCGCCTTCGCGACATCGGCGAGGCGCGTCTGGTCCTCGAGACTCCGCATGCGAGCCATGAAGATGCGAGCCGATCCGCTCGCGACGCGACGATCGCGCGATCGCGAGGCTGGGCCATCCCTTCGCTGATGGCGGTTGCGTTGCTCACCCTCGCCTCCGGCTATCTCGTTGTCACACGGGCACGGCAACAGCCGAGCGTGCCCGGGACGATCACGCGCTTCGATATGTACCCGCCAGACGCCTCCGCCGCGCTGACGCTCGTCTTCCGGCCGGCGGTGGCCCTCTCAGCAAACGGCAGGACCGCCGCTTTCGTGGCGGCTGCCGGAGGGATCGACCGCGTCTATGTCCGGACCCGATCGGATGCGGTTGCTCGCGTGATTCCGGGCAGCGAGCGCGGTACGGGCCCCGCGCTGTCGCCTGACGGCAAGTGGGTCGCGTTCTTCGCGGGCGGCGCCATCCGCAAGGCACCTATCGACGGTGAAGCGGCGACCATCGGGACCGCACGCGACGTGCGCGGCATCTCGTGGTCGGATGATGGCACGCTGTTCCTGACCGCCGACGCGGCGGCGCCGCTGGTGAGCATGCCGGCTGCCGGCGGGCAGCAGCGGCCAGTGACGACGCTGGCGGCCGGAGAGCGGACCCATCGCTGGCCCGAGGTGCTTCCAGGCGGCAGGAGCGTGCTGTTCACGGTCGGGACCATGGCAAGCCCGGACAGTTACGATGGCGGGAACATCGATGCGGTGATGGTCCAGACCGGAGAGCGGCGCGTGGTGATCAGGGGCGCGGCGATGGCGCGCTACTGCGGCGACGGACGGCTGCTGTACTCGAAAGGAGGAGGACTGTTCTCGATTGCGTTCGACCCCGATCGCCTGACGACGTCAGGCGAGCCGGTGCAGGTGATTCCGGCAGTCGCGCGAGACGCCAGTACGGGAGCCGCCCATTTCTCGTGTGCGAGCGATGGAACGCTGGCGTTCGTGCCGGGCACGTCCCTCAGCGAATTGCGAGACCTCGTCTGGGTTGATGCGCCAGGCCAGACGGAGCTCGCAAAACTCCCGGCCGGCCGGCACCAGGAAGTGCGGATTTCGCCGGACGGCCGGCGTGCGGCCCTGCTCGGCGGCACCAGCGGAAACGGCGACGTCTGGATCTACGAGTTCGCCGCCGGCACCTTCAACCGCCTGACCTTCACCGGCACGAACGCCGCGCCGACGTGGTCCCCCGATGGCTTGACGGTGTACTACTCGTCGTTCGACGCGGCACGTACGGAATCGACGCTGATGAAAAAGCCTGCCGACGGGAGCCGCGACGCGGTTGCGGTCGCGAAGACACCTGGCCGCTCATACATTGCGTGGGTCGATCCGAAAGAGACCTCGGCGATCGTCGATGTGGTGAATCCGGCGTCGGACCGCGGCGACATCCTTCGGGTCACGTTCGGGACGTCCGCGCCGCCCGAGAGGCTGGTCGGCACTCCCTCGAACGAGTACGCGGGAGCGGTGAGCCCGGGAGGTAACTGGCTGGCCTACGAATCAGACGACACCGGCCGACCCGAGATCTACGTCCGGGAGCTCGAGGGCAGCGGAGTACGGTGGCAGGTCACTTCCGAAGGGGGTGAAGAGCCGCACTGGTCGAGCGATGGCCGCCAGCTGTTCTACCGCAGCGCGAACCGTTTGATGGCGGTGCCGCTCGAGCCGGGCAGGACGTTTCGTCACGGCCCGCCGCGAGGTCTGTTCGATGGCATCTACAACACCGGCATCGAGTCGGGGCGCAGCTATGACGTGAATCCGGTAACCGGGCGCTTCCTTCTCGTCAGACCAGCCGATTCGGGGCCATCGTCGCGCGCGGTGCGCATGGTGCTCAACTGGGCGTTGGAGCTGCCAGCCAGGTAACGGCACCTCAACTCCTGCGACGTCCAACGCTGCAACGCGAATGACGAGAATCCGGGGACGACTCCGGGCGGGAGATCCAAGTGCACATGTAGTCAAGGAAACCTCTAGAAAAATCGCTGCGCTACGGTTCAACACGCTAGAAGGTTCTGCCGTTCGTCACTTTCGCGTTATGCTGCGGACTTCGCACGGTCGCCGAGACATGGCGATCGGCCTACTATTGGTTAGGCTGCTGAGCGAACGGCAAGCGCCCTCGAGGAGGGAAGACCGTGACGCAGGGGCATCGCGCTGAGCGATCACGCCGCCAGTTGCTGCGAGATGCCGCCGTCACGCTCGCCACGGTCCTGCTCGCGTTCGCGGCGTTCGATGACATCACCACGGACACCGCCACTACATTCATGTCCGAATGGGTCGGCCTTGCGGTGTGCGGCGCGTGGCTGCTCATTGTGTCGTGGCGCTTACTCGTGAGCGGGCATCGGCGGCTCAGCTCCATCTCGGTGGTCGCGCTGGTCGCGGCCGTCGGCGCAGGATCCGCGATCAGACCAGGCAGCGGTCCCTTCCAAATCGAGTATCTGACGACCATTGCGGGGTTGCTGTGGTTCCTGGGACTCGCTGGGATTCTGACACGTCAGGCGTGGCGGCGGGCCGATCAACACGCGGCCTAACCCCGTAATGGAGCCGACGGCGCGCGTATCATCCTAAAAGATCTCAGCAACGAGCGCGCCGCGGCTCATCGCGCACCTTAGACCGCTTGGACCTGAAAGGAGGAAGCAAAAAATGGTCTTCTCTCGACTCATTACTTTCGTCGCGATCTGCCTGTCTGGCATCTGGTTTTCGGCGAGCGCCCAGTCACCGTCAGGTGCGGCTTCGCTGAACATTGAATCCCCTGAGATCGCGTTTGCTTCCCATCGAGACGGCAATTGGGAGATTTACGTGACGGACTCCGCTGGCCGGAGCCAAAGACGGCTCACCCGGCGCGCTGTGCAGGATCGATTCCCACTGTGGTCCCCGGACGGCGCGCAGATCGCTTTCGGCTCGCAGGTCGACTCTGGCTGGGAACTCTGGGTCATGGATTCGAACGGGACCCGCGAGAGACACCTCTACTCGCAGATCGTGGCCAAAGCAGCGCGGGGTTGGTCTCGCGACGGCAAACGGATCGCATTTGCGGCTGTCGCGGATGAGAACATCGACGTCTATACCGTGGATGTGGAGTCAACCCAGGTGACGCGGTTGACGTCGTCTCCTGGTGAGGACCGTGACCCGTCCTGGTCGCCGGATGGTACGCGTCTCGCGTTCTCATCCACTCGCGATGGGAACGCAGAAATCTATGCGATGCGAGCCGATGGCAGTGATGTGCGGCGTCTGACGAACAACTCTGGCTCTGATGCCAGCCCAACGTGGTCACCAGACGGGTCAGCTATCGCATTTGTTTCTGATCGTGATGGCACCCAGGACCTTTATGTCATGCGTCCGGACGGGCAAGGTCTTACGCGACTGACCGTTGGGGCGGGCGTGACCAAGGATGTGCCGCGATGGGCACCCGACACATCTCGCATCGCTTTTCAGATCGCGCGCGGTAAAAACTACGACATGGGCGTTGTGCGGATCTCCGACCGGAGGCAGACAGACTTTGCGAGCTCCTCCGCGTATGACGGCATGTACACATGGTCGCCGGACGGGAGACACGTCGCGTTCATTTCGGGCCGCGACGGCTTCGATGGTCTCTACACAGCCGATGCTGACGGGCAGCATCTCGTCCGACTCACCGCGAGTCCGTCACTCAATCCGGAATGGCAGCTCCCACGGTAACGCGGTCTAACCAGCCGACGGGCGGCTGCGTCGAGATCGGTATCTAGCACCGACGTCTAACAGCGATTGGAGCCGGCGGCGGCGCCGACCTGTGGCAAGATCCTTCGGCAACAAGGCCGCGGCTCAATCGCATGCCGTTCGGCGACAACGGGGCGACGAAGGAGGCTGTGTTGACGATGGCCGTTGATCTTTTGCAACGGCACCTCCAGACGCTGGTGGCTGACCCCGAGCAATGGCAGACGCTGATTGCCGACGACATTGTGTGGGAACTGGCATACGCGCCGGCGCTCGGTCATCCGGCGCGGCTGTCGGGACGGGGAGAGGTGATGCGCCACGTCGCCTGGTTTCTCGGAGCGGTGGAAAACTTCCGCTTCTTCGACGCCAGGTATTA
>DATAEK010000238.1:0-5533 GCA_036258055.1 Vicinamibacterales bacterium
GCCTTGACTCGATCCGGTGTGAAGATGAGCGTGCGGTGCTCGCGTGCCGCGAGCGACACCGATTCATCGAAGGTGATCGACCCGATCGAGCCGCGAACGGTACCCGTCACGGCTTCGTCCGTGGTATTCCGCACCTCGGTCGTCACTGTCAGTGAGGCGCGTCGAAGGGAGGGCACCTCCAGCGTGGGCGAGACAAACGGATGCTCGATCGCGATCGGACCGCTGTCGGTCAGGAACACATCTCCCCAGAGCCCCATGTTCTTGTCCGCCGGCGTGGGATTCCAGTCGACCCACATGATCGCAAGATCGTGCGGCTCGGGTCCGGTGACTTCGACTGCGAGCGCATTGGGCCCGGTGGCGCGGACGTGTCGCGTGATCTCGAACCGGTAGCGGCGGAACGCACCCACGACCTCGTTCGCAGCGGCGATCCGCACGCCGTTGATCCAGATGTTCGCGCGGTAGTTGATCCCGTTGAAGTTGATCCAGAGAGCCCGGGTTGCACGATTCGGTGGAAGGGTGAACTCGGTGCGGTACCACCACGAGGACTTGAACGGACTGTCGGCTGGTGTCGGCAGAAGCGTGAAGCGCTCGCCGATGGGATAGGTCGTCCCCGGAATCCCTCGCAAGTTCATCCCGAAGTAGGGATCGGGGTACTGCCCGTTCTGCACCAGGGCGCCGACCACGGTGTTTGGAACCGTGACCTTGTGCCAGCGGCTCACATCGAACCCGGGTTGCGAGACCGTAGCCCCCGCTGCGGAGACCTCAGCCGATGGCCGGATGGTCCAGCCGTCCCTTAACGGAATGCGAGCGGCCTGATCCGCTCGCACGGGAACGGCATTCAGGACGGTGAGCGCCGTCGCGGCCAGCAGACCCAGGACTCGCATCCACGATCCTCCAATGGCGGGCAGGTTAGCCGCATGCCCGCCGAATCGCAAGCTTAATTAAGGTCCTTAAAAATCATTGCGAGTGGAATCACGTTTCTCATAGACTCGGGTGAACCCGTCATGCCAGTAGGGAGTTCCAGCTCAGTGCGCCATCTGCTGACGGCAAAGGATGAGGCCCGCGACGCCGCCCACCTCCGCCGCCTGAACCTCGAGCGGGTGCTGGCGGCGTCGATGGCGCGTGAGGGTCCATTCACCCGCGCCGAGTTGATCGAGGTCACCGGCCTGTCGGCGCCAACTGTCGGAAGCTTGGCCTCGCACCTCATCCGTACGGGACTCCTCACCGAGCTTGGCGCGGGTCCATCACGAGGCGGGCGACGGCCTGCGCGCATGGAATTCAACGCGCGCCATGGATTCCTCGGGGGCATCGATCTCGGACCGACCCGTACCCGGATCGGCCTGGCCAACCTGCGTGGCGAGCTCCTGGCCCGCCGGATCGTTCCGACACCGCACGAACTGGAACCAACTGAGCTCCTGACCTCGCTTGCACACGACCTCCGCGCCATCATGCGCGAGGCCGACGTACCCGCGTCGAAGCTGCTGGTCGTCGGCGCGGGAGCGCCGGGTGCCGTCGATCCGTCACGAGGAATGGTGGTTGCGCTCGCGCCGAACCTGAAGGGTTGGTCGGAGGTGCCGATGGCGTCGATCCTGCGGCGTGCGCTGGGTGCAGCGGTCGTCGTGGACAACGACGTCAACCTCGCGATTCTTGGCGAGCACTGGAAGGGTGCGGCGCGCGGGCACGACACCTGCGCGTTTCTGTCCTTTGGAACGGGTGTCGGGGCGGGGATCATGATCAACGGGCAGCTGTATCAGGGCTTCCAGTTCCTCGCCGGCGAGATCGGCCTCATGTGCATGGGACCGCAGTACGTTGGCACCGACTTCGGACCGCATGGCTGTCTCGAGACGATCGTGGGCCTTGGTGCGCTGAAGCAGCGCTGGCAGCCGGAGCGAAGCGACCGTGAGGAATGGCTGTCGGATCTGTTCCGGGCAGCCGAGTCGGGTGACTGCGTCGCCCAGCAGGCCGTCGACGAGCTGGGAACGTTCGTCGGGATGGCCGCCGCGAATGTCTGCAGCGTACTGGATCCCTCACTCATCGTGCTCGGCGGCGCGGTGATCGCCCAGGGTGAGCCGCTCGTCGAGCGCGTGCGGCGGGTCGTACAGCGCATCGTGCCGACGCCGCCGCCGATCGTGGCGTCGAGCCTGGACAAGGATGCGCCGCTCTGGGGCAGTCTCCTTCTGGCTTCGACCGAAGCGCGCGAACGCCTGCGCCACTTGCTCGCGCACGGCCGCGCCGCCGACTAGCTGCCGCCTGACGGCGGATGGCAAAGGGTAAATGGCAAATGGCACATGGGAAGACGCAGAAGGGAGTGACCGCGCTATGAGTGGATCCGCCGCCGGCTGGCTCGCTGTCACGATCGCGGCGGGGCTGATCGTGCCGCTCGTCGAGTTCGGACACATCGTCCAGGATCGGTCCGCCGGCTACAAGGACGCATCCATGCCGATCGACAAGCGAGTCGACGATCTGCTCTCACGAATGACGCTCGATGAAAAGATCGGGCAGATGACGCAGGCGGACCATTCGTTTCTGAAGTCCCCCGAGGAAGTGGACAAGCTGTTCCTCGGATCCGTGTTGAGCGGCGGAGACTCCGAACTCCCTGATGTCTCTGCCCGCGGTTGGGCGGCGCTCACCGACTCGCTTCAGAAACGCGCGCTCTCTACACGGTTGGCCATACCGATCATCTACGGCATCGACGCCGTCCACGGCCACAGCAACGTCAAAGGCGCCGTGGTGTTTCCGCACAACATCGGTCTGGGTTGTTCGCGCGACCCCAAAATCGTCGAGGAGGCTGCGCGGGTGACGGCCGCAGAGGTCTCCGGCACCGGGATCCACTGGGACTTCGCGCCGTGCATCGCGGTTCCGCAGGACGAGCGGTGGGGCCGTACCTACGAAGGATTCGGAGAGACGGCGGAGCTCGCCGAGTCGCTGGGGAGCGCGGCGATTCGCGGTCTCCAGGGATCCGACATGTCCGCACCGGGGCGCGTCCTTGCCACGGCCAAACATTTCGTCGGCGATGGGGGGACCCGCGACGGCGTCGATCGAGGCGACACGGTCCTCGACGAAGCGTCGCTCCGGAAGCTACACATGGCGGGTTACATCGCCGCAATCAAAGCCGGCGTCGGATCGGTGATGGTGTCCTACAACAGCTGGAACGGCCAGAAGATGCACGGCAACCGCCATCTCATCACCGATGTCCTGAAAGGCGAGCTCGGTTTTCGCGGCATCGTCGTCTCCGATTGGAACGGCATCGACGAGCTGCCCGGCGATGCGTTGCAGCACATCGCGCTCGCAGTCAACGCCGGCATCGACATGATGATGGTGCCCGACAAGTACCGCGAGTTCATCGAGGGCCTGAAGAAGAACGTCAACGACAAGAAGGTGCCGATCTCACGGATTGACGACGCAGTGCGGCGAATCCTGACGATCAAGTTCCGGCTCGGGCTCTTCGAGCGGCCCTTCGGCGATCGGTCGGAGCTCGCAAAGATCGGATCAGCCGAGCATCGCGCCGTCGCGAGGCAGGCGGTGCGACAGTCGCAAGTCCTGCTCGTCAATCGTGCCAACACGCTGCCGATCAAGCCGGGGCTCCGAAAGATCTTCGTCGGCGGCAAGGCCGCGGACGACCTTGGCCTCCAATGTGGAGGCTGGACGATCTCGTGGCAGGGCGCCAGCGGCCGCGTGACCGACGGGACGACGGTGCTCGAGGCGATCAAGAAGGCGGCTGCCGGTGCCGAGGTCACCTATGACGCGTCCGGTAAGCCGTCCGCTGGCGCGCAGGTGGCTGTGATCGTCATCGGCGAGAAGCCGTACGCGGAAATGAAAGGCGATCGCAAGGACCTGAGCCTCGACGCCGACGATGTGGCCGCGGTCAAGAACGCGAAGCGCGCCGGAATCCCCGTCGTCGTCGTGCTCTTCTCGGGCCGGCCGCTGATCCTCGAGCCCATCCTCGGCGACGCGGATGCCCTGATCGCGGCATGGCTCCCGGGATCGGAAGGGGACGGGATCGCGGACGTGCTGTTCGGCAAATACAATCCGACCGGCCGCCTGAGCGTCACGTGGCCGCGAACGATGGCGCAGGTGCCGATCAACGTGGGGCTCAACGGTGTGAAGCCTGAGGGAGCCTTGTTCGACTACGGGTTCGGTCTCAGCTATCAGAAGTAAGGATCGCTGTCGGCTGTGGGCTGCTGGCCGCTCGTGCCGCGGCAATGCCGGTGATTCGGTGTGAAAAACGCACGCCGCGGCTGGCTGGTCGAATAACCCTAGCGGACAGCGGACAGCGGACAGCGACAGAGTTCAGAAAGGGCAACCATGATTCGCTCGGGAACGGTCGTCATCGCCGCGTTCCTCGTCGCGACTGCGACAGCGCAGCAGAAACCCCCCTTGCAGGTGCGGCTCGGCTACGCGCCCGACGCGCGCGTGCTCGTGATCCATGCCGACGATCTCGGCATGTCGCACTCGGTCAACCGCGCGACATTCGAAGCGCTGGAACACAAGTGGATCACCTCGTCCAGCATCCTCGTCCCGTGCCCCTGGTTTCCGGAGGTCGCTCGATGGGCGCGCGAGCACCCGGATGCGGACCTCGGCATCCACCTCGCGGTCAACAGCGAGTGGACGGGATTCCGATGGGGCCCGTTGAGCTCTCGCGACGCCGTGTCGTCGTTGCTCGACAAGGACGGCTATCTGCCACTTCTCGAAGACGAGGTCGTGGCGCAGGCCAAACCGGCGGAGATCGAGCGGGAGCTCCGTGCGCAGGTGGACAGGGCCAAAGCCGCGGGCGTGCCGCTGACGCACCTCGATTCCCACATGGCCACGCTCTTCCGCAAACCGGAGTTCCTGGAGGTCTACCGGCGGCTGGGCCAGCAGTACAACCTGCCGATGCTCCTCGAACGCCTTGGCGATCGCGGCGGGGAGACGTCGCCATGGGCCAGCGGCGGGGAAGATGCGCTGGTCGATCGCGTCATCTCGATTGACACCGGCGTGACCAAGGAGAACTGGGCAGAGGCCTACGAGAAGATGCTCGCGCCGCTGCCGCCCGGCGTGTATCAGCTGATCGTCCACCTGGCGTACGACGACGAGGAGATGCGCGGCGCGACGTTCGATCACCCGAACTGGGGCGCCGCCTGGCGCCAGCAGGATCTCGAGCTCGTCAAGAGCCAGCGTTTCGCGGACTTCCTGCGTCAGCAGAAGTTCGTGCTGGTGGGGTGGAAGGAGTTGGCGCGCGCGGCGCGTCACAAGTCTGGCTGAAGCCAGGCTGAAGCCGGACGCTACAGACGATGTACAGAAGATCAGGAGTTCAGGAGACCAGTTAGCGTTCTCCTGGTCTCGTGGTCTCCTGTTTCGAAATCTCGGTGGTGGCCGGCTTCAGCCGGCGCGTCTTAGCCGACAGCGGACAGCGGACAGCGGCACGCGACGAATCATCGCTGCTCGACCGTCACGATCTGATTCGCCTTCACGTTCTGCAACGCGCTCGTCGTTCCATCCGGCCACTTCACTTCGAGTGAGTCGACCTGCGTGGCCTTCCCCAGCCCGAAGTGGA
>DATAEK010000252.1:0-3671 GCA_036258055.1 Vicinamibacterales bacterium
AGAATCCATTCGGGCCGAAAGTGTTACCCATGTCTCCGGAATGAACTGTCACCCATGTGTCCGGAATGGACCCGGGATCAAGTGGCGCGCCCTGCAGGACTCGAACCTGCGACCTCCTGGTTCGTAGCCGTCAACACTTTCGTTGACCTGGCGCAACTTACGGATCCAGAGGCACTCGCAACGGCCGCCACTTGGACCCAATCTTGGACCCAACGAACGGGTCAGTTTAGCGCAACCTCATCAGATCAACGGGGGTGAACTAGGCATCGCGCGAAAACCGGCGTGTCCAGCGCTCTATCCATCAGTGGACCTCTGGTGTTTCAACAAATTTGGGAAGGGTTTTCGATCGGCTCCAGCCGCACGTCTGATCGTCGAAATACTTGAAGCCGCACTCGAAGGCGGCAAGACCAACGCGGCAACGGCCTCTTTGACAGGGAGACGGGCTGCGGTATCATCCCTAAATCGTTTATGGGAGCGGAGGAAACCCGCGAGCTGTTGCCTGGCACGCTCGACATGCTGATTCTCAAAGTGTTGAGTCGCGGCGAAATGCATGGTTACGGCATCGTGTCCGCCATTCAACGCGCGTCCGACGACGTGCTGGGCGTCGTGGAAGGCGCGCTCTATCCGGCGCTCCATCGGCTCGAGGTTCGCGGCTGGGTGCGCTCGAAGTGGGGCGCCTCGGACAACAACCGGCGCGCGAAGTTCTACCGTCTGAGCGCGCTCGGTCGGCGAGCGCTCGAAGAGGAAGCCGCGTACTGGGATCGGGTGGCGTCCGCGGTGACTCGGGTGATGCAGAGCTCGTGATCCTGCGGCCATGAAGGGCGTCCATGACGCGATCAGCTGGTGGAGCCGGCTGTTAACGCTCGTGCGTCGCGGCCGCCGCGCCCGCGACATCGACGACGAGATCGCGTTTCACCTGGCGATGCGTCAGGCCGAACACGAACGTGCCGGCCTCCCTCCCGAGATCGCGCGGCGGACCGCCGCACGACAGTTCGGCAATGTCACTGCACTCAAGGAGCAGACCCGCGACATGTGGACCTTCCCTTCGTTCGAGAGCCTCGTGCGGGATCTCCGCTATGCGCTGCGCACGCTCCGCCACGCGCCGGCGTTCACGCTCGTCGCCGTGCTGGTGCTGGCGATCGGGATCGGTGCGACAACGGCGATGTTCAGCCTGGTGGACGCGATGCTGGTTCGCGGGCTGCCCTACCCGAAGGCCGACCGTCTCGTCGTGCTCATCGGCAACGTCCAGCGCGCCGCAGGGGTCGAGCGGCGTGGGAACTCTTATCCGGATCACGTCGACTGGCGCGCACGGGCGACGAGCTTCGACGACATGGCCGCCTATACGACGTTGAACACGACGCTCCAGGGCTCCGACGAACCCGAGCGCATTCCAAGCGAGGCCGTGTCCGCGCCGTACTTCTCGCTGCTCGGTGTGTCGCCGACGCACGGCCGCGTGTTCAGGCCGGAAGAAGACGCCGTGCCCAATCGCGACGCCGTCACCATTCTCGGCGACGGACTCTGGCACCGCCGCTTCGGCGCCGATCCTTCGATCGTGGGTCGAACGATTCAGCTCGGCACGCGAGCGTACACGGTCGTCGGGATCATGCCGGCGGGCTTCACCGGCGTGTCCGACACGGCGCAGCTCTGGATTCCGTTCGCCATGAGCGGCACTCCGATCGACAATCGCGGCAGCCGCGGGTTTCAGACGCTCGCGCGCCTCAAGGACGGCGCGACGATCGCGGCGGCGCGCGCGGAGCTCGACACCATCTCGCGTCAGCTGGCTGCGGCATATCCGCAGACCAACGACAAGCGTGGTGTCGAAGTCAGTCCGCTGGCCGATTATGTGCTGCAGCAGCTCCGCCCGATCGTTGTCGCGCTCATGGCAGCCGTCAGCCTGGTGCTGCTGATTGCCTGCGCGAACGTCGCGGGTCTCCTGATCGGCCGTGCCGAGGCCCGGCAGCGCGAAATCGCGGTGCGCACGGCACTGGGCGCGGGCCCGGGCCGCCTGCTACGGCAGCTGATCACGGAAAACTGCCTGCTGGCGATGCTGGGCGCGTTCACCGGCATGGCAATCGCACAGATTTCACTCCCGTCGCTCGTCGCCGCGAGTCCCATTGCGTTCCCGACGTTCGTGCGGCCGCAGTTGAGTCTGACGGTGCTGGCGTTTGGCATCGCGATCGCCCTGGTCAGCGGCGTCTTGCTCGGTATCGCGCCGATGATGCACACCCGGTTACCGCGGCTGGGGGATGCGCTCAAGACGTCCTCGCGGGGTGGCTCGAGCGGCCTGCGCTCGCAGCGTTTTCGCAGCGCGCTG
Source organism: Vicinamibacterales bacterium (assembly GCA_036258055.1). Classification (GTDB taxonomy): domain Bacteria; phylum Acidobacteriota; class Vicinamibacteria; order Vicinamibacterales; family 2-12-FULL-66-21; genus DATAEK01. The sequence goes on from DATAEK010000252.1 coordinate 2,315, forward strand.
GTCATTGTCGAAGTCGCGCTGGCCGTCGTACTGCTGGCTGGCGCAGGGTTGATGATCCGTTCGATTCAGAAGCTGGCGGCGATTGACCCGGGCTTCGAGGCAGCGAACGTGCTCATGGTGAACGCGACGATTCCCCGGCAGACGACACTGCCAGCCACGCCGGGCGGTCCGGCTGCGCCGCCCGCTCCGTTCGTCACTTCGCATACCGACTTGCTCGAACGCCTCCGTGCCGTCCCCGGCGTCGAAGCGGCGAGCCTTGCCAGCGACCTTCCGTTCGGCGGCGCGTCGGCCGTCTTCTATTCCGCCGAAGGAGACGCGACGGTCGCCGCCGAGACGATGCCGCGCGCCTACATTCATCGGGTGACACCGGAGTTCTTCGCGACCCTGCGGATCCGGCTCGAGGCGGGCCGTACGTTTCTGCCAGCCGAGGAGAAGCCGGACAGCCCGGCGGTCATCGTCAGCCACAACGTGACGCGCCGTTTCTGGCCGCATCAGGATCCGATCGGCAAGCGCATCAAGCTCGGTGCACCCGGCAGCCAGAATCCATGGATGACAATTGTGGGCGTCGTCGACGAGGTGAAGTATCGAGGCCTGCCGGAAAATCCGACTGGGGATCCCGATCTGTACCTGCCCTACATCGACCGTGCCACCCAGGGCGTCGTGGTCCGTACTCGCGTTGAGCCGTCATCGCTGGCGTCGGCGGTTCGCGCGGCGATCCGCGATGGGAATGCATCGATCGTGACGTTCAACGCAAGCACGCTGGCGGATGTGGTCGCGCAGCAGTCGTCGGCGTCCCGTTTTACGAGCTGGTTGCTTACGGTCTTTGCGGCGACGGCGCTGGTGCTGTCCGTGGTCGGTCTGTACGGGATCATGTCGTATCTCGTGGCGCAGAGGACACGGGAGTTCGGCATTCGTTTGGCGCTCGGAGCGAGCCGCGCCGAAATCGTGAGGCGCGTGTTGCGCGACGGCACGTGGCGAGTCGCGATTGGTGCCGCGATCGGCCTGGCGGCCACGACCGGGTTGGCGCGGCTCCTCGCGGGGCTGGTCTACGGCGTGGGGACGTTCGACATCTCGTCGCTCCTTGCCGTCGCCACGCTGGTGGTCGTCGCGATCGCCGCATGCGGGATCCCGGCCGTGCGCGCGACGCGGGTTGATCCGGCGATCGCCCTGAGAAGCGAGTAGAGCACCCCCTTGGGCTGCTTCCGCCACGCCGCCGCGAAGGCGTGTTCCTCTGCATCCCATTCGGGATGATCGTCGTCCCAGTAACGCATCACGGTCTGGCGGGTGAAGTTGTCCGGGATCTTGCGCAACTCGTCGTCGACGGCCTTCGGAATCCACACGTCACCGAACTGTTCGG
>DATAEK010000259.1:0-21605 GCA_036258055.1 Vicinamibacterales bacterium
GAATGCGGAGCGCTTCATGAACTCCCCCTTGGCAGGTTGGTGGACACGCAGAAAGTGCGGCACCTCCGGAGGGCGGGATAATACTCCAGATAACTAGTCAGTTCGAATGATGCGTCGGGCCGAAGCAGCTCGACAGGAAGAACACGTTCACTGTTTCATCCGGCCCAGTTCGACGGAGCTGGCCACTGCGCCGAACGCGGACTGTTGCGCCGGCGGCGTGATCGCCTTCTCGAAGTACTCGCGCGCCTTCGGCTCGCGCCCGTTCAGCAGATGCCAGATGCCGATGCTGTAGGCGACAGTCGGCAGCTGAATGGCATCCTTTTCCATGGTCTTGGCGACTTCTTCTTCCGTTTTGACGCCTTTGAAGAGGAGCAGCCGGTCGATGTACGCGCTGGGCGCCTGGTTGGGATCCGGTGCGAACCCGTCCAGCAGCTTCTGCGCGTCGGCCTTCCGGCCGGCCCTCGTCAGCGCGAGGAACTGCCACGCCTGACAGGATGTGCGATTGTCGGGCGTTTGCGCCGTGCGGATGCAGCCGTCGTAAGTCTCAGCCGCCTTGGCGAAATCGCCGGTCAGGTAACGCGCCAGCGCAAGGTGATAGAAGAGTCCGTAATCGTCCTTCTTCATCGCCTCGACGCGGTTCAGATCCGCGAGCGCCAGGTCGAGCTGCTTCAGATTGATGTAGTAGTGGCCGCGGTCGATGAGGGCTGCCGCGTCATCGGCGCGAAGCTCCAGCGCTTTCGAGCAGCTGTCAACGGCCTCCTTCTGCCGCTGCAGCCTGGCGAGCGCCTGGCCGCGGGCGCGGTGAAAGTCGGCGTTCTTTCCATCGAGCGCGATGGCGCGATCGTAGGCGGCGAGCGCCTTGTCGTTTTCCTGCTTCTCGTAGGCCGCCTTGCCCTCCTCGTAGGCTTTCAACGCCTCCGCAGAGCTGCCGGCCTGAGCGGGTACCTGCATCAGGAGCGCGAGAAGACAGATGATCGTCATACGGTCCTCCAGGTGTGGTGAGCGGTCGGATCATGCGTCAGCCGACACGACATATCCTCCGGCCAGCGTGCGAAACGCGTCAACCTGCTGCGCCTGCCACGCTTGGTCACGACCCAGCTCGCGCGCGAGCAATCTGGCGGTCTCGGGCGCCATCTCCATCGCCGCACGCGCGTTGAGGAAGAGCGCGCGCGTCCGTCTCGCCAGCACGTCTTCGACCGTCCGCGCCATCTCGACGCGCGCGGCCCATACCACCTCGGCCCCGCAAGGAGGAAGCGCCGGATGAAGCGGTGTCGCGAGTGACGGCTCGGCGCGGATGAGATCCTGAATCAGCACCGCATCGGACCCGTAGACCGAGAGCGCGCCAAAATTGTCCGCCTGACGATGAAAACCGTGCACGTTGAGATTCCGCGTCACGCACGGCTTCTCGGGCAGCCGCGCCAGCGTCGCGGCGTGGTCCACGCAGTCTTCGGCCATGTGGCGGTAGGTCGTCCATTTGCCGCCCGCAATCGTGAGCAGGCCGGACGGGTCGATATGGATCGTGTGATCACGCGACAGCGACGCGGTGTTCCCGCCGGCTCCCGAGCGCACCAGCGGCCTGATGCCGACGAACACACTCAGGACGTCGGCGCGCGTGATCGGCCGTCGCAAGTAGCGTCCCGCCGTTTCCAGGATGAACTCGATTTCGTCCTCGAGTGGACGCGGCTCGAGCGTGACCTCGCTGATCGGCGTGTCGGTCGTGCCGACCACGGTGTGCCCGTGCCACGGGATCGCGAACATGACCCGGCCGTCGGCCGTGTGCGGGACCATGATCGCGTGCCCTCCAGGAAGATACGAACCATCGAACACGAGATGGATGCCCTGGCTGGGTGCAATGAGGGGCGCGGCGTCCGGATGCACGAGCCGGCGCACGTGGTCGCTCAGCGGTCCGGCCGCGTTGATGACGACGCGAGCCGGCGCGCGAAACTCCTGTCCGCTCTCCAGGTCTCGCGCGACGATCCCGTCGACGAAGCCATCAGGGTCGCGCGTCAGCGCGGTGGCCGGCGTGTAGTTCAGCGTGACGGCGCCCTGCTCGACTGCGGTGGCCGCCAGATTGATCAGCAGCCGCGCATCATCGAACTGCCCGTCGAAGTAGACCACGCCGCCGCGCAGCCCCTCGGTCTTGATCGTCGGCAGCCGCGCCAGCGTTTCTTCCTTGGAGAGCATCTGCGATCCGCCGAAACCGTAGCGGCCCGCGAGCATGTCGTAGACCTTCAGGCCGACGCCGTAGAACGGCGCCTCCCACCACTCGTAATTCGGGACGACGAACGCCAGGTCCGTCACGAGATGCGGCGCGTTCTGGCGAAGCAGGCCGCGTTCCTTGAGCGCCTCCATCACCAGCGAAATGGCGCCCTGCTCGAGATACCGGACCCCGCCGTGCACGAGCTTCGTCGAACGGCTGGACGTGCCTTTCCCGAAGTCGTGCTGCTCGACGAGCAGCACGTCGTAGCCGCGCGAGGCCGCGTCGACGGCGACGCCCATTCCCACCGCGCCGCCGCCAATGATGACCACGTCCCACGGTTCACGCCGTTCGATGGCGCGGCCCAGCAACTCGGCGCGGTTCATGGTGGCGGCGCTCCACGCGTCTGGAGGGTCATGCCTTCTGCCAGCCTTTGGCGCGTTCGAGCGCCTGGCTCCAGCGTCCGCGCAGCTCATTGACACGTGCCGCGCCCATCGACGGCTCGAAGCGACGCTCCGTCCGCCACTGGTTGGCGATTTCCTCTCCGCTCTTCCAGAAGCCGACCGCCAACCCGGCCAGATACGCCGCGCCCAATGCCGTCGTCTCCGTGATCTGCGGGCGGACGACGGGCGCGCCGATCAGATCCGATTGAAACTGCATCAGGAGATCGTTCCGTGCTGCGCCGCCGTCCACCCGAAGCTCGGCCAGACGCACACCGGCATCCGCCTGCATGGCATCGAGGAGATCCGCCGACTGAAACGCGATGGACTCGATCGCCGCGCGGGCGATGTGGGCAGCGGTCGTGCCGCGCGTCAGCCCCACGATCGCACCGCGTGCGTACTGATCCCAATGCGGCGCGCCGAGCCCGGCAAACGCGGGCACGAGATAGACGTCGCCGTTGTCGGGGACAGACAGCGCCAGCGCCTCGACGTCGCTGGACGATCGAATCACACCAAGGCCGTCGCGGAGCCACTGGACGACCGCGCCTCCGATGAAGACGCTGCCTTCGAGCGCGTATTCCGCCGCGCCGGCGCGCGTCCAGGCGACGGTCGTCAGCAACCCGTGGTGAGACGCCGGCGCCTTCGCGCCCGTGTTCTGCAGCATGAAGCAGCCGGTTCCGTAGGTGTTCTTGGTCATGCCCGGCGACGTGCACATCTGCCCGAAGAGCGCCGCCTGCTGATCGCCGGCGATGCCGGCGAGTGGCACCGACTCGAGACCGAGCGTCGTCGTCACTTCACCGTAGACCTCGCTCGAGTTGCGCACCGCCGGCAGCACGCTGCGCGGCACGCGCAACGCGCGCAGCAGCTCGTCGTCCCATTGGAGCGTGTGGATGTTGAACAGCAGCGTGCGGGACGCGTTGCTGGCGTCCGTGATGTGCAGCCGCCCGTCCGTGAGCCTCCAGAGAAGCCAGGAGTCGATCGTGCCGAACGCGAGGTCGCCTGCCTCGGCGCGCGAGCGGGCGCCGTCCACGTTGTCGAGAATCCAGGCGAGCTTCGTGCCCGAGAAGTAGGCATCCAGCACCAGGCCGGTGCGCTCACGGAACAGCGGTTCGGCGCCCTCCGACCGAAGCCGATCGCACGCAGCCGCAGTCCGCCGATCCTGCCAGACGATCGCGTTGGCGATGGGCTGACCGGTCTTGCGATCCCAGACAACCGTGGTCTCGCGCTGGTTGGTGATGCCAATCCCGGCCACATCGGTCGCGCGCACGCCCGCGCCGGCCAGTACTTCCACGGCGACACCGGCCTGTGACGTCCAGATCTCCAGCGGATCGTGTTCCACCCAGCCTGGTTGCGGAAAAATCTGACGAAACTCGCGCTGCGCGACTCCTTTGATCCCGCCGTTCCGATCGAACAGGATGGCCCGCGAACTCGTCGTGCCCTGGTCCAGGGCGAGGATGTACGACACGTAACCCTCCAGATGTCGGTGGCCTGACTGCAGGTCAGCGCCGCCCGCGGCACCTCCGCCGGAGCGCCCACTTTCACCGATCTCTCACAATCGCCGCAAGAGGCCTGGGTCGCGACACCTGTGTACGGATGTGGTGGGGCAGATCCCCCCACCCCCCTTAACGCGTCTTAAAAAGTGAAGACCGATGTCGAGGAGGCCCTGCGGTACGCCGTCGATCATTAGCCGACGGTCAAAGCCGCGGTGGAGCAGGTCACTGCATCAGCCGCGGGGGTGACCGTCGCCAGGGCAGGATATCTCCCACGTCTTGATTCGCTCTGGCAGTCGAACAGGGCGACGGCGAACAACATCTTCGGTCAGCTCCTGCCGCAATCAGTGATGCCGGCGATCACCGGCCCCGTGCTGTCGTCCGCATCCAGCCAGAGCGTCTGGGGCAGCGCCACAGGTGCGCTGTTCTCGTGGGAACCGTTCGACTTCGGCCTTCGCCGCGCCGCGGTGCGTGCCGCCGACGCCGCTGTCGTGCGGGCGCGTGCTGACGAAGCGCTGACGCGTCTCGACGTGCAGAGCGCGGTGGGCGCAGCGTTCCTGGCCGTGGTGATTGCCGAACAGGCCGTTGTCGCAGCCGGGGCCGACGTCGAACGGCGCGACGTGCTCGCCCGCGCCGTACACACGTTGGCTCGAAGGCGGATGCCGATCGAAGCACGTACGACAGCCTGAAGGCCGCGTCCGCCACACCGGGCGTCGTCGCGGGAAACGACCTGCTCATCGCTGAGAAAGCGGCCGAGGCGAGCCAGAATCAGGTGGCAGCGGGTCAGCAAAGCGTCGAGGCAGCGCGGCAGGCGATGAATGCCACGCGCGACCTCGAGGAATATCTCCAGGTGACGGCGCCGTTCGAAGGGGTCGTGACCGAGCGCGGTGTTCATCCCGGCGCGCTGGTTGGGCCTGCGAGCGAGTCGGGCCCGACTGTGCCCATGGTCCGGCTCGTGCAGAACAGCCGCCTGCGCCTCATCGTCGCGGTACCAGTGGCCTACACCGCAGCGATTCGGGCCGGCACAGAGGTTCCCTTCTCGGTGGCGGCGTACCCGGGTCAGACATGGTCCGGCACCGTCGCGCGAATCGCGCATGCCGTCGATGTGACGACGAGAACCATGGCCGTGGAGCTCGATGTCACGAACGCGGATGGTCGCCTCGCGCCCGGGACCTTCTGCCAGGTCCGTTGGTCCGTTCGGCGGTCTGGGCCCTCGCTCTTCGTGCCGAGTGGCAGCGTGGCATCCACCACCGACCGCACCTTCGTCGTGCGGATTCGCAACGGCAAGACGGAATGGGTCGATGTCAAGACGGGCCTGACATCAGGCTCGCTGGTCGAGGTCTTCGGGAACCTCCGAGCCGGCGACGAGATCGCGAGTCGCGGGACGGATGAAATGCGGCCGGGAACTGAGGTCCGAACGAGAGGAACGAAACCGGCAACTTCTTGACGAGATCGCGATCATCTGGAATGCGCCATTCCAGCGCTCCATCAGCTTCAGATCGTCACGGCCGATCGTGATCGTGTACATCTCCAGCAGAGCTTTGAATCACGGCGAATCCGTGTAATCTTGGACCGATTCCATTTTCTGAATCCGCACGAATATCCACGCAGCCTCTACGAGTCTTCAGCTGTAGGGAGCACCAGATGGCCGAACACGTGACTTTCCTTGACGGTGTGGCCGTTGACGAACGCGCGACAACGGGAGAAGGGAGGCGAGTGATTGGGCCCGACGCCGTCATTCTTGCCTTGCAGGTCAATAGGCGTACAGTGCGCGTCGCAGCCGATCCCGGCACGACGCTCGTGCAGGTGCTGCGCGACCAGCTCGGTCTGACCGGCACCAAAATCGGTTGCGACCGAGGCGCCTGCGCGGCGTGCACTGTGTGGCTCGACGGCGAGGTGGCAGCGAGCTGCATGACGCTCGCCTTCGACGCGCGAGGCCGGAGTATCACGACGATCGAGGGACTCGCCGACGGCGACACGCTTCATCCCGTCCAGCAAGCGTTCGTCGAGCACGACGCGATGCAGTGCGGGTTCTGCACGCCGGGCATGGTGATGAGCTGCGCTGCGCTCGTCGATCGCAACCCTCATTGCACATTGGACGATGTGAAGGCGGCAGTAAGTGGGCATCTCTGTCGATGCGGCACGTATCCCAACGTCTTCAAAGCGACGCTGGCGGCGGCCGAGCGCGTCAGGTCCGGGGCGAAGCGCGAGGCAGGTGCGCGATGAGCGCGCAGGCTACACGTCAGCAGGAGTTGGCGTACGGCATCATCGGCGAACGGGTGGAGCAGGTCGCTCGTCGCGTGCCCGCCGATGAGCCCCCACCGCTGGCTGAGAACGCGAAGCTGAAGGTCATCGGCCAGCCCGTGCCGAGGTTCGACGCCGTTCAGAAGGTCACCGGCAAGGCACGTTATACGTTCGACGTCCAACTGCCCGGTATGCTCTACGCGCGCCGAGTCGCCAGCTCGGTGCCACACGCCCGCGTCGTCGCGATCGACACATCGGCCGCGGAGAAGCATCCGGGCGTTCGCGCGGTGCACGTGCTCGACCGCCAGCTGCAAAGCGCGCAGCTCCGCGACCCGAACGTCGAAGCAAAGGCGCGGTATCCAGTCGTCAGATATCTCGGGCAGCCGCTTGCGGCCGTCGCGGCCGAGAGCCAGCGCGCCGCCGATGAGGCCGCCGCGCTGGTCAAGATCACCTACGAGCCTCTGCCACACGTCACGACGCTCGACGAAGCCATGAAGGACGAGGCGCCCGTTGTCTTTCCTGGCGCAACCGAGCAACCGGCGACAGCGGGTGGTGGCGGCGCGACGCCGGGGCTGCCGCAGCGCGGCAACATCCGCGGCCCCGATACGGGCATGATGTTCGGCTTGCCGAGAGGCGATGTCGCGAAAGGTCTCGCAGACGCCGCCGTCGTCGTCGAGGCGGAGTATCGCACGCAGGTGCAAACGCATGTGCCAATGGAGTCACACGGCATGGTGGCGGACTGGCGTGATGATGGATTGACCATCTACGCCTCGACGCAGTTCACGATGAGCGTGCGCGACGAGGCCGCCGAGATGTTCGAGTTGCCCAAGAACCGGGTGCGAGTCATCAGCGAGTTCACCGGCGGCGGATTCGGCGCCAAGTACGGGATCGGCAACTTCGGGCTGCTGGCGATCAACCTGTCGCGAAAGACAGGTCTGCCCGTGCGGCTCATGCTCGACAGACGTGAGGAGCATGTCGCCGTGGGCAACCGACCCAGCAGCAGGCAGCGTTTGAGCATCGGTGCGAAGCGCGATGGCACCCTCACGGCGATCAAGCTGGAAAGCTACGGCACCGGTGGCGTCGCGGCAGGCGCGGGTGTCGGCTTTGCCCACGCGATGATGTACCCGTGTCCGAACGTCACCGCCGAGCAGTACGACGTGTTCACGAACGCCGGGCCGTGCGCCGCATTTCGGGCGCCAGGACAGGTGCAGGGTATCTTCGGGCTCGAGCAATCCCTCGACGAGCTCGCCGAGCGGCTGGCCATGGATCCCGTCGCGTTCCGCGACAAGATCGACACGAGCGGCACCGAGGATTCGCGCGCGCGGCGAGTAGAGCGCCACCGCGGCGCCGAGAAGTGTGGTTGGAGCTCGCGCCGGAAACCGGGCGCGGACGCGGGGCCACTCAAGCGCGGCCTCGGCATGGCCCAGTCTCACTGGGTATCTGTGATCCACCCGCCGACATCGTGCGAGGTGCGCATCAACGGTGACGGGTCGGTTGAAGCCTTCAACGGGGCGCAGGATGTCGGCACGGGTACACGAACTGTGCTGGCGCAGGTGGTGGCCGAGGAGCTCGGGCTTCGTGCGGACCAGATAGCCAGCCACATCGGCGACACGCGGTATCCGACCGGTCCCGCATCCGGCGGCAGCCGAGTGACCGGCTCGTTGACTCCGGCCGCTCGAAACGCGGCGTATCGTGCCGCGCGCGATCTTGCGACGCGACTGGCGCCCGTACTGGGCGTGCAGCCGGACGCGATCGCCTTTGCCGACGGGCACGTCGGCGTGCCGGGGAACGCGAAGGCCTGGCTCCCATTCGAGGATGCCATCAGGAAACTGAACATCACGGAGCTCTCGTACCGCGCGGATCGCCGCGAGGACTACGACGGCTATGGCATGGTGACGTCCGAGTATGCAATCGGCAAGCACGGCATCGGCGGCGTGCAGTTCGCCGACGTCCTCGTCGATGTCGAAACGGGCGCTGTGAAGGTGCAACGCATCGTCGCCTTTCACGATTGCGGCCGACCGATCAATCCCAGATTGACGGAAAACCAGATTTACGGCGGCGTCATCCAGGGGATGAGCTACGCGCTCTACGAAGAACGGCACCTCGACGCCAGGTCCGGACTGCAACTGAATGCGAACATCGACCAATACAAGATCGTGGGCTCGCGGGAGGTTCCTGTCATCGAGGTTTATCTTCTCGAGCAGCTGACCGGCCAGTCGTCGACCGATGCGCGCGGCGTCGCCGAGCCTGCGAACGTCGCGACGGCGGCGGCTATCGCCAACGCGTTCTACAACGCGACCGGCAAGCGTATCCGGACGCTGCCAATGACGCCAGCGAATGTACTTCGGGCTCTGAGCGCGTAAACAGGTAGCTGCGAGGCTTCCGCCTTCGCGCGAAGCGCTACGGCGAGACATTCCGCGACGTCCGCCTCCGCTTGCGCGCGAGCTTCGGCGGGACCTTGGCGAAGGCGGGAAGCTCGGGAGAATCGCAATGCAAAGCTTCGAGTGGGTAGACGCGACGTCAGTAGAGGAGGCCGCGTCGATGCTCGCCGCGCGAGGGCCGGGAGGCCCGGTCGTGGCGAAGGCCGGCGGCATCGATTTGGTTGACCTCCTGAAAGAGGGAATCGTGCGGCCATCGCGTGTCGTCAATCTCAAGTCGATCGCTGGGCTCGATCGGATTGCGGTCGACGATACCGGCGCGCTGACGTTGGGAGCGCTCGTCACATTGGCGCGGATCGAAGCCGCGCCAGAGGTTCTCCGTCGCTTTCCGGCGCTGGCGGACGCCGCCCGGCACGCCGCCACCCCTCAAGTGCGGAACGCCGCGACTATCGGCGGTAACCTGCTGCAGCGCCCGCGCTGCTGGTATTTCCGCAGTGCGCTTTTCCATCGAGAAGGCGCCGACCCTGCGGCCGCGGCACGTGAGGGCGAGAACCAATACCACGCGATTTTCGACAACGCGCGCTCGGCCATGGTGCACGCGTCCACGCCGGCGACGGCACTCGTCGCCCACGGCGCCGAAGTCGTCCTGACGGCGGACACCGGCCGGTCGCGCTCGGTGCCGGTGAAGGATTTTCTGTTGCCGCCCGACGCCGCACGAGATCGCGATGCGGACATTCGGCCGAACGAAGTGCTCACGGCCGTCAGGGTTCCTGCTCCGCCGGCTGGCACGCGCGCCGCGTATCACAAGCAGACCGAGCGTGACAGCTACGACTGGCCGATCTGCGATGTCGCCGTGATCCTGGCTACTGCAGGTGACAGCGTTCGCGATGCCACTATCGTTCTCGGCTGGGTGGCGCCCACGCCACGGCGTGCCTTCGAGAGCGAGCGGATCCTGCACGGTAAGCGAGTCACCGAAGGCATCGCGCGCGAGGCCGCCAGGGCGGCGGTGGCTGACGCCACCCCCCTGGCGAAGAACGCTTACAAGGTGCCGGTGCTCGAGACGGTCGTACGTCGCACGATTCTCGCGGCCGCCGGGATGCCGGCAGGCGCGGGATGATGTCGAGCACCGACGCGGTCCCCGAGGTGTGTTGCCAGCTGCGCGCGAAAGGAGCGGGTGTGGCGTACGGCGAGCCGGTGCAGTGGGAGAGCGGCTATTACCCGAACGCCGTCTTCTGGTGCCTGCGGACTGCCGAGCCGATAGGGCCAGACGACGGGCTGGTGCATCCGCACGCCTGTATCAAGACTCGCTCGTGCTGGCGTCAACGGTTAACGAACTGATAGAGCCGCTCATCGTAAGGCGCGCCGATGAACGGCTGGAGATCGTTGCGAAAATCCAGCGTGTGCTGAGCGCTCACGTGGGCGTCGAATGCCTGCCGGTTTTCGAAGACCTCGATGAGGTGAAAGTGGTTAGTGGTCGGTGACTGACTGAGCAAAGCGAATGTGTGGACCCCGGAATCGATGGCGCTGTTGCTCACGAATGTATCGAGCACCGGAAGGGCCTGGCCGACGAACTGGGGGTCGACATCGACGTGGGTGATCACGAAGATCTGACGTGACTCCGCGTGGCCAGTGCGAGGATTCACCGTCCCGGCGAGCAGATTTGCCGTCCCGTTCATCGAGAGGCGCCTCCAGCAGAGGCGCCAGCTCGGTGAAGATGGCCTGAGTCGCCGACGAGCTCTTGTAATCCGCGAACGCTTGCGCACTGGCCCAAATCTCGAACAGGGCGAAGAAGTTGGGGCGGTCGGCCTGTTGCAGCACATCGAAGCGAATGACCCCGGGTGCGGCCAGGCTGAGCGAAGCCAGATCATCGAGCACTCCGCTTCCGGCTTTGGTGTCCGCTGGCTTGAACTCGCCATAGACGACGAACTGCTGGTCGGACTGAGCCCGCGCTGGTCCGGCGAAGCTGGAGAGCGCGACGACAAATAGGAATACCAATCCCCATCGAGTCTTGGACATAGGTCATTCTCCGTTGGTAGCAGGGCGCGGAACGAAAACGAAGTCGCCGGCTACGGCTCCCGCACGATCGCGGCCGCGAACCACACCCTACCTGCCCCACCTGCCCCACACGACCTCGCTCGAGGCTCGCTGCGGCCGCAACCTTCCTCAGTCAGACGTATGCGCCGCAGGATGCGTCGTCGGGCCGCGGTGGTGTTCGCACGTCACCGCGGGGTTGAACTGGGCGAACACCCCGTTCGGGTTCTCGCGATAAATCCACACGTGCCGATCGAAGTGTGTCTCGAACATGTGCGCTTCATCGACCGCCGTCTTGGGATCATCGACCATCGCGTCATACTTCACGCCGTAGAACGAAGGCGGATCGGTATGACCTGCCGCGCGCCACGCGGCGGTGAACACCAGGTTCTCGACCGCCATCAACTGCAGCGAGCCGTCCGCCTGTGGCTCGTAGATCAGAATGCTCGGCTTCCGGAAGTCGGTATGCGTACCGACGCCGTTGACGCGCGGTGAAGGCGGCGCCGTGACGCCGAGCAGGTCGGGGCGGAAGTAGTGAATGCCCATCGCTCCCAGCGAGGCCGGGCGGCCCATCATGGCGGCGGTTTCGCAGAGGTTGAACGGATCGCGGATGTAGCCTTCGGCGAGCGCCACGTTGACGTCGCGGAACCGCTCGGTCGCCTGGCGCACCTCGTCGAGGGTCGGCTCGCCGGGCCCTGGGGCCGGCCGCGCACTGGACTTCGACACCATGCCGGCTGCAACGGCGGCTGCCAGCGAGAGAGCGGCGATGCCCGCGATCACGAATGTGCGTCGGGTCTTCATTGGTCCTCCTGGGCCCGGTCTCGGCTTGCGCCGTCGCCTCCGGGCGCCTCTGTCGGAGCACGCCTCTGAAGACAACCGACCTATGGTGGAAGGGCGGCTCCGGCCGGGATCCGCCGATCGAGTTCAGCAGATTTTACTGCAGACCTTAGACGTAGGTAGGGGCGTTCGGTTCAGGGGTCACACTATCAAGCGCCGGGCGCCTCGCGAGCCGACGCGTCAGCGGATGAAACGCCGGAAAGGCGAAATAGACCAACTCACCCCGAAGGTTTCACGGTGAGCGAGGCAAGATCGAACGACGCCGTATCGATCACAAACTTGGTGACTTTGGCTCCTTTGGGCACACGGAAGGAGAACGAGCACGAGAACGTGGACAATGATTCAATCTCGCCAAACGACTGCGCGGTGTTGTAGACCTTGCCGCCGTCGTCCACAAGCGTGGGCTTCGGCAGCATTCCTTGCTTGAACCCCGGCAGGACCTTGAAATCGACCTTGACGGTCGCGAACTCGACGGTCGTGTCACCAGGTTTGATCACGCCGCGCTGCGTGTTCGCACCTGGCGGACAGTCCGACAACCCGACGGTCGTTGCGTGCGTTACCCCGGCGACAGTCACTTCAAGGCCTTTATAGATCTGGGGCGCCGGCGCTGCTGATTGGACGAGCGTGCCGACCAGAAGAGCAGTACCAAACAAGCAGCAAGGGCAGACAGAGAGAAGATACTTCTTGCGCAACGAAAGCCTCGGGACGTAGTTCAGAAAGGTCAGAGTTCAAAGCGAATACCAATTCGTCTCAACTTTGGACTTTGAACTGCCGACTTTTTAGAGCGGCCGATCAGGGAACATCATCGTTCGCCACATGTGCGCAACCGGGCTGTTGTCGTACCCGATGCCCTCCTTCGGCTGCTTGAACTGGCGTCCGATGATGTCGACAAATGGGTCGATCGAGACCTTCTGATTCGGATCGAAGGAATACAGATCGTTGACCGTTACCAGGCGCGGCAGTTCGTACCACTTGTGGTTCCGGACCCACTTGTAGTTCTGCTCGAGGTACGGCTCCGGCTTGTAGTCCTCCCCGAAGGTGTTGAGGTACATCTCGGGATATTCGTAGCCGTACTTTTCGTCCGGATAGAACCGCAGCGTCTGGTGATGTCGAATCGCAAAGGTCACCTTCTCCGAGACGTACGGCTCGACGATCTGCGCGCCCCACCAGCCGTGATCGACTTTAACCAGCGCATGCACGGTGTCGTGCATCAAGCAGGCAAAGATGATCTCCTCGGGCATGCCGGTCTTGAGCGCGCGTGTGGCGCTTTGGAGTACGTGATTGGCCGGCGCGAACCGCTTCTCGAAGAATTCGAGCAGTGTCGGCCGATCAGACATCTTCGCCAGCAGCCCCCGTGGTTGTCCGTCGCGGCCGCTGGCATTGAAGATACTCCCTGCGCCGCGGCGCACGCCGCTCCGCTTGGCATTCTGCTCCTCGATCTCCGCCATCGTCGGGTACTTCGGCGCCTGGCCGCCTTGGATCGCCTGTGCGACGACCTCGTCGAGCGACTCTTCCATGTACGCCTCGAGCGCGTCTGCCTTCTGCTCCGAGGTCATGAGCGCCACCGCGGCCGCCCCGCCGAGGCTCGCAATGAAGACGCGACGATCGATTTCCAAGGTGGGCATTGGTTCCCCCTTCTGGCGCCCCGCCACGCAGAGTCCGCGTCGGGCACCCCGCTTCTAGCGGCCAGTGGGCTTTACCGCTTTGGTGCCCGACCTGGGCCGTGCCGCACAAGATGCGCCTTTCGCGGCAGACCCGTCAAGTCCTGAATCCGTCGAGTTCGATCCCGCGTTCCCGATGGCATAGCTGGCGTTCGGCGCTAGACTTTCTTTCATGAACGAACAGGCGGAGGGAGTGGCGAACGTTCCGGGGATCGGACCCGATGCGGTCGCCGCGGATCCATCACGCCCGCCGCGTCCCCTCGGGCTCTGGATCCTCACGCTCGCGCTCTTCGCGAGCCCGCTCGTCAACGCGCTCGCGCTCTTCCTCGGTCGGCACTGGCTCAACTTCGGCAGCACGCGGACGTGGGACGCGTTCGTCTACTTCGTAATCGCGCCGATCGTGGGCACGCTCATGGCGCGGCGGCACGAGCGCGCGCGGTTCTCGATCTACGTCTTCCTGTCGTGTGAGATCCTGCGCGCCTGGCGCATCCATTCGCCGGCACTCGGAGTGCTCGCCTTGGGCGCGATCCTCTACCTGCAGACTCCAGCGGCCCGCCGGTTCCATCCTTCGGTCGATCCGCGGCGCGTGCTCGAGCGCATCCGGCTGCGGCGGGCTAGCTGAGCGTCTTCGACGGGAACTCTTTCCGCCGCCGATTCGCACAGCGCGAACGGGGCGTACCTCTCATAGAGGGATTTCGTTGGTCATCGGCACGGCAGCGGGTGGCCCTCAATGACTCTTCGCTGAAAGGCGTTCGGTCATTGCTCATTCGGCGCTCTGTTTTGTCGGTTGAAGGGGAGGCAAGACCACTGTTCATCCGGTGTCCGCCTGGCGTGATCAGTGCTCCAATGGATTGATCATGGCGTGCGAGATCGACACCATCTCCCCTCTGCGATGTCCAACATGGTCGATTCAGCGCGAGCTCGACCAGGATACTATCGACGTCGTGCGAGTCCAGGAGCGAGGTTCCCGCACGCCGCGTCGCGTGCTCGCCATCGCGTGCGTCGCGATGGCGCTCATGCCGGTGTCCGGCAGTCGCGCGGGACAGGCGCGCGCGGCTCGGACCGTCTGCGATCCGGAGGAAGAGGCGCTTTTCGTCTGCGAGACGAACCGCAAGGAAAAATACCTCGCCATCTGCGCGGTGGAGGCGGAGGTCGGGAAGCGCTGGAGCGCCGTGCAGTATCGCTTCGGCCCCGAGGATCGCGCGGAGCTCGTGTATCCCGAAGACGCACGCCAGGGCGCCTCGAAGATGTTCTTCTCGCACGTCGCAGAAGGCACGATCTACAAAGTGTCGGTCCGGTTCCGGTCCGGCGGCTTCACCTATGTGATCGAATCGTCCGGTGACTCGGCGAGCGATCCCGTCGGCGATGGCGCGGCGGGCGTCACCGTGACGGATGCCACCGGCAAGAAGGTCGCGCAGATCATGTGCATCGAGCGGCCGACGATGCTCGCGCCGTATCTGCAGCGCGCGCTGGCCTGCGATCAGGAGAATCCGTACGGGAAAGCCGCCTGCGGAGATCAACCGTACCGGATCCGTCACGCCAAAGCGCCGCGCAAGCCCGCACGGTGAATGGTGCCCGGGTAGACTCCTCCCGCGTCTTCGCCGGCCACGGTCGTCGCGCGGCGCGCCGAGCTCATTTGGACCCACCCGCCCGTATGGCATGACAGATTGCGATGGGTCTCGTACGCAACGCTGGTGTCGGCCTGAAGCCGCGCTTGCGAGTCGATGACTGAGGGAAGCGAGAAAGGCTGGCGGCATTCGTGTGAATGCCGCCAGCACTCTATTGAAGGCGGGTCAGTCCTTAGTTCAACGTTGTGGAGAACTCGAGTGTCTTCCCGTTGCCCGTCACTTTCAAGGTATAGACTCCGGGACCGAAATTGCCGTAGATGTCTGCACCGCTTCCGTTCGTGAACTTCCAGTTCGCGTGATAGGTGCAGCTATCGCCGTTCCGGTTGATGTCCGCGGAACCGACATAAGCACCGTTTGCATCCGTGATCTCGAGGTGAGCTGTTGGCCCAAAGTCACCTTCGAACTGAATTTGTGCGGTTGAATTGTCGCTTATGTGTTTGTTGCCGAGAACCTCGCCAAATGGAGCGGTATTGGCGCACGGGTTCACCACGACTTGGCCACAGTTGACGGTGATCGTTTTGGTTTGACACACCTTCTTATCCGCGTTGCCACCCGAACCAGCCTGTGTGACACAAACCTCGAGCGAGTAATCCCCGTCGGCCAAGCCCGTGGCCTGGAACGTCGCGTCAAAGGTCTTTATGCGGCCGGCAACGATCCATCCTCCGGGAACATTCGAACCGGCGATGTTGTACGAGTTTGCTTTCTTTGTGGCGTTGCTCGAGTCCCTGAGTGTCTCGACCACGGCGGAAGGCGAGGCATCCGTCGAGCCAATGGTGTAGTCGAGGGTCACGGTTGCGCCGTTGATCGTGCAGTCGACGTTCGGGCTGCCAAAAGCAATGGTCAATGTTACGGCTGCCCAAGCGGCGATCCCACCCACCATCACGAGCGCGAGTGCTACTGCCGGTTTTCTCATTTCTCTACTCCTGTAACCACCAGAACGATGCCGTCGATGGTTCCTGCCGCGAGGCCGTTATGTAAGTTGTGCCACTCAACTGAGCAATGACGGCGCCAGGTCCGAAAGGTCGCGAGAAAGCCAAGAAACCAAGCATTTAGCGCAACGGCTTGCGAAGTCCCGTGCATGTAGGCGACAGACACTTCTGTTCGGGGAGAGACTGAGTTCCTGCTGGGACTAGATGCGGTCGGACGAGCGGAACCCACCGCGTCTGCCGTACGCCGCCCAGGTTCTCAGCACTCAGGAAAGCCGGACGCGCCCCAAGCGGCGTTCCACCAGGCCCCCGAACAGGCCGCATGTCGGTTCCGAGCATTCGAAGGCTCGATAGTGGAATCATTGGCTCATCAGCTCGCGTGACGACGAACTCACTCGCTGACCTCAGCGTAGAATCTGGGAAACGCTTCTATCTGGAGACACTCGTGATCAACAGCATCACGCGGACGTTGACGTGCCGCACGACGGCCGCGGCGGTCGCGGCTCTTTCCTTGAAACTCATCCTGCAGGCGTCCGGCCAGCAGCCTTCCGCGGCGAAATTACCCCAAACGGCCCCATCGCCGGCGCACTTCGGCACCTGGGGCGTCGATCTCACCGGCATGGACACGCGCGTCAAGCCAGGCGACGACTTCGACCAGTACGTGAATGGCGCGTGGAAGGCGCGGACCGAAATCCCACCAGATCAGCCCTCGACGGGCGTGGGTTTCGATGTCTTCAACCGCACGCAGGCGCAGATCCGCTCGCTCATCGAGCAGGCGGCGCCCACCAGCCAACTCGGGGCGATGTATCGCAGCTTCATCGATGAAGCCACGGTCGACGGGCTCGACGACAAGCCGCTGCGGCGCGATCTCGAGCGCGTGGCCACGGTGTCGACGAGGGACGAGTTCACGAAATTCATGGGGGAAACGAACGGCACGTTCGGAAGCACGTTGTTCGGACCTGGTGTCGCACCCGATCCTGCGCACCCAGAACTGAACATGCTCTTCCTCGGCCAGGCCGGCCTGGGTCTGCCCGATCGCGACTATTACCTGAAGGACACGTTCACGCAGCAGCGCAACGCGTATCGCGCCTACATCGAGCGGACCTTCACGATGACGGGTCATCCGGAGCCGGCGAAGACTGCGGATGCGGTGATGGCGTTTGAAACGGAGATCGCGAAAGTGAGCTGGGCGGCGGCCGATCGGCGCGATATCGACAAGGTGAACAACCCGATGACGATCGCTGACCTGCAGTCCTACGCGCCCGGCGTCAACTGGGATGGGTATCTGGCAGCCTCGGGCATTGGGAAACGCGATCGCGCGATCGTGCTCGAGAAATCCGCCATCAAGGACATCACCGCGCTGTACGCGCAGACTCCCCTTGACACGCTGAAAGCCTGGCAGAGTTTCCACATCGCCGATCAGGCGTCGCCGTATCTGTCGAAGCGGTTCGTGGACAGCCGCTTCAGCTTCACGAAGACCCTGAGCGGCGTCAGCACGCTGCGGGAGCGGTGGCGCCGCGGCGTGCAGCTCATCGACCAGACGCTCGGCGAGTTACTCGGTCACGCCTACGTCGATACCTACTTCCCGCCGGCATCGAAAACGGCGATGAACGACCTCGTGGCCAACCTGAAGACCGCCATGGCCGCACGAATCCAGGAGAACACCTGGATGAGCGCAGACACCAAGAAAGCCGCGCTCGAGAAGCTCTCCAAGATGGACGTCATGGTCGGTTATCCCGACAAATGGCGCGACTACTCGGGATTGAAGGTGGACGTCAGCGATCTGTACGGCAACGTGCAGCGATCCGGGCGTTTCGAGTGGGAGTACCAGTTGTCGGATCTCGGCAAGCCAGTCGATCGCAAGAAGTGGGGGATGACGCCACAGACGGTGGATGCCTATAACGGCGGCCTCGAGAACAAGATCGTGTTCCCAGCGGGCATCCTGCAGCCGCCGTTCTTCGATCCGAGCGCGGATCCGGCGGTGAACTACGGCGCGATTGGCGCGGTCATCGGCCACGAGATCAGCCACGGTTTCGACGACCAGGGTCGGAAGATCGACGCGACGGGGGCAGTCCGCGACTGGTGGACCAGAGCCGACGCCGAGCGCTTCACCGCGCACGCGAAGGGCTTCGGCGCGCAGTACGAGGCGTACCAGCCGGTGCCGGGGATGCATATCAACGGGCAGCTCACGATGGGCGAGAACATCGCCGACATGGCCGGCGTGCTCGTCGCCTACGACGCGTACCGCAAGTCGCTCAACGGACAGGAGCCGAAGGTCCTGGACGGCTTCACTGCCGATCAGCGCTTCTTCCTCGCGTACGCGCAGGGCTGGCGCGACAAGCAGCGCGACGATGCCGTGCGCGCTCAACTGGCGTCGAATCCACATTCGCCGCCGACTTTTCGCATCATCGGGCCGCTGCGAAACGTCGACGCGTGGTACTCCGCGTTCAGGATCACGGATGGCAAGTTCTTCCTGAAGCCGGAGGAGCGCACCCGGATCTGGTAGGGCGCCAAAAGCACTGAGGGCGATGGTCGCCCGTAGAACAGGCTACGGCACCCGGCGGGCGAGCTCGGCCAGCCAGTTCTGGACGATGACGAGGTGCGGCGACACGCTGGTGGCCTCACGTTTGAGCATGAGAAACCGGCCGTCGGCGGCGACATCGTACAGTCGTCCAAGACTCCCCTCGCGCATCAAATAGGGCCCGCGGAACAGCTCCTTCGGGCTTCCGGCTTTCCAGTTTGTCAACGAAGCCTCGACCGGAACGGCCACGATTGTCCCATCGAGCCTGGCGTAGAACAGCTCGCGGCCGTCGCGCGACCAGACCGGAAACGTTCCACCGTCTCGGGTGACCTGCCACAATCCGCGATTCACGTCCGGGAACGGCCGCACGTAGATATCGAGCTGACCGGGAATGGACGCGCTTTCGCCTTCGTACGCCAGCCACCGCCCGTCGGGAGAGAGTTCGCCGTTGCGTTCCTCACCAGGCGTCTCCACGAGCGTCATCGGATCGCGGCCGCCGTCGAGGCGAAGCGCCTGCAGGCTTTTCGTAAAGCTGGTGAGTATGACGGTCCGGCCGTCCGGTGTGATCGAAGTCGGCAGCTGCATGTCAGGGCTATTCGTCAGCCGCTCGGTCGAGCCCGTCTCGATATCGAGCCGGTACAGATTACTGAATCGCCCACCACGCCAAGAGCCAAACACGATGCGTCGGGCGCCCGGCGTCCAGACCGGAAACCAGTCAATGCCAGGTGCGACCGTCATCCGGATCGCCGAGGACCCTGGGCGGGTCAGCTCCCAGATGTAGATCTCTCCCTCGCCGGCCTCGGAGGAACCGAGCGCGACGCGTTTGCCGTCCGGAGCAAGCCGCGGGTGGCGGTAGGCGCCCGCGGGCACGGGTAACGGTGTCTCCCGCCCTTGCCGATCAACCCACACAGGAATGACCGAATAGCTTGCCGTCGCGCCACGCGAGTATGCCAGCGTGCCACCGCGCGCGATGTCGAACTCGGCTGCCGCTCCGGCCGTGAGGGTAGTGAGGTCTCGCACCAGCTCGACCGGCATTCCCTGTGTCTCGAGCCGCGACAGGTCGAAGCGCGTGCCCCATAAGCCGCCGGCCGCCGCATACACCAGGTGCCCGCTCTCGACATAGCGCGCGGCGTACGCGCCCTCGAGTACCGTGCGTGTATGGCCGCTCGCAAGATCGAGAACCGCGATCTTCGCCGCATCGAGACCACCTCGCGTCGGGAGAATCGTGAACAACAGGCTTCGGCCGCCGGGAAGCCACGCCGGTTGGACGTGATCCGCCTCACCGCGTTCGTGGTTCGGGCGCGTGAGCACAGTAACCGCGCCACCGCTGGACGCGACGCGCTGAAGACCGGTGTCGGGTGCGCCGGTGCCGAACACGATCGTGTCGTCCGGTCCCCACGCCACCCCGCGCGACGGGCCGTCGAGCTCCAGTACCGTCACCGGCGCGCCACCCCTACTCGAAATCTTCTTCAACGTGAAGTTGTTCTCGATATAGCCAAACCAGCGGCCGTCGGGAGATGGGTACATCCCTCTGATGTACGCCGCCGTCGTCAGGATGACGACCGGGTCGAGCACATCCAGTGGCCGGACGAACATCTGTCTGGCGTCGCTGCTGATGTAGGCGAGGCTACGTCCGTCCGATGTGAAGGCGAAGCTCCGGTCGGTATTGCTCACCAACGTGTCTGCCGGGATGACCGTCCGCACCACAGGTGAAGAAGCGGACCGCGGCGCCAGCCACACGGCGCCGATGATCGCGCCCGCGGCGAGGGCGGCAGCCGAAAGTGCGGCCGCTCGGCGCACGTTCCACACGTTCGGAACGAGGGTCCGCGCTTGGAGCGCAGGAGATGAACCGGCATCTGCCGATGGCGACGAGAGCGCCTCTTCGAGCTCGAGGCGCGCGTCGCCGATATGCTTCAACCGCCGTCGGCGATCCTTCTCGAGGCAGCGGCGGATCAAGTGCCGGACGCTCGGCGGCGTACCGGAAGGCAGAAGCGAGTAGTCGGGCGCGGCGGACAACACGCTCGCAAACGTGTCGGCCGTCGACTGTCGCCCAAAAGCCGAGATGCCGGTGAGCAGCTCGAACACCACCACGCCGAACGACCAGACATCCGCCTGGCTGTCCAGAGGTTCTCCACGAGCCTGTTCGGGGCTCATGTAGGCAGGCGTTCCCCCGACGGTGCCCGTCTGCGTGAGGTGCGCCTCGTCGCCGGTCGACGCGAGCGTTTTGGCGAGTCCGAAATCGAGGACCTTGACCGTGCCGTCCGGCCGCCGCTTGATGTTCGCGGGCTTCAAATCGCGATGGACGATGCCCTGGGCGTGCGCCGCTTCGAGTGCGTCCGCGACCTGACGGGCGACGTCCAGCGCTTCGGCGATCGGCAACGACCCGCGCGCCAGCCGATCGGCGAGGTCCTCACCCGGGACGAGCTCCATCACGAGCGCCTTGAGCCCCTCCACTTCCTCGAGCCCGTGGACCACGCCGATGTGTGGATGGTTCAGCGAGGCGAGCACGCGTGCCTCGCGTTCGAAGCGCGCGACATGTTCGGGATCGTCTCTGAACGCGCGCGTGAGGATCTTGATGGCGACGTCGCGTCCCAGCCGGGTGTCGCGCGCGCGATACACCTCGCCCATGCCGCCCGCACCGAGGAGCTCCTGGATCTCGAAGACCCCGAGCCGGCGTCGATCGAGCAGCGCGCGCGCCGCGGCAGATACCACGTAGTTGTGCAGGGAGTCTGCGGTCCGGTGGTCGAAGCGCAGCAGCGACTCGACGTCCGCGCGAAGCGTCGCATCGACGTGATGCTCCGCGTAGTAGGTCTCGCGCTCGGCGGGTGACCGATCGGCCAGTTCGCGAAACAGCGCTATCGCGTTGGGATCCATCGTCCGATCCGGGAGCCCAGGCGTTGGCCGCCATTATAAGCGGCGGCGCGGTTCCCGGTGGGACGCTGCGGGTGCGAGCTGGCGACAGATGACGTGGGGCGAGAGGCCTCGAAAGCCCCCTGTCGAGTCAGAGCGCGCGGAGGAACGCCACGAGATCCGCCTTCTCACGCGCCGTCAGGCCGATGGCGAAACGCGTGTTGTAGAAATCGACGGCTTCCTCGAGCGTCGCGGCCGCGCCGTTGTGGAAATAGGGTGCCCGCGCCGCGAGACCTCGCAACACCGGGCCTTTGAACTTGCCGATGTCGCGCCACTTTCCGGTGATCATGGCGCGGCCGAGGTCGGTCGTCTCGATCGTCTCACCCGTCACCAGATTGCGGA
>DATAEK010000275.1:0-9778 GCA_036258055.1 Vicinamibacterales bacterium
TAATCTCTGTGATTCTGAAGATGTGGTCCTGGCCGAGCAGCTCCAAGTGAATCGGCGTCCCGGTGACCTCCGCGGGTCCGACGCAGAGCGAGGTGGGAAGCGCGTCGGCGTCCCCTTTGCGAATCGTGATGTCGAAGCACACGGTGATGTCGCCGTTGTCGTCCTCCGTCCAGTTAGTCGGATTGAAATGCGCGAGCAGCTTGCCGTTGTTCGCTGAGAATGCTCCCCCGCCACCGACGCTCCCATCCTCGAAGAGCGGCCCGCCGATCCAGCCGTCCTGCCCCAGGGCCACGAGCGTCCAGGTATATTCGACCGCCCCGGCGGCTCTGACCTTCGAAACGTCAAACGAACCCACCAAGCCGAGCACCCCTACCACGCCAGCCAGAATCGACACACGCGATGTTAGAACTCTCCGCATCAGAGAACCTCCCGCTCCAATAGGACGTTTTCTGGCCAAAGACTTCAGGCGATGCGGATGAGGCCGACCGGTCTCGGACTATCGCTGCGGACCAACCCAGCCACCGGCGCCTTCACAGGTCCGAAAACGTCGACTGTGACAACGTCAGCGAGCCCCAAGCCGGCTATCATCCTCGGAGAAATCATGTCGGTTCATTTTCGTGAGGAGGGTGTCGAGGGCCTTCGGTATGTATTTCCGACCAACCGGTTTTACGCCGGCAGTGTACGACGACGTGGTCAAGCAGCTCGAACAGGCGGGCGCTGGCTTCGGTAAGGTTCCAGGTCGCCGATTCCATTGCGACTTGGAACTTGACGGTGCGGTCTCGGTCTTCGATGTGTGGGACTCGATGGAACAGTTCCAGAAGTTTGGCGAGACGCTGGTGCCCATCATGAACAAGCTCGGCGCCGACCCCGGCCAGCTTCAAATCATGAAGGTGCACAATGTCAAGAACGGCTAATCGCCGGCCCGCGTGCAAGCTCACCACGTTGCTGCGCGCGGGTTACTGACCGCAGTCCGGCCGCCGACGCTCGAGGAGGAAGCGGTTCGCGACAGGTGTCGCGCCCGCGATGATCCCCGGGAAGATCGGCAGCGGTGTCGCCATCGCCTGGGCACGTCACTCTTTGCGCCGCGGCCTGCATTACCCCGGACGCAACTGGACGCGCGCCACCCGCAATGGATCGCACGCGTCGCCTGGACCCACCCCGCCGAGCGGGCCCCTCCGAGAAGCGCGCGTAGCGCTATTTCATGGTCGCGTCGATCGTCGCGCGATTGGTGCCGGCAGCTTCGTCCGGCACGCTGTCATGCGCGAGCGAACGAGCCTGCGCGCTGACGCCGTGCAGGTCGACCGTCACGACGTTCTCCGTACCCGCGAGGTCCGGCGTCAGCGACTTGGCCCCCCATGCCTCGACGTCGAGCGCGGCGTTGTCGTCGAACTTCGTCCCCCAGATCGAGACCCGAACCGCATTCGACGCGGCCGAGTTGGCCGTTCCGAGGGGCGGAGTAAAGGCGCCGCCGATGACGTTCAGGCCGGCCGTAAGATTCTGCGTCGGCACCGAGCCGTGACTGCCGTCGATCGATCCGGCGTGCATCGTGAACGTCACCGTGTTGCCGCTGGCCGTTCCCGCCGCCGTCGTCAGTCCGCCGAAGATGACGCCACCGATCATGTCGTCCTCGAAGCGGTCGTCGTGCGAGTCGATCGTGATCGAGGCGTGATTCGATCGCTCGTTGCTGGCGAGAAAGCCCTGGTTGTTGTCGTGCGACCGGTTGTTGTGGAGCGTCGCCACGATCGACGCGCCGTCGGCGTTCGAGTTGACGAAGCGAAGGCCCTGCCCGTTCATCGCCGTGTTCTCGAAGACCTCGTTGTCGTCGAGATCGATGACGATCGTCCGGCCGGCGCCGGCCGGGCCGAGGTTGCGGACGTCGATGCCGCGGACGCTGCCGCGGGACACGACGTGCGCCACACGCAGCACCGCGGGCGCGCCGACCAGGTCCGTCTGGACTCCAGCAGCGGAGTTCGAGCCGCCGACGACGGTGAGCCATTCGACGCTGTTCCTGCCGCGGCCGATGCGTATCGTACCGCCGTTGCCGAGACCGCCTTCCAGCGCGAAGGACGGACCGTTCACCGGATCGGACGAGTCGATGACGACGTCTCCGGGATGGCCGGTGACGCCGGATATCGACATGTCGGTCTGCAGCTCGAGGCGGCCGTTATTCGGGCGCGTGCCGACACCCGGCTTCACCCTGGTCAGGACGTATCGGCCAGGCGCCAGCACGATGGTGGCGCCGGCATTGGCTGGTTCATTGACGGCGTCGTAGAGCTGCTCCACGTTGGAGACCTCGATGACGGAACCGGTGGGCGAGGGGGCCATGCCGGCAAGCGCGGCGATGGCAACGAACGATGCGATCAACATGAAACCTCCCTGAAAGAGTTCACCGGAGGTCTATCGCACGCGTCGCGGCGGTTCAACGAGATGTGGGTAGAAACGGGGTTTCATACATTTGCCGCGCCCGGCAAAATCGGCCTATTCTTCGATCCTGGTGCAACTCGACGAGCCTTCCGCCGCTGACATCCGCGCCGAGCTCGCGCACCTTCTCGCGAGCGCCGGGTTCGCGCGAAACGCCCGCATGTCGCGATTCCTGACGTTTCTCGTCGATCGCCACCTCGAGGGACGTGACGGGGAACTCAAAGAGTCGCTGATCGCGCACGAGGTCTTCGGCCGCCGTCCCGATTACGACCCGAAGCAGGATTCGATCGTCCGGACCGAGGCGGCACGCCTGCGCGCGCGGCTGGCGGAACACTACGCGGGCGCCGGCCGCCATGCGTCCGTGATCGTCGACATTCCGAAGGGAGGCTACATTCCGGCATTTCGGTACCGGGAGGTGCCGATCGACGACGCGGCCCGGCCGGCCGCCGCGGGCCGCGCACGATCGCACCGCCTGCTCGTCGCGGGTCTCTGCGCGGCGATCGTGCTCGGCGGCGCGGCATGGTGGTCGCCTCACGGTCAGCACACGCCAGTTCCGATCGCGGTGCTGCCGCTAACGAATCTCGGCCACGACCCGTCCGGCGATCCGTTCGCGGACGGTCTGACCGGCGAGCTCGTCAGGAATCTGTCGGTCATCGACGGTCTCGCGGTGCGATCGCGAAGCTCGGCATTGCTCTTCACGGACCGCGCGCGCGACGCGCGCGACATCGGCCCAAGGCTCGGTGTCGATTACCTGATCGACGGCTCCGTCCTGCGTGCGGGCGACGCGCTCCGGATCGACGTGCAGCTCGTTCGCACGCGCGACGGCGTGGCCGTCTGGTCGGGGTATTTCGATCGGCCGATCGGCGACATCTTCGAGGTCGAGGACGAAATCGCGCTGGCGATCGTCAACAAGTTGCGGCTGCATCTCGGGCGCGGGCGGCGCCGCTACGAGACGAGCGTGGCAGCGTATGACGACTACCTGGGCGCAAGGGCCATCAGGTTCGGCGCGGATCCCTGGGGCTACGCCGAGCGCATCTCGGGGTTCGAGCGCGCGCTCGGCAGGGACCCGACGTTCGCCCCCGCCTACGCCGGGCTCGCGTCGACGTACGCGATTCGATCGGTGCAGTTCCCCCTCGACCATCCGCCCGACGAGCTGACCAAGCTGCGCGCGGCGGCCGACAAGGCCATCGAGATCGATTCCGCTCCTGACCGAGGCCTACGAAGCGCTGGCGATGGCGGACGCGCGCGACGCGCACTGGCGCGCCGCGGAACAGGAGTTCCGGCACGCGATCGAGACGGATCCGGACGACTCGCGCACGCGTGCCGAGTTCGCGATGTGGTTCCTCGCGGTGCTTGGCCGCAGCGGCGAGGCGATCGAGCAGGCGCGCCGCGCCGAGATCGACGATCCGCTCGCGTCCGACGTCCAGATCGCATCCGCCTTGTCCCTGATGGAAGCGGGCAGATACGAGGAGGCCGAGTCGCATTGCGCGAAGCTGCCGTCCGACGTCAGCTTGCGAGCGCAGTGTCTCGGCCGGGCGCGGCTCGGGCAGGGGCGCATCGCGGACGGGATTGCGACGCTGCGCGCCGCCGCCGAGGAGCATTTCAACCCGCAGACCCTCGGCTTTCTCGGGTACGCGCTCGCGCGCGCCGGACTGCGCGAGGAGGCGCAGCGGATGTCGCGGACCCGAAGGGACCCAACGAGGAAGCGCTCATCTACGCCGGTCTCGGCGACAAGGATCGGACGATCGATGCCCTCGAGCGGATGGCGGCGCGCGGCGCGCAACGCGCCGGCCAGTACCTGTATTCGCCGGAACTGTCATCGCTGCTCGCCGGTGATCCGCGTCTGCCTGCTCTGCGAAAGAAGATCGGCCTGCCGGAATAGCGTTCAAGGGTGAGAGACGCAGTCGGAAGGTGAGGCCCCGGAGGACCAGTATGGGATGACGGCGTCGATCCCATTAATAGTATCCCCTGACACGACCGCACTCTTCAAGACTGTTTGTTGGCCCGCAGGACGGGTATCATCGCCGGTCCATGTCGACAACCACGAACCGCGAAACGGCGCCCCGCGACGGGGGCTCGGTGGACCATCGGCTCGCGCGTCTCCTGGACACGCCATTCTTCGCGCGGGTCGTCCCGCACCTCGCGCCGGAGACGCTGCATCAGCTCATTCAGTACCGCGGACTCGATGCGTGCGGCGAGCTCCTCACGTCTGCCACGCCCGCGCAGCTGACGTCTCTACTCGACCTCGATCTGTGGCGCCACGCGCAGCCGGGACGCGACGAACAGTTCGATGTCGATCGCTTCGGCGAATGGCTGGAAGTGCTGGTGGACACCGGAGACTCGGTGGCAGCACGCACCGTCGCCGCCCTCGACAAGCACCTGGTGATCGTCGGCCTCTCACGTTACCTACGCGTATTCGACCCGGGCACGTTCGAACCGACAGAATCGAGTGATGACGAGACGATCGATCGCAACGAGAAGATGAACAGCGAGACGAGCGGTGACGTGCTCGAGTGTGAAGTGGGCGGCTACCTGGTGCGGGCGTGGAGAGCCGATGCATGGGATGCGATTGTCACGCTCCTCGTCACGCTCGAGACCGAGCACAACCGCTACTTTCACGCGGTGATGCAGGGATGCCGCCGCCTGTCCAACTCCAGGCCGGAGATCGACGGCCTCGACGATCTGCTGATGGCGCCGGAACAGCACCTCCACGACGTTGCGATCGAACGGGAGCGACGGCGATCGCGGCACGGCTACGCGACACCGGCCGACGCGCGTGCCTTCCTTCAAATGGCGCGGCAGCCGCAACCCACGTCACACACGCCAAGTGCAGCGGCGTCGGCGCCGACGGTCCCGATCACGATCAACCCCATCGCCACGGCCTACTTTCGCGCGTTCGACGAAGAAGCGGACACCACACCAGAAGACACGTCTGCAGGTGTGCCTGAAAGTGCGCCACACCACGACGCGACCGACGTCCCGGCGCGCAGCGACGACGACATCCCCACGTCGATCGACGCGGTCATCGAACTGCTGGCCCAGGCTGGCGTGATGCCGGAACGGCCGCGGGCGCTGCTCGAAGCCGCGGCCGAGGACCCTCGAGCCACGAAACTCCCGCTCTTGAAGCGGCTGATAGAGTTCGTGCTGCACCACGACGAGGCCGCGTACCACACGCGCAGTCGCGAGCTTGGGTTCCTCGCGAATACGCTGCTCGCGGGATCCTCCGTTCAGTCGCGGCCGTTCACGCCCCAGGAAGCGTCCGATGCGGCTGCGTGCATCTGCAACCTGGGTCTCGAATGCTGGCCCGCGCGCTGGCCGGGCGCGACCTCGCAGGGTGCATCGTCGTCACGAGAACTCGACACGGCCATGCCTCCCAACGCGTTCTTCGTGGATCGTGACCTCGTCACGGCGTTCGAAGTGGGCTGGTCGGTGCTGTACCAGGACGTCAGCCTGTTCGTGGCGGATCAGCTCATGTCGACGTTGGCCGATCTTCATTGTGTCGACGCCGACACTCGCCGCGGCCTCCTGGCGCTGCGGCGCAAGCTCGAGAAGCAGCGTGAGGCGGGCACACCGTGGCTCGCGCGCGACGCCGCCGACGTGCTCGCGATGCTCGACATGACCGCCTGGATCAGCGTGCTCGGATTGTTGGACGAATGTCCCATCCTGCCCGCGACGCTGACAGCGGTTCTCGAACGCCGCACGACGCTCGTCAGCCCGACCGCGTTCGAGTTCATCTCGACGACCGCCCAGATCGGCGACATTCGCCTCTTCATGAGGACCCTCCCCGGCGTCTTGTCGGGCTGAGCGCCTCAGCTCGCTTTGCCCCGCCGCGCCGCCTCGATGGTCGCAATGTCGATCTTCTTCATCGGCATCATCGCCTCGAAAGCTCGCTTCGCCTCGGCGCCACCGACGGCAAGCGCCTCCGTCAGCGCGCGCGGGGTGATCTGCCAGGAGAGGCCCCAACGGTCCTTGCACCAACCGCACTGACTTTCCTTGCCGCCATTGCCGACGATCGCGTTCCAGTAGCGGTCCGTCTCTTCCTGATTGTCCGTCGCGATCTGGAAGGAAAAGGCCTCGCTGTGCTTGAACTCCGGCCCGCCGTTGAGACCGAGGCAGGGAATGCCCAGAACGGTGAACTCGACCGTCAGGACGTCGCCCGCCTTGCCGCCCGGGTAGTCGCCGGGGGCCTCGTGGATGGCGGTCACTTTACTGTCCGGAAAGGTCGAGGCGTAGAAACGCGCGGCGTCCTGGGCGTCTTTGTTGAACCAGAGGCAGATTGTGTTCTTTGGTTTCATTCGTATGCTCCTTGTGCTCGATCGCAGCGCCCAAACGTTCTTTTCAGCGCATCGTTGGCGGCCGAGCCATGACGAGGTCGAGCCACCTCATCACCGCGCGGAGGTCGGCCTCCGGCATGGCCGCACTGGCTAGAGCGAGTGTATGCAAGTTTGTGAACAGCTAACTGCTCGTCTCGCTTAAAGATGTCGTTCCGCCGCGTCAGGGCTGTCCGAAACCTGTAGACGTATTTCGGACACCCGAGCCATGGGGGTTCGGCATCATGCCGCGCGGATGAGCCAGGGTGATGGGGGGAGCCGTAATGCACCGGCTCGCAGGTGGTCGCTCTACTTCCCGAACCGCTCAAGGCGGTACGCGATTTCAGGCCCTTCGTCACTTTCGTACGCGAGTTGTGCCATCGCCAGGGCGAACGGCTCCAGATATCTCGCGATTCGCAGCGGGCCTGCGTCCACCGGTTCAAACCCGACATCACGAATCAGAGTCGCCGCGACCTCTTTCGCGTCCTGGTCGTCGCCACAGTACATCAGGCTCGGCCGGCGACGAGTCCGTCGCTTCGCGTCGAACACTTCGAACAACACTTCACTCGGGACGGTACTGAATGCGGAGATGACGTCGGCCTTGCGAACCTTCCTCGCGAGCACCTCGGCGCCAGACGATGTGTGAGCGACGGCGAGCGCGGTATCGCTGACGTTCATCGGTAGCGAGCAGGAGATGACCACGTTGCCGGAGAGGTCGCCAGCTTGCTTGAGCACGTCGCCGACACGCGACCAGTGCACTGCGAGCAACAGCGCGTCCGCATCCAGAGTGGCCTC
Source organism: Vicinamibacterales bacterium (assembly GCA_036258055.1). GTDB lineage: Bacteria > Acidobacteriota > Vicinamibacteria > Vicinamibacterales > 2-12-FULL-66-21 > DATAEK01. The sequence continues at coordinate 7,527 of DATAEK010000275.1, forward strand.
ACGCGGGGTGCCAGCCCGGGCGTGTCCCCCTGCCTCTCGAGCGAGTCGCTTCAGCTTTCGTTCGCTGTGTGAATAGCTGAAGACCACCTCGTGTCCTGCCCGGGCGAAGATCGTCCCGAGCTTGCCGCCCATCAATCCCGAACCGAGAATGCCGATGCGCATGGCTGGTGCTCCGTGGTCAGCGGTCGATGACGGCCATGTTCCCCTGGTCATGGCGCTCGCCGGCGGCCGGCGTGAGGTTGTTCAGCCGCTCGATCTGCTCGGCGCTCAGCTCGATGTGGTCGGCGGCCGTGTTCTCCTCGACGCGGGCGACCCGCTTGGTGCCGGGAATCGGCGCGATGTCGTCGCCCTGCGCGAGCAGCCAGGCCAGAGCGATCTGTGCCGCGGTGCCCCCCGCCTCGGATGCGACGGCTCGGACCTCGTCGACGATGAGCAGATTGCGCTGGAAGTTCTCGCCGGTGAAGCGCGGGTTGGTCTTGCGCCAGTCGTCGTCGGTGAGCTGCTCGGGCGAGCGGATGTCGCCGGTGAGGAACCCGTGCCCGAGCGGCGAGTAGGGAACGAATCCGATGCCCAGCTCGCGTAGCAGCGGCAGTAGTTCGACCTCCGGGTCACGCGTCCACAGAGAGTACTCGGTCTGCAACGCAGCGATCGGGTGCACAGCGTGGGCGCGGCGGATCGTTGCGGGACTGGCCTCGGACAACCCGATGTAGCGCACCTTGCCCTCGGCGACGAGCGCGGCCAAGGCACCGACGGTGTCCTCGATTGGCGTGTTCGGGTCGACCCGGTGCTGGTAGTACAGATCGATGTGGTCGGTGCCCAGCCGCTGAAGGGAACCCTCGACGGCGACACGGATGCTCGGTGGGCTGCTGTCGAGGACGCCCGGGCCGCCGCCGGAGTGCGAGACGATGCCGAACTTCGTGGCCAACACCACTTGGTCACGGCGGTCCTTGATCGCCCGGCCGACGAGTTCCTCGTTGGTGAAGGGACCGTAGATCTCGGCGGTGTCGAGGTGGGTCACGCCGAGGTCCAGCGCTCGGTGGATGGTGCGAATCGACTCGGCGTCGCTGCCGGCTCCGATGTTGTAGTAGCCCGACATCGACATGGCGCCGAGTCCGATGCGAGACACGTCAAGTCCGCCGATCGAGATGTGCTTCATGGTGATTCCAATGTAGATGGATCGCCCCCAAAGTCGTTTGCCAGCTCCACCGAGTTCATTGCCTGAAATGACGTTCCGCTGGTGGAAATGAGAATGCGCCGCACCGGCTGATGCTAGACTCGGCTGGCGCAGGCACGGGCCGGAGATTGCGCATGACCAAGCAAACTGGGCCATATGCGTCTGAGGCGACGGCGACGCGCGCGCTGGCTCAGGTCATCGGGCGCTTTGCCCAAACCGACGGGGACCACACCACCGCGATTCCGGCGCTCACGCTGCACCGGCGCCAGGCGCCAACCGAACCCTTGCACTGCATCTACAACCTGGGTCTCGGCGTCGTCGCGCAGGGCGGCAAGCAGGTCCTGCTCGGCGGCGACTCGATCGACTACGGCCCGGGGCAATCCATGCTGACGACCATCGATCTCCCTGTCATCTCGCATGTCACGCGAGCCAGTACACGTGAACCGTTTCTTGGCCTGATGCTGACGCTGGACGCCCGCTCGATCCTGCAGATCGCGTCCGAGATGGACGAACCTCGGCCTCGGCGGGAGCATGCCTATCGGTCCATCTCGTTCGAAGCACTCGACGGCGCCTTGCTCGATGCCCTCGTCCGGCTCGTCAAGCTGCTGGGCGAGCCAGCCCTGGTTCCCCGGCTGGCGCCGCTGATCCAGCAGGAGATCATCATCCGTCTGCTAACCGGCCCGCACGGCCCGCAACTCCGGCACCTCGTTACCGCCGGCTCCCCGAGCCAGCAGATTGCCAAGGCCGTTGCCTGGCTGAAGCAGAACTTCGTTCAGGCGCTGAACGGGGACGACCTGGCGGATCGCGCCCACATGAGCCCATCGACCTTCCGGCAGCATTTCCGCGCGCTCACGGGCGTGAGCCCGTTGCAGTACCAGAAGCAATTGCGACTACAGGAAGCCCGCCAATTGATGCTGAACGAGAACCTCGACGCGGGTAGCGCCGCAGGGCGTGTGGGATATGAAAGCGCCTCGCAGTTCAGCCGCGAGTACAGCCGCCTGTTTGGGGCGCCGCCTCAGCGCGATATCAAGCGCATGCGGCTGAATGTGAACGTCGTCACGACGAGAACCAGTCATGC
>DATAEK010000276.1:0-6364 GCA_036258055.1 Vicinamibacterales bacterium
TGAACAACCAGGTTTAGGCCGACCACACGTGAGCGTTCCGCCCTGAAGACTATTCGGGTCGTCGTATCACGAACGCGGGTCCCAGCCGATCGCCCAATAAACTCTCCTGGTATAGGCCCAAAATCCAATCCCCGTAGAGCTTGACCCTCCAAGCTGTTCCACATAATCTCTGAGTCCTCCCCAGAAATCGGGTTGGCGCGAAGAAGGGCGCGTCAGCAAATATGCCGTCGTACTACGCTCAGCCAGAAGCGCGCGTGCTCTGGTCTCTCCGCAGGCGTCGCAGTGATGTCCGGTGCGTCATGTACCCCGGGACGGTGCCCGTAGAAGTCCGGGTCATGCAGGACAGAGACGTCGTCCTTACCGAGCTCTTCCAGGAAGAACAGACCGCAGAAAAGTGGGCCAGCGTTTACGCGGCGCGCCTCAAAGAGCAGGGCTGGTTCGAGAGCCCGGACGGATGACTCGCGCACCGGGCTGCCCGGTCGGCGCAGCTCGATCGTTCTGAAATCTCGCAAGACGCAACCGTCTTGCCTTACACTCACACAGCCAGCACGATCTCGCCTGCCAGACTGGACAGCCTGACGTGTCTTCGACTTCCCGTCGCTTTCTTGCCGGCCTCGCCCTTGTCTGCGCGGCCGTCGCGCTGATTACCGCCCAGGCCCAGAACCCGGCCGGCACCACTCAGAATCAGCAGCCCCGGTTCCGCACCGAAGCGAACTTCGTCCGCGTCGACGCATACCCGACGAAGAGCGGCAACCCGGTCCAGGATCTGCAGCAGTCCGAGTTCGAGGTGCTCGAGGACGGGGTCCGTCAGACGATCGAGAGCTTCGAGCATGTCGTGATCCGTCCGGCTGGTCCACAGACCGAGCGCCTGGACCCGGGATCGCAGCGAGAGATGCTGCAGGCGGCTCAGAATCCGCGCAACCGCGTCTTCGTGATTTTCCTCGACGCGCCGCACGTGGCCGTCGAGGCCTCGCACAACATCAAGGAACCCTTGATCCGCTTGCTGGATCGCATCCTCGGCCCTGACGATCTCGTCGGCATCATGACGCCGGAAATGGACCCAACGCAGATTACGTTGGGCCGGAAGACGGAAGTGATGGAGGAGCAGTTGCGGCGTCACTGGCCGTGGGGCGTGCGGGACAGCATCATCTTCGACGAGACAGAGCAGAGCTACATCGCGTGCTATCCGCTGCTTAGGGGAGAGCCGGGAACGGAATCCGCGCTCGCGCGCGAGATGATCGCGCGCAAGCGGGAACGTGCCACGCTCGAGTCGCTTCAGGATCTGGTCCGGTACCTCCAAGCGATTCGCGAAGAGCGAAAGGCCATCATCACGGTCAGCAACGGCTGGCTGCTCTATCGCGAAGATCAGAGCCTCATGAAGCTCCGCAAGGATCCGGTTAGCGGGGCCACCGAGCCGGTTCCAACTGGCGATCCGGTGACGGTCGGTCCTGGCGGCAAGTTGACGACGAAGGATCCTCGGAAGACCTACCAGGGCGAATCGAAGGAAGAGTGCAACACCGATCGGATGCGTCTCGCGATGATGGACGACGACCACTTTTTCCGCACCATCCTCGACGACGCCAATCGTGCGAATGCGTCGTTCTATCCCGTCGATCCGCGGGGTCTGGCGGTTTTCGACAATTCCATCGGACCCAATCCGCCGCCCCCGATTACGGTCGATGCTCAGATGCTGCGGGGCCGCCTCGACTCACTGCGCGTGCTGGCCCTCAACACCGACGGCATCGCGGTTGTCGACAGCAACGACCTCGACCGCGGTCTGAAACGCATATCGGAGGACCTGACATCGTACTACCTGCTCGGGTACTACTCCTCCAACTCGAAGCTCGATGGCGGCTTCCGATCGATCAAGGTCCGCGTCACACGTCCCGGCGTGGATGTTCGCGCCCGCCGTGGCTACCGCGCCGCAACGCCGGCGGAGGTTACCGCCGCCCGTAAAGCCGCGGAAGGTCCATCGCCAGTTTCGAGCAGCGTGCTCGACGTGGCCCTGAAGAACCTCGCGCGAATCCGGCCGGACGCACGCGTCCGGATCTACGCGGCACCGATGCCGGGGGCACGCCTGGTGTGGGTGTCGGGCGAGCTGCCGTCGACCAACGGCCGATCGGATGAGTGGGCGCAGGGTGGCACCGCGGATGTGCAGGTGACTGCCGGCGCAACGTCCGCGACGAGCCGCGTCACGATGAAACCAGGGGAGCGGACCTTCATCACGCCAGTCTCGATTGTGGTGCCTGAGGACGTCACGGATATCGACGTGCAGGCGCGCTTGACGGCCACGGATGCCACGACGCCGCCGGTGACCGACGGGATTCGCGTCACCGCCAGGACCGACTCGGTTACACCCCTGCTGTTCCGGCGCGGGCCGACGACGGGCAACCGTCAGCTGCCGGCGGCCGACTTGCGTTTCAGCCGCATCGATCGCGTCCGGCTGGAGGCGCCGATCGGGCCGGACGACAAACCCGGTGACGGACGCGTCCTCGATCGCAACGGCCAGCCGCTTGGCGTGCCACTCACAGTTGGTGAACGCACCGACGCTGCCTCCGGTCAGCGCTGGCTCACTGCCGATCTCAATCTGGCGCCCCTCGCACCCGGGGACTACGGCATCGAAGTGGGAGTCCTCAGATCAGGCATCGATGCGCGCGTGATCACCGCGATTCGCGTGGTGCGCTGATTCGTTTTTGCGACCGGCCACGCTCTCGGTTTCTCCCAGCTCAGTCGCTGCCAAGGCGTCCCTTCCTTCTGGGGACGGCTGCGTGTGCGGAGCGCATGAATGGATTTCATCGAGAGGTTCGCGCTCGAGCGGCGTCGACCAACTGAGGCCTCGGAGGCGATATGAGCAAACACCGCAAAGCAAAAGCCCGAGTCACGGAGTTCACCGGCGGTGCACGGCGGACAAAACCGGCACAGTCGAAAGCTACCCGTCGCGCAGCGTCGTACGTGCCGCAGAAACTGTCGGGTAAGGGAGTTGAAGTCGAGTCGCCCGAAGATGGGCCGGCTGGCTGGTTTCTGCCGCAGATGGAGGCCACCTACATGCAGCTGCAGCCGCGTGGCGCGCCCGTGCCCCGGGCGCCAGCGGCCCGACAACGCTCGCGCAGCTCGCGCCAGCCGGCATTCGCAAGCGCGTTTCGACCCGGCGCAGGAGAGGCCGTCCTGAACGTGGCGCCATCGACGGTCTGGATCGATCGACTTGCCGAGTACAAGCGTCGAAAAGCCGCCGCGCATCTCCGCCGCGTGGCGCCGGGTGCTCCTGTACCTGGCGCACCGGCGATACCGGGTGCCGTAAATTGGGTTCCCTTGGGCCCGCTCGTCGTCTTGCACGGTCAGACGATCGGCGAGGAGTCGGTCGGTGGACGAGTGGTCGGCCTCGCAATCGCTCCAGGGGGTCAACGGATCTACGCAGCATCCGCCTGCGGCGGGGTGTTCCGATCGGACGACGCCGGGACGACGTGGCGGTCGGTGATGGAGGGTTTCGATGTCGACCCTACGAACTTCGCCAGTTCGAGCCTGGCCTGCGGCGCGATCGCCATCGACAGCGGCGATCCGGAGCGCATCTACGTGGGTACTGGTGAGGGCGAAACGCATGCCATTTTCAGCCGCCGCGTGGTGAGCGCACTGCCGGCGTACCGCGGGATCGGTCCGATCAAGAGCGACGATGGGGGGACGACGTGGGTGACCGAACGAACGGCTGCAGGATCGACGAGTCTCGCCGGCGAAGCGTTCTTCGCCCTCGCTGTTGACCCCCGCCAGCGTGAGAACGTCGTCGCCGCAACCACAGGCGGCTTGTACCAGCGGAGCGTGCGTGCGGATGGCACCGGCGAATGGACAGCTCGACGCGCCGGCGTCCACTCCAGTGTCGTGGTTGCCGCGTCGAGCGCAATCACCCGGTTCTTTGCGGCCGAGTGGGGTGGCCGGGTTTGGACGTCGGCGGATGGTCAGACCTGGTCCAGCGTGGGGACCGGGTTTGGTGCCGACGCCGGGCGAATCACGCTCGCGGTCCGCAGCACCGATCCGTCTATTGTCTACGCGCTCGTATCGAGGCGGGGAAGCGGATTGCTGCTGGGCATCCACCGTCTCGATGTCGCCAGCGGCCAGTGGAGCAAGATCGCCAACCCGCCGGATGTGCTGCCCGAGTTTCAGGGGCGCAGTCAAGGCGACTACGACCTCGCAATCGCGATCGATCCAAACGCGTCGAACCGCCTGTATCTCGGGGGAAGCTACGCGGATGTCGATCCCTTTCCGGCATCCGTCTGGCGCGTGGAAGTCGAGCAGACGGGTAGTACATGGCAATGCGCGAACGCCACCTCTATAGGCACACACGCCCACTCCGACGTACATGTGCTGGCTTTCAGTCCCGGCGATTCACACGAGCTCTGGTGCGGCTGCGACGGCGGCATCTTTCTGAATCGCGATCCATCAGGTACGGGTGAATTCGCCTCACAGAACAACGGGCTGTCTTGTCTCTGCAGCAACTTCGTTGCGCAACACCCGACGGATCCAGGTGTGCTCTTCACGGGACTGCAGGACAACGGCACGGCACGCACGTCCGGCGGATCCATCTGGTCGCACGTGAACTACGGCGACGGCGGGTACTGCCTGATCAACTGGAACAACCCGTCGCGGGTTCTGTCGTTCGTCAACGGGACGTTCTACCGATCGACGACGGGGGGGATGGATCATGACTCGTGGTCTCCCGTATGGCGGTTCGGGTGGGCCACCATGACGCAACCCGTCGTCGGAGCGCCGTTCAACCCCGCGGCGCCGAACGAAGCCAACACCATTGCCGTTGGTGCCGGCGCCCTCGTGTTCGTATCAGACGACTTCGGCACCAGCTGGCCTCAGAACGGACGATTGCAGCTCCCGGGAGGGAGTCCCGCCGGCAGCGTGTTCGCGCTCGCGTTCGCATCTGTGAACCGTCTCTTCATCGGCACGACCACCGGCCAGGTGTTCAGGGCGGACCGTGTGGCGGGGGGATGGACGCTGACCCGTATCGATAACGCACTGGCCGGACCGCTCGGCCTCCAGGGCCTGATCACGGACGTGGCCGTCGATTGGTCTGATGCTGGCCTTGGATCCGTGTTCGTCTGCTTCGGCGGGCTCGGTGATCGACGTCGTGTCTGGCGCTTCGATGGCTCGCGTTGGGAGGCGCGCAGCGGCCCCGCCGGAGGCGACAACCTCCTCGACGTAGAACACAATGCCCTGGCCATCGATCGCGTGTCTCCGGCAAACATCTATGTCGGTGCCGACATTGGCGTCTGGCTCTCGTCAGATCACGGCGCGACGTGGCGGCCGATCGAAAACGGTCTGCCTGACGCGCCCGTATACGATCTGCAGATTCACGAGACCAGACGCATCCTTCGAGCAGCGACTTACGGCCGCGGTGTCTACGAAATAGCACTCGATTAGCGGATCGACCAATGAGCAAACGACGCGTTCGGATGAGTGCGCGCCGCCGATCCGCGGCGCGAGTGGTCAGGCCTGCGCAATCGCGCCGGTGAAGCGTCGCGGCGGAGTCACACCGCCGCCGAACCACGTGATCTGTGGCGGTGTCGATCTGTACCTGTCCACCACCGGCGGCCGCACCTGGAAGGCGAATCTCAAGAGATCCAACGGGGACATTTCTATTTCGCTTTGCACGCGGGATTCACATACGCCGGACCGCTGCTCGGCCTGGTTGACCTGTTTGGGGTGTTCGTTCCGCCGGGCCGTACCCCGGAGGAGATGCGCGACAACCCGGACAATCCCCACGTCCGCGCCGTCAATCATGACTACCTGCAGACCATGGGGGTCCGCCTCGTGGCCGGCCGCTGGTTCGAAGCAAGCGACGATGGCGGCGCGCCGCCGGTCATCGTCGTCAACCGCACCGTGATGCGGAAGTTGTTCAACAATCAGAGTCCGGTTGGACAGCTGGTGCACATGGACGGCCGGATGGATCTGCCGCCGCAGCAGATCGTCGGCGTCGTGGAAGACATGCGACAGGCGCGGCTGGATCAGGAGCCGGCCCCGCAGATATTCGTCGACTACCGGCAGATGCTCGTCCTGACTCAATCGCGCAACCTGCCGACGGCCGTTCAGGAGCGACTGGCCTTCGGGTTCCTGTCGTTCGTCGTGCACACCGACGGCGATCCGGCCGCGCTGATGCCGACGGTGCGATCGCTTGTGGGCCGCGTCGACCCGGCCGCCGGCATCGATGCGATGCTCCCCATGGAGGAGCTCGTACACTCGTCGCTCACGCGTCAGCGCTTCTACGCGATGCTGCTCGGCTTCTTTGCTGTGATTGCGACCGTGCTCGGCGCGGTAGGCATCTACGGAGTGCTGGCCTACGGCGTCAGCCAGCGCACTCAGGAGATTG
>DATAEK010000278.1:0-3701 GCA_036258055.1 Vicinamibacterales bacterium
CTCGTGCGCTCTCCGCGAATCAATGGCCCCTCGTTCAAGCCTCGCTCGCGGGCGCTGACCTCGCATCAGATGGAGCCGATGACCAGGATTGAACTGGTGACCTCGTCCTTACCAAGGACGCGCTCTGCCAACTGAGCTACATCGGCCGTGCCTATCAGCTCTCAGCCCTGCCCATCGCCTCACATCACAGCGCCCGCAACCAAGAGAGGCGCGAGCGAAGCGAGCGCCCCGCCGGAACGGAGGCGGGGCCTTGGGGCCCCCGCCGAGTGACGGCGTGGGGGAGTCCGAGGTGCGCTAGCCCCTCGGAAGAATCTGGAGCGGGAGACGGGGATCGAACCCGCGACCAACAGCTTGGAAGGCTGTGACTCTACCACTGAGTTACTCCCGCATTTCTCAGTTTGCCGTGGGACCCCACCCCCATGGCATGCCAGCGCTCGCTTCGCTCGCGCCGTGGTTCGTTGCGACTTTCTGCTCTCACAGCATCTGGCAAGGCGCCTTCCATTGCCCATTTGCCATGGCCCATTTCCCATCCGCCGGAGCGCGAAGCGCGACGGCGGAAATGGTGGCGAGGGGAGGATTCGAACCTCCGAAGCCGCTAGGGCGACAGATTTACAGTCTGGTGCGTTTGACCGCTTCGCTACCTCGCCGATGCTCCGTCACCCGGACCCGTGCCTGCTCGCGGACCGCCTTCTGCGCCGAAGCGCGACCCGGTCATGACGGCTGAATGCTGATGTTCTCTGTGTCAGGAAATTGCCCGCTCTCGATCGCCGGATCCGGTGACGCGGGACCGAATCGGATTCGTGGAGCTGGCGAAGGGATTTGAACCCCCGACCGGCTGATTACAAATCAGCTGCTCTACCGGACTGAGCTACGCCAGCCCAGACAAAAGAGTATTTTTAGCACGACTTGTGCCACGCATGCAACCCCGGGGGCTTCAGCATGTTCGAAATGCGCTCGGATGACTTTGGGCGGATGAAAGAAATCACCAAAACGGCAGAGCTGGCGGGAAACTAGTCCCTCTCCTATTCAGACGCCGGTTTGCCGCTTTCGTTGCCGAACTGCCTCGAAAAGGGTGACCCCCACCGCCACGGAGACGTTCAGACTCTGGACGACGCCGCCCATCGGGATCGACGCCAGCCGATCGCAGCGTTCCCTGACCAACCGCCTGAGGCCAGTTCCCTCCGCCCCGAACACGAACGCGGTCGGCACGGTGAGGTCGATCTGGTCATAGTGCTCCGGCGCATCACCGGACAACCCGATCGTCCACACACCCGCGTCCTTCAACTCCTCGATTGCCCTGGCGATGTTGATGACGGTGGCGATCCGCACGTGGGCCACTGCCCCGGCTGACGCCTTCCCGACAACGCCGTCGAGCGACGCGGCGTGGCGCGCCTGCCGGATGACGCCGTGCACCCCGGCCGCGTCGGCCGTTCGAAGAATCGCGCCGACATTGTGCGGATCCTCGACGCCGTCGAGCGCGACGATCAGCGGAGCATCGGGCGCCGCCGCCTCGACGATCTCTCGCACGCTGTAATCACGATGCGGAGCGAGCTCCGCGACGATCCCCTGGTGCACGCCCCCGCGCGAGGCCCGATCGAGCGATTGCGCATCTACGCGATCGATCTCGACACCGCGCTCCTGCGCGAGCCCCAATGCTTCTTCGAGCCGCCGATCGCGGCGCGCACCGACACGCAGCCTGCGCACGCGATTGCTGCGCAGCGCTTCCAGAACCGGATTGATCCCCCAGATGAGCATTTCTTAGTGCTCGCGGGGCCCCACCCCCGCTCGCTTACGCGCTTCGCGCGGCGGCCTTTGGCCTGTCCGCCCGTCTCCGACGGGCGGCCTATCGTCTTACCCGCGGGGCCACACGCCCGGCTCGCTCGCGCTCGGCGACTGCGCGCCTCGCGCGGGCCGCAGGCGCTGCTGATTCACCACCGTCCCCACTTCCACTTCGATCCCAGCACGCACATCATGGCTCTAATCGCGGCTCGCGGGGCCCCACCCCCGCTCGCTTACGCGCTTCGCGCGGCGGCCTTTGGCCTGTCATCCTTCGGTTTGCCGTGGGGCCCCACCCCCACGGCCCTGCCAGCGCTTCGCTATCGCTCGCGCCGTTGGTTAGAAACGTCTTCCGCTTTCTGAACATCAGGCTGGACCCCATTAGCCCTTTACCCTTTGCCATTTGCCATTTGCCATTTGCCATCCGCGAGCGGAGCTGGCGGCCGCGGCAACTAAGTCGCTGCGATGGCCTGCGCAAACGCCTCCGCACGCTCCTTGTTGCCGACGATGGGCGCAATTCCCGCCGACGTCGGGAGCGACGCGCCGCGATCGATCGCAGGCACGGCGAGATCCAGCTCGGGCCCGCCGCTCTCTCCCGTCAATGCCACGCGGATCGGATGGAACAGCGCTCGCCCCTTCTGCCCGGTTCGCTGCTTGACCCGATTGGCCGCCGCACGGAACGTCTCGCGATCGAGACGGCCGTCCTGGCGCAACTCCTCGGCGAGTGCCGCGATCACCTCGCGCGCACCAGGCTCGTGCAGGACCTCCGCCACATCGGCCCGTCCAAGCGACCGACGGGCGTCGTACTCGAACAGGAAGTGCACGCGATCCGGCATCTCCTCGAGCCGATCGACCGAGCCTGCAACCATCGGCAGAAGCGACGACAGAAACTCCATCCCCTCGTCAGTGCGCTGCCTGACGTACCCTCGTGCCGCGAAGTAGGGCGCCGCCTCCGCGCTCAGCCGCGCCGGCGCCGCCACCTTCATGTAGTGCCGGTTCATCCACGCGAGCTTCTCCGGATCGAACACGCCGGCACTGTGTCCGACATCCTCGATCGCGAAACGCCGCGCGAGCTCGTCCATCGGCAACAGCTCCTCATCGCCGCCCGGAGACCAGCCGATGAGCGCAAGGTAGTTCGTCAGCGCCTCCGGCAGATAGCCGCGCGCCCGGAACTCCGCCACCGACGTCGCTCCGTGCCGTTTCGAGAGCGGCGTGTGATCCGGTCCCATGACCAAAGCCAGGTGGGCGAACTCCGGCGGCGTGAAACCCAGCGCCTGATACATGAGGAGCTGCCGCGGCGTGTTCGAGATGTGATCCTCACCCCTGATCACATGCGTGATCTCCATCAGCGCATCGTCGACGACTACCGCGAAGTTGTACGCGGGACGGCCGTCGGATCGCACGATGACCGGATCGCCGATGACCTCGGACTGAAAGGCGACCTCGCCACGCACGAGATCCTGGAATCGGACCTCGACCTGGTCGGGCACCTTGAAGCGGATCACCGGCCGCTCGCCCGTCTCGATCCGCGCGCGTACGTCGTTGGCCGGCAGATTCCTGCACGTGCCGTGGTACTTGGGCGGACGCCCGGCAGCCAGATCTTTCTGACGATCGCTCTCGAGCGTCGCCGGAGAACAGAAGCAGTAGTAGGCATGGCCACCGGCCAGCAGCTCGTTCGCGTAGGACGCGTAGAGGTGCAACCGCTCGGACTGGCGATACGGTCCGTGTGCGCCGCCCACGTCGGGACCCTCATCCCAGTGCAAACCGAGCCAGCGGAGGTCGTCGATGATGCCCGCCTCCGACTCGCGCGTCGAGCGCTCGATGTCGGTGTCCTCGATGCGCAGGATGAACGTACCGTCCTTGCCGTGGGCCAGGAGCCAGTTGAACAGCGCCGTGCGCGCGTTCCCGACGTGCAGTTGCCCCGT
>DATAEK010000281.1:0-18082 GCA_036258055.1 Vicinamibacterales bacterium
GGTGATCGAGGCGGCGGAAAAGGCCGGCTGTCCGCGCCCGCAGTTCTGGAACGACTGGTTCGACCACGAGAAAGACGATGCCTACTGGCGCGGGCTGAGCATCGAACGGCGGCTCGACCGGGTCAAGGTGCCGGTGCTCGGTATCGCGGGCTGGCACGACGATGCGCGGGGGACGATCCGGAACTACACCGGAATGAGCCGGGTGCCCAAGTCGCCGCTGTATCACGTGGTGATGGATGCCGGTGCGCACAAGGGAATCGACTACGTGAACGGTTACTACGGACCGCAGGCGCGAATCGACCGCCGGGCACTGCAGCTCCGCTGGTTCGACCACTACGTCAAGGGCCTCGCCAACGGTGTGGACGCGCAGGGGCCGCTCGATCTGTTCGTCATCGGCGACAACACTTGGCGGGAGGAGCACGAGTGGCCGCTCGCCCGAACGGTGTGGACCGATTACTACCTGCACCAGAATGGCGGCCTCGACACGGTCGCACCCGGTAACGAGGCGCCGGACGAGTACACCTACGATCCTGGCAACCCGACGCCGTACCTCGTGGACGCGCGTGAACTGGAGCTGAGCCTGAACGAGGACTATCGAACCGTTCACGCCGAGCGCAAGGACCTCGTGACCTACACCACGGCGCCACTCGTGAAGGACATCGAGATCACCGGGCCGATGACGGCGACCCTCTGGGCGGCCACCGACGCGAAGGACACGGACTGGAACGTGATGATCCTGCACATCTACCCGGACGGACGGGCGGAGCGCATCCAGGACGGCATCATGCGCGCCCGCTTCCGCGATGGCTTCGACAAGCCGTCACTCCTCCAGCCCGGGAAGATCTACAAGTACGACATCGATCTGTGGTTCACGTCGCGAGTGATTCCGGCGGGGCACCGTCTCCGCGTGACGGTCGCGTCTGCAGGGTTCCCCAAGTACGACCGCAACCTCAACACCGGCGGGGACAACGAGCGGGAGACGAAGTTTGTTGCGGCGCGGCAGCGGATTCTGCACGACGCCGCGCATCGGTCGCTCGTACGGTTGCCGATCATCCCGCGGTGAAGCGGATCCGCTACAATCCAGCGCGATCATGACGTATCGATACCTGTTCGTCGTTCTTCTCGCGCTCGTCATCCAGGATCCAGCGTCCGAAGGCAAACGATGGTGGAGTCACATCGAATTCCTGGCTGCCGACGCGCTCGAAGGGCGCAATGTGGGCACGCCAGGATTCGAGAAGGCCGCCGCCTACGTGGAAGCGCAGTTCAAGGACATCGGGTTGAAGCCGGGGGGCCTCTCTGGTTACCGCCAGCCGGTGAAATTCGAGTCGCGCGTTTTGGTTCCGGAGCAATCGACACTCGCGCTTGTTCGAAACGGGCAGGAAGAGCCGCTGACCACGGGGGAGGATGCGTCGCTGAGCGCGCGAGGCGAGCTGGATGGCTCCGTCGAAGCGCCGATGGTCTTCATCGGCTACGGGCTGTCGATTCCCGAGGCGAAGTGGGACGAGCTGGCAGGTCTGGATCTCCGCGGGAAAATCGCCGTCTACGTAAACGCACCCGCGCCCGTCGACGTGTCGGACAACGTCAGATCGCACGTCAGCTCCGCCGGCGAACGGTGGGCGGTGCTGAAGAAGGCTGGCGCGATCGGGATTGCGACGATCCCCAACCCGCGTCCGCCTGCCGGCACAGCGCCGGATGCCCCCGCGCCGTCCGCTGGCGCCGCACCCGAAGGCGGCCGCCCGCAAGCTCCCCAACCCACCATCGTCTTCGCCGATCGCGAGCTGCAGGAGCAGGCGGGACAAGTCGTCTCGATCACGATTACCCGCCGTGGCGCCGAGAAGTTCCTGGCCGGCAGTGGACACACGATCGACGAGCTGAACCAACTGATCGCTGACAAAAAGCCGCTGCCGGGGTTTGCGTTGACGGGAACGCTTCGCGCTCACGCCGCGGTGAAGCGCGACCCGATCGACTCCGCGAATGTCATCGGCATCTACGAAGGGTCGGATCCACAGCTGAAGAGCGAGTACGTGGTCATGTCAGCGCACCTCGATCACGTCGGCATCGGCCGCGCCATCAACGGCGACAGCATCTACAACGGCGCGATGGACGACGCCTCGGGAGTGGCGTCGTTGATCGAAGTCGCGCGGCTGCTGAAGCAATCCGGTGCGCCGCCGAAACGGTCGATCGTGTTCGTGGCCGTGACCGCGGAGGAAAAGGGGCTGCTCGGGTCGAAGTACTTCGCCGCACGGCCGACCGTCGCAGCCGACAAGATCGTCGCCGATATCAACCTGGACATGTTCCTGCCGCTGTTTCCGCTCAAGGTCATCGAGGTGCAGGGGCTCACCGAATCGTCGCTGGGCGACACCGTGCGCGCGGCGGCGAAGGAGCTCGGCGTGGACGTCCAGACTGATCGAGAGCCCGAGCAGAACCGCTTCATCCGGAGCGATCAGTACAGCTTCATCCGAAGCGGCATTCCGTCGCTGGCGTTCAAGTTCGGCTACGAGTTCGGCTCTCCTGATGAAAGGACTCGCCGCGACTGGGTCAGGGACGTCTACCACAAGCCAAACGACGACACGAAGCAGCCGGTCGATCTCGAGGCGGCAGCCAGGTTCAATCGCGTGATCCTGAACCTGCTGCAGCGAGTCGCCAACGACCAGGCGCGGCCGAGATGGAACGAGACCAGCTTCTTCAAACGGTTCGCAAGGTAGGACGTGGCCGCGTAGACACCGCTCGGCGCAGGAATCGCACCGGGCGCGAACGTTTCGTTCTACCCTGCCATTGATGACGCGTCCGCCGGAGCAAACTGATCCAGAGCCGTCACCTCGAGGCATCGTCACGCTCCTTCGGCGTGGATGTTGGGCGCAGTTGCCGATCGCGACCATCGAGCAACTGACGATCGGCGGACGACTCACCGAGTTCGCGGCTGGACATGCCGTCTACTCGGAAGCCGGTGCGGAAAGATTGGCGGTCATCGCGCGAGGTCTCCTTCGCGTGTACATGCACGCGAGCGACGGCCGCCAAGTGACCGTTCGCTACGTGCGGCCCGGGGATCTTCTGGGTGTTCCGGCCCTGGTGGGTGGACCCGCTCCCGTATTCGTCCAGGCTGTGACCGCCGGATCTGCCTTCTTCTTCGATATCACTCGAGTCAAACGGGCCGCTCGCGACGATCCCGCCATTGCATGGCTATTCGCCGAGGAATCGGTCCATCGCCTCTACGACGTCCTCGAGGAGCTCGCAGGCAACGCGTTCGCTACGGTTCGCCAGCGAGTTGCTCGCCATCTTCTCGATCTGGCAGCGGCTCGACCGGGGCCAGTCGGTCGTCTGACGGCCCTCGTGAGTCAGCAGGATCTCGCCAACAGCGTGGGGTCGGTCCGCGAAGTTGTGGCCCGAGTTCTCGGGGAGCTCCGCGCGGAGCGCCTCATCCGCACGTCGCCCGGCCGGATCGAGATCCTCGATCCCGTTCGGCTCAGCCGCCAGCTGTGGTCGCGCACGCGTGACGAAAGTCACAGACAGGAAGGAGACGCGCAGGAAGAATAGCCTTCAGGTTATTGCGCTGAGCCCGACTGACTGGAGAATCCAATGTTTGCCGTCGACCACGCCGCTACGGCCCTGCTGATCAAACACAAGTACCCGTCTGTGCCCATGACGCCACTCCTCGTGTCCGTGCAGGCCATGGAACTGGCATGGGTGGGCCTCAACTATCTCGGCATCGAACGCACGACGACCGAGCCAACGGTACGCAGCGTTGCCGACATCCATCTCGCCTACATGCCGTACTCCCATTCGATCGCTACCGGGGTCGTCGGCGCGCTCTGCGCCTGGTTGATCCTTGAAAAAGGGCTGGGCCGACCAGTGCTTGGACGCGCCATCGGCATCGGGATCGTCTCGCACCTCGTTCTGGATCTGATGACGCACGCTCCCGACATCTCGTTCTGGCCAGGGAGTCCGTATCCGCAGCTTGGCCTCGGTCTGTACGACCGAGCGCCGATGTGGGGATTCGCGGTGGAGATGGTCTACGGCGTGTTCTGCTGGTGGATGTACCGAGGAAGCCGCTCCCTGCTGGCGGTGATTGTGCTCGGCAACCTCGCCAATCTCTCGCTGTTCTCAGCGGCCATTCCCGGACCCGAACAGTTGCTTGCGGGCCATCCGAGACTGGTCGTCACTTTCGTCTTCGCGCAGATTGTGACGACGCTGATCTTGATCGGCTGGCTGGCGAATCCAACGACGACACGACGATTCGGTTGGCACCTCCGATTTCAACCTCACGGCGGGTGATGCCGCAAACAGCGACGACCGGGCCTGACTTCACGCGCTCGAGCCGGCGAGCGCGGGCTCCGTCGGAGTCGGCTGCGGCCACGTCCACGCCTCGGACACGTGATGGTGTATGACTCGGATCGAGGGCACGTGGATGCGATCACGCTCAGCGCCCATTGACAAACGAAAAGCCTGGATAGGCATCTGTCCGACCGCAGACATCAAATGGCATTGACACAGCGGGGCCGGACAACCAAGTATCTACCCACGATTCGAGGAGGCTCTGCCGTGATCTATTCGATTATCGTCGGG
Source organism: Vicinamibacterales bacterium (assembly GCA_036258055.1). Lineage (GTDB taxonomy): Bacteria > Acidobacteriota > Vicinamibacteria > Vicinamibacterales > 2-12-FULL-66-21 > DATAEK01. The sequence goes on from DATAEK010000281.1 coordinate 4,564, forward strand.
CTCATCGCCGGCTGGCTGGCGGGACAGGTCATGAAAGGTGGCGGCTACGGCATCCTCATGGACATCGTGCTGGGATTGCTGGGCGGCATTCTCGGCGGATGGCTGTTCGGATCCCTCGGCATCTGGCCGGGCGGTGGCGTCATCGGCTCGATCCTCGTCTCGTTCGTCGGCGCGGTCATTCTCGTCGCGCTGAGCAGAATGCTGAAGCGCGCCTGAGCCCAACGATCACCGCGCGACTCGATAGGTCATCCGCGAGAGTGGACGAAGGGTGTACGTTCGCACGCGTCCCTCTCACCCACGCCTCACGAACAACTCGCAGATAATCGGCGGCCACCGCTCGAGCGGGTCGCTACCGGGCGAGCGCCTTGATCAGGCGATACTGAAACTCCAGCCCCTCGAAATACTGCTTCACACCGACCCGCTCGTCCCGTCCGTGGGCACGCACGTCGTCCATGTCGCCGAACGTGCCGTCGATACCGAAGGTCGGGATCCCGGCGTTGCGGAAGTACAGGCTGTCGGTCGCACCCGTGCCCATCACCGGCACGACGACGACGCCGGGGAACATCTCCTTGGTGAGCGACTCGACCGCTTTCATCACGTCGGGCCGTAGAACCGCCGGCTCGCTCGGATGCGCGTCGCCGACCAGCGACACCGAGATTTTCGGATCGGCCAGCGTCGCGATGATGGTCTGCTTGACCGCCTCGGGGCTCACGCCCGGCAGGATCCGGCAGTTGACGTTCGCGGTTGCGAGCTGCGGCAGGGCGTTGTTGGCGTGTCCACCCGCAAGCCGCGTGGTCACGCACGTCGTCCGCATCATCGAATTCCAGTACGGCAGCTTGTCTGACAGCCGGGCGGCAGCCGCTGGGTCCGGCGTTGGGCGGGCAACAGCGCGCAGGTCGTCGGCGATGGCGGGATCCGTTTCGACCGCGGCGGAACGCTCGAAATAGGCGCGTGTGATCTCGTTCAACTGGACCGGGAATTCGAGCGTCGCAAGGCGGGCGAGGCCCTGCGAGAGGTGGTAGATGGCGTTGTCCTTCACCGGGAGCGAGCTGTGACCTCCGGAGTTGGTCACCTCCAGACGATAGTCCTGATAGACCTTCTCGCTCGCCTGCACCTCGTTCGTAAGGTATTTCCCCTTTCGCATGTTGCCGCCGCCTCCCTCGTTGATCGCAAACTCCGCGTCGACCAGATCGCGGTGCTCGGTGACCAGCCACGAGGCGCCGTTGAAGGTGCCGCCTTCCTCGTCGGCGGTGAGAGCCAGAATCAGATCCCGGTCCGGCTTGAACCCCTCCTCTTTCAAGCGAAGCAGATTGGCTACGAATTGTGATGCCATCGCCTTGTCGTCGCTGGTGCCGCGTCCGTAGAACCAGCCGTCTTCCTCACGGAAAACGAACGGATCGAACGACCAGTCCTCCTGCTTGGCGTCAACCACGTCGAGGTGCGCGAGCAACAGCACCGGACGCTTCGCTCCGGTGCCGCGATAGCGGGCGACGAGGTTGAACTTGTTGGGTGCCGGACCGAGCAGCCGAACGTCCGCGTCGGCGAAGCCTGCAGCCTTCAGGCGTGCGGCCATCGCCTCGGCAGCTTTGGTCACGCTGCCCGCCGGCGTATCCGTGGTGTTGATCTCGACGAGTTCCTTGTAGATCTCGCGTGCGCGCTGTTCGTGAGGCGCGGACTGCGCCACCGGTCCGGCGGCGGCGGTGACAAGGCAGAGAGCGGCGACGGCGATGGTACGCATCCCGAGAATATAGCGCGCGCAGATCTAGTCCGCCTCTCGAACTTCCGAGGGTCACCAAGGCTCACATTAATGATGGCTCAGCGGCCTCACACTCGATGTTGGTCCCATCGCGCCGCTCCGTGGCCGGATGTTATCGAAGGACACGACTAGCGCCGCGCCTCGTAGATCACGCGTCCATCCCGAAGCACGGAACGCACTCGCGTGAACGCCTGAACATCGCGTGCGGGATCGCCTTCGAGTAGCACGAGATCGCCACGAAGACCCACCTTGATCTGTCCGACGCGATCCGCCGCGGCGAACCGCTCCGCCGGCGCGGTGGTCAAGGTCGTGAGAATGTCGCGATAGGTGAGGCCCGCACGCGCCAGCAGACGGAACTCGTCGGCCGTTTCGTACTCGCTCATATAGCCGACGTCGGTGCCAAACAGCGTCGTGCCACCGGCCTGGTGCCATGCGCTCAGTTGACCGACCGCCGTATCGACAAATCTGTCCGTCAGCGTGATCGACTCGTGACGGGTTTCGTACGCCCAGAGTTTGAGTGTTGGAATCAGCGCGACACGCGCCGCCTTCATCTCGCGCACGGTCGCCTCGTCCCACGGCCCGGATTGCGGCGTCGTGTGCGTCAACACATCCACGCCGGCGCGCACCGACGACATCAGGCCGGTGAGGCTGCTCGGATGCGCGAATGCGATCTTACCGCGCCGGTGGGTTTCAACCACAGCGGCCGCGATTGCCGCTTCAGGCACGATAGTGGGCTGCGAGCCCGGCGTCGCCGCGTAGACCTTGATGCCGTCGGTGCCGGCGTCGAGCAGCCGGCGCGCCGCGGTAGTGGCGTCGTCGGCGGTGGCCACCCGCGACATCCGGAACAGCTGGCGATTCATGAAGCCGAGCATTCCCCAGGTCGCCTCGGCGACTTCGCCGCCCTGGCCGTAGATGGCTTCGCCAGTTGAAAGCATCTTCGGGCCACGAACCTCTCCCGACTCGACGCGATCGCGAATCACTCGCGTGTTCTCCCACGCGGACCACGTGTCGAAGACCGTCGTGAAACCAAAGCGCGTCAGCATGTCCTGCAGCTGACGCTCCAGGTCGCGCGCCGGCATCGCCGCCGCATTCGCCCACTTGCGCTGGAGAAAATGCACGTGGCTGTTCCAGAAGCCGGCCGTGACGGTGAGGCCGGTGGCGTCGATGACCGTGGCGCCCGCGGGAATCTGGACACTGCCCCTGACGCCGACCGAAGCGATCGCCCCGTTGCGAATGACAACCACAGCGTCACTGATCGGCGGGCTTTGTGGCGCCGGATACACCACACCGCCCGAAACCACGACGACGGCGTCGGGGGTCTGCCGCGCGGACACGCCAACCGCGACGACGAATGACACGAGGCAGGACGCAACGAGGCGGGCAGATGCGTTTCGCATGACCGCGTTAGACGTGCCGGCCTGGCCGAAGTTCTCCCGCGCCCTCGCGGTTGCTGATCTCCCGCCGGCGCGAGATGGTCGCGCACTCTGGCTTTCAGCTGCGGGTGGTCCTCCACTGGACCGAAGAGCGAAACAGCGGGTTCCGGTCAAGTAGCGTTCGACTGTGTGCGTCGAAGCATGTCGGCAGCTCTTGCGAAGGAGCCAGGCTTGGAACTCGCAAGGCATCCTCGCTCACCGGCGCGCAGCGAGCAGCCACCCGACGACGAGCCCAAGGGCCCCAGCACCGAGCAATGGTGTCAGCGGATGGAAATGAATGAAGCGTGTGCCCTGCGGACCAATCTCGAGGGCACCTACCGGCGTCATCCGGACTCCGCCGCCACCGCCCGCCCCTTGGGCTTCGGACGGCGTGTCCTTCTCCGGCGGACCGTCATCAGACGCGTTCTTCCGAGCGCGATTGGGACGCCGCCCACCACCTGCGCCAAAACCGTACGCGACTTGGGCGACAGGGATCACGGTCGTATCGTTGTGGTGCACCGGTTCACCATAGACGTGGCGGATGCTCAGACTGCGCTCGAGGAGCTCGGCGATAGCTCCGAATGGGGCAGGGCTCGACATGAAGACCTCCGTGTAGCAGCGACACGTTCTCGACGACGAAGCGTGGCTGTCAATGCCGGCGTCGTTGGAGCAGGACACCTCCCGTCCAGTGCCACCGACGTTACAGGACCGAGAGAAGGAGAGCCTTACAATACCTGCGAATGAGCTCTCGTCATGAGCTGAACCATGTCGGCACGCCGGCTGTCGTGAACCCTTCTCCGAGGGTTCGCTGCATTCCAGAATCGGGCGCGCACTCAGCAGCGCGTGTGAGGGGCGTGAAGCTCCGTGCGGTTCCGCGCCAATAACGAGCTCCGCTGGGGACTCTCTGCCCTCCTCGTGGCATCAGGTGGGGCCGCCCTCGCATCCCATCCGCTCTTCGTAGCCGTCGCGGGGAATCGTCGAGCGTACGAGCTCGGCACCGGCGTGCTGCTCGCCATCGCTGCACTGGTGACCGTCGTCTGGCCGCGCGGAGACGAACCGCAGGATTCCAGGCGGCCACGCCTGTGGAGCGCCGCCCTCACCGTTGGAGCCGGCGTTGTCCTCCTCTTCTGGGTTGCGTTCCGCTTGCTGCCGGCCGTCTTCGCGGGTCCGCCGGATCCCACGCGGGGCGACATGCTCGTCATCATCGAGCACGCCATCGCCCGCTTGCTGCAAGGGCAGAGTCCGTACGCCGTGCACCACGTTCCATGGGATGCCCCACTCAGCTACGGGCCGCTGTTGTGGCTCCCCCACGTGTTCCCGTATCTGCTCAGGATGGACTTCCGCATTCTGACGCTCGCAGCCCAGTTTGTGATTCCTTTTTGCTGTTTCCTCGCCGCGGGGATCCGCGCGGGACAGGGCGATGCCCGCCGAGCCGCGCTGTTGTTTGGATTGGGTGCGGGCACGGCGCTTCATCCGGGCTTGATGGAGTTCCACCAGATCGGTCATACGCAGGTGTACTGGCCGCTGTTGCCCGTTCTCTGCCTGCTGCTGCAGCAGAAGCGCTGGACGCCGGCAGCGATCTGCCTGGGCGCGCTCACGTCGGCGAGGACGCCAATGCTCGCGCTGGCGCCGGTCTTCTTCCTCTATCTCCGTGCGATGAATGCCCGGACGGTCAATCGCATGCTCGCGTTCGGCGCCGCTGTGCTGCTCCCGTACCTGCCGTTTCTTCTCGTGGACGCACACGCCGTGAAGAACGGCGTGTTTGATACCTATGTCACCGTGATGAAGGGGTACGTCTGGAGGAGCACCGATTGGGCGGTCGCCACGTATGGCGTCACGGGGCGGCTGCTGCAGTATGGCCTCGAGCGGTACGTCGAGGTCGTTCAGCTGGTTTCCTTGGGACTGGTCTATGTTACGGCCAAGCATGCTCTCGCCCGCGGCAGCCGCGTAGAGCCGTGGCTCGCCATGGCGCTCCTGGTCTTCGCGATGACGACCCTCTGGTCCGTGATCTATCTGTACTTCGACGTGTGGTTGCTGCTCGTTTCAGCGCTGGTGGTATACGACGGAAGCTGGAGTGTCCTGTCCCTTCGACGGCCCGTGAGCGCCGTTGCATGTGCGACGCTCGGTTCGTCGGCGATCGTGCTCGTGGCCGCAGGCGTGCACCCGGGCGCTGCATACGTGGTCGACATCGGTGCACCTGCCGCCACGGGGTACACCGGCGCGGGCTTCGGCAGCGATGTCACCGAGCACGACGACGGACGGAGCATCGTCTGGGTTGAGGGGGCCACAGCCCGCATTCGCGTGCCGCGTGCGGGGTGGTCTGGCGCAACGCTGCGTCTTGGAGTCAAGCCATACATCGCCGGCCCTGGGGCACATCAATCGGTGATGGCCTCTCTCAACGGACGCGTTCTCGGGCGTACGGTCCTGCAGCCGGGATGGCAGGAGATCTCGTTTCGGAGTCGTCGCCGCGATTGGCTCTATGGCTTCAACGTGCTCGAGTTGTCTTTCGCGTACGCGGCCGCCGCGCCGGGCATATCCAACGTATCTACTCCGAGCGGCGAGCCACGCGAGCTCTCGGCTGCGGTCGACTTTCTCAGAATCGAGTAGCGCGACGCTACCTTCGGCACCGCCTGATGCGAGCGCGATACAATGCGGGCCGTGGCGTCGTCCAGGACCGCCCCCCGGGCCGTAGCCGCGCTCATCCTCGCTCTTGTCGCCGCTGCGGCGACCGCCTCAGGCCCGTCGCTCGCGCAACGGCCGTCTCGCGCACCGGTCACGATCCCGTTCGAGCTGGCGATCCGGCATGTCATCGTCAAGGCAAGGGTGAACGACTCGCGGCCCCTGTCGTTCGCGCTCGACACCGGCGCGGGTCCCGCGTTGGTGACGCTGAAGACGGCCACCGAGCTTGGACTCTCCCTGTATGGCAGTGTGAACAGCGGCGGTGCAGGACCCGGTACACAAACAGGCCAGCGGGTGAAGGATGCGACCTGGTCGCTCGTCGGCCTCGACGGCTTTTCTCAACCGCTGACGCTGGCGCTTCCGATGGTCTTCCTTTCATCGGCTCTCGGCCGCGACGCGGACGGCATTATCGGCGGCGAGTTCATCAGGCAATTCGTTCTCGAGCTCGACTACCAGGCGCGCTCGATTGTGCTTCACGACCGGAATACATTCGGATACGACGGGAAGGGTGAGACGCTGCCGCTCGAATTCACCCCGAGCGGTCATCCGATCGTAAAGGCGACAGTCACGCCGATCGGCGGACAACCAATCGAGCAACGGTTCATGCTGGACATCGGCTCGGGTCTGGCTCTCGCGCTTCACAGCCCGTTCGTCGCCGAGCACGATCTGCCCGGCGGCCAGCTCACGACGATACGAGCCATCGGCATGGCTGGCGCTGGCGGCACGTCGGTCGGGCGTCTGGGCCGCGTGGCCGCGCTGCAGATCGGATCGTTCAGAATAGAAGACCCCATCACGCTGTTCTCGCAGGACAAGGCTGGCGCCTTCGCGAACGCGTCGCTTGCCGGCAACATCGGCGCAGAGATCGCCAGCCGGTTTCGCATGATTCTCGACTACGGCCGCAACCGCGTCATTCTCGAACCTTCGCCGGCGTTCTCGGAACCATTCGATCGCGCGGTGAGCGGCATCGCGGTTCGCGCCGAGGGCTCCGATTACCACACGTTTCGCGTCAGGGAAGTCCTCGAGGACTCGCCGGCTACCGAGGCCGGTATCGCGGTCGACGACGTCATCACATCCATCGACGGGATCGCGGCCGACCGTTTCACGCTCACGGCACTCAACGAACTGCTCGAGAAGCCGGTGACGCGTGAGCTGACGATCCGGCGGGGCGATCAGGTCCTGAAGATCGCGTTGACACCAAGGCGACTCATTTAGACCGCTTACTCCGACCTGAGCGCCTGCAGGACATCGACGCGCGCCGCTCGCCCGGCGGGCATCAGGGAGGCAGCGATGGCGGCGATGGCGAGGACGGTTGCGGCGGCGAGAACCGGCAGCACGCCGGGAAAACGCACGTTCTCGAGATAGCTCGAGGCCACGCCGGCAATTGCATAGCCGCCCGCGACGCCTGCGGCGATGCCAACCGCCACGATGGACGCGCCCTCCGACAGGACGCGCATCAGCAAATGACGCGGTGACGAGCCGACGGCCAGGCGTATGCCAAACTCGCGCATGCGCGCGCTCACCGAGAACGCCAGCACGCCCGACACGCCCACGACGGCAATCAGCAGCGCGATGCCGGCGAAGCCGGACACGACGACGGCATTCAGTCGCTCCGGGGTCAGGACCTGCGCGCGCACGTCCTCGAGAGTGGCCGGGCGCTCGACCGCCTGGTTCGGCGACAGCTCGCGGATGATCCGTGTCGCCGCCGGCACGAGCGCGTAGGGATCGCCCGAGGTGCGCACGAACAGCCGCATCGGCAACCCCTTCCCCACAGGGGAATAGACGGTCATCGCCGGCGCACGCACGACGTGCTCATCGTCCACGTCCGCCACGACGCCGACGATGCGGGATGGCTTGGAATCCACGAATCTACTGGACGCCGTCAGCGCACCGGTCAACCAGAGTTTTCGATTAAGAGCGTCGCCGTTCGGGAAGAGCCGCTGCGCGATGCTCTGGCTGATGATCACGACGCGCTCGCCGCTGAGACGATCGTCGTTCGTGAACTCGCGGCCGGCGACCACCGGGATCCCGAGCGCCGGGAAGAAGCCAGGTCCGACGTATCGCTCTCTCGCGTACGGGTTCTCTTCTCCGTCGGCCGGCGTGTAGCCCTCGACGGCGAACTGGACCGGCCTCCATGAGCCGGCGTCGCGCCAGGGGACGAACATCCCGCCCGCAACACCATCAACGCCCGGCAACTGCCCGATGCGCCGCGTCATTTCCCCGTATAGGTCGAGATCCGGCGCCTTTGGCTGTGAGCCAGCGACCGGGCTCTGTAGCGCTTTCGGAACGGACCCGACCGACAACCGCGGAATGTCGAGGGCCAGCACCTGCCGTGTGTCGTACCCGGTGTTCGCCATCTGCAGGGCGATCAGCGCCGCGACGAGCATGCCCGCGCCCGCGAGCAGCACGAACGAGAAGGCGATCTGCGCCGTGGCGAACACGCGCAGGCGACGATTGGTGCTCGGCGTGATCCGGACGCTTCCGCTCGCGAGCCCGAACCCGGTCGACGCGCTCGACGACGGCAGCCGCGGGACGTAGGCGAGCAGCACCGCAGCAGCCATGGCGAGGCTCACGCCGACCCAGAGGACCGTGTCGTCGACGGTAACTTCGAGCGCGCGCACGGAGAAGCGTGCGGCAAACCGGGCGACGACCGACACGAGCGGCCGCGCGAGCAGTACGCCGAAGAAGGCCCCGGCCCCAGACAGCACGAGGCTTTCCGCCAGCAGCGTGCGGCGCAGCGCGCCGCGGCTCGCGCCAAGCGCCGCGCGCACGGCCAATTCACCCTCGCGGCGAACCGAACGCGCCAGGATCAGATTCGCGACGTTCGAGCACGCGATGACGAATACGACGCCGGCGGCGGCGAGCAACAAAAGTAGAATCGTTCGCGCCGGCGCGGTGATCTGATCGCGCAGCGGCGTGACGCTGAGCGCAACGTTGGCGCTCGCCGAGTACGCCTCCGGGTGCTCGCGCACCATGGCGGCGTACGCCGCGGTCAACTCGGCGCGCGCGGCCTCGACGGACGCACCTGGCGCGAGCCGGCCGAAGAGCTCGGTCATGCGGTGCGTGCGCTCGATCGTCATCGTCGCACCGAGGTGGTGCGGGCTCGTCACCATGTTCGCGATGATCTCGGTGTCGACCGGGTACGGCACGGACGGCTCGAGGACGCCGACGATGGTCGCCGTGCGCGCACTCAGACCGATCGCCCTTCCGATCACGGTCGGATCACCGTTGAACGAACTCTTCCAGAATCGATGCGTCAGGACGACCGCACCTGAGGCAGTCTGGCCGTCGTCCGAGGCGTTCAGCAGACGGCCCAGGACCGGACGCAGCCCCATCACCTCGAAGTACGACCCGCCGACGACGCCCGCGTGTATGAGGCGTGGTTCCCCGACGCCGAGCAACGTGAAGTCGATCGTCGAGAAGTCGCCGAAGGCGCCAATCGTGGTGGCGCGCGCTTTGAGATCGTTGATCTCCGCCACCGAGAACGTCATGTTCGCGGTGCCGACGCCCGTCGCGCTCTGCCGGATGTAGACGAGGCGATCCTCGCCGCGATTGACCAGCGGACGCAGCAACACGCCACGGACGACGCTGAAGATCGCGGCGTTGGCCCCGATACCGAGGGCGAGCGTCACCACCACCGTCGCTGCGAGCCCCTTGGTGCGCAGAAGAGAGCGCAGCCCGATTCGCATCTCCCGCCCGAGGGCCGCGGCTGCATCGAACCAGCGGCTGTACCAGACGCGTCGAATCGAATCGCGGATGGCCGGAACATAGCCAAGCTCCTCGAGCGCCGCCCGGCGGGCCGCTGCCGGATCCTCGCCGCGCTCGATCCGCTCCTTGATACTCAGCGCCAGGTGACCGCGAATCTCGTCATTGATCTCGCGTTCGTCAGGTCGCATGAATCACTCGCTCCCGGCTTGTGCCGGATTCATGATGCGTCCGATCGCGTGCACCAGCTGCGACCAGCGCTTCTGCTCGCGCGACAGCTGCGCCTTCCCGGCCGCGGTCAGCTGGTAGTACTTCGCGCGCTGTCTGGCTTCGCTCACCCCCCATTCGGCTTTGAGCCAGCCGCGCTTCACCAGGCGGTGCAGGGCTGGATAGAGCGATCCGGTCTCGACCTTGAGCAGGTCGTCGGACTGTGCGCGGATGGCCTGGCCGATGCCGTGGCCGTGCTGCGGGCCCCACTGCAGGGTCCGGAGGATGAGCATGTCCAGCGTGCCCTGGAGGAGCTCGAGACGCGGGTCATCGGAAGTCTTGGCCATAGTCGTAGACAGTCTACTGCCTAGGACGTAGAACGTCTACGGCTTGTTCCGTTGGGAACAATCGAGCTCGGCCGTGAGGGCCACGAACGACTCATGACGTCACCTCGCGCATCGCGTCGACGCGAGGTGCTCGAGTCTATTTCGTGCTTCGCCGGGTCCGACCGATTGACCTGATGTCAGAAGCGGACGATGACGCTCACCCCGAAGAGATTGGCATGAAACGAGTACGTGCCGGTGTCGGGGCCGCTCAGTAGCACACGACCATTTCTGTCTTCCTGATCGAGGTACAGATACGCCGCATCGACGGCGAAGTGCTTGCTGAGATGCGCACCAAGGCCAGCTGTGTATTCCCGGCGTGCGCCTTCAGGGAGTTCCGGCGTCACGGATCCATCGGGGGCGGCAGCCTGGTGAGCCAGAAACCCTCCACGAAGCGCCACGTGCTCGGTGACGCCGTAGTCCACGCCAACGCGCACGCCGCTCGTGTCCCGATAGTTCTTCACGATGATCTCCTCGAGACCACGTTCGGTGCTGAACTCGAGGCTCTCGAAGACACTCCATGTCATGAACTGGTAGTCGACGAGCAGCTTCAGGCGCTCAGTCGGCATGATGGCAACGCCCGCGACGAACTGGTCGGGCACGGTGAGCTCGGTTGCGGCGTTCTGGTTGGCGAGTCGTCCGCCTGGAGCGAATTGCGGTGCCAGAAGCGCGTCGATCGGGGTCCCCGACGGTATGCCGGGAAGGGGAACCGGCGTCTGCAGCCCTGTGGGAATCTGCGCGGACTCGAACGTCAGGTCACCGGGGTTGATCGTGTGCCGTGAGAGATACCGGGCGCCAAACGACAGCTTCTCGTTGGCGGTGATCAGGACAGCGACATGCCCGGCCACGCTGACGTCCGATCCGCTGATCTTGAAATTCGCGAAATCGGTACCGGGAGGCACGCCAATCTGCGCGAACGTGATGCCCGGCGCCAGCTGCTGCGTCGCCAGGTCGGCGCGCTGATTCAGCTCGAGACTCGAGAAGACGAAGTCCGGTCCGCCCCCGATGGCAATGTGATCGTTGATCTTGTACGCGATGGTCGGCTGCAGGTAAGGGGCCTGCAGAACAGTCTTGTACGAGACGAAGCGACCCGCGAAATCGAGAGGCCACTCGATCGTCAGGCCGTACGGTACGAAGAGCCCGACGCCCAGCGCCACACGACGGCCAGCTGGCTGCGTGTAGTACGCCGCTGCCACCGGAACCCAGTTGTCCTTCATCGTGCCGGTGATGCGGCCGTCGAAGCCCGTGAAATCACCGCGCGGTCCGATGAGCGTCGCGCCGGCCGAAAGCGTCCTGCCCTCGCGCTGCAGCGCGAGGGCGGCCGGATTGAAGAAGATCGCCGATCCGTCCTCGCACGGCGCGGCGACGGCTGCCCCGGCGCGCGCCATGGCGCACGCGCCCTGCTCGTAGAGGCCGTACCCTTGCGCGGCCGCTCGCTCGCTCATCGCGAGCACCAGACAGAGCGCCCGCACACAGCACCACTGGTATCGGCCCATCGGCGTTTTCCCCTCTCCGATCGCGACTAACTATGGAGTTGGTCCGAGCCGAACATCAGGAGGGTATCACTCGAGCGATGTCGCCTCGTCAGCGAAGCAGACGACGGATGAGCCGGCAGTCCTATCGCCCAGCGGTGAGCGGCGCACCAAGGGGTGAAGGTCATGGTCGAGAAATTCAGGCGGAAGCTCTCGAAACCTTCGACGAAATCCTGTCCAAGGTTTCCGAACAACACGTCGATGCCAGCGTTCATGCGAACGGGCAGGATTGATACGTCCTTCAATGTGACTGTCGCGAACCCAGCCTTCAGGACGAACGCTTTGGCTGCGATTCGCGAAGGCGGGGCAACGCGCGATTGAGGACTCCCCGCGCCTCGATCGCTATACTAGGCCTTTCACCACGACCGGATTCACGAGAGGACTCGTCATGTCAACGATCACCCAGCGTCGGCGCGTCTCCCCCCTGGCAATCCTGGCTTTGTGCTTGGCGTCTCTCGCGGCGTCGGCCACGGCGCTCTTCGCGCAGGGCCCACCCGCTACGGTTGTCGTGTTCGGGGACAGTTACTCGGACCCCGGCAACGGCTTCACGTTCGTCAAGACGTCGAGCACGCCGCCCGATTACGGGTTGAGCGCACTCCTCATTCCCAGCGCTCCGTACGCGAAGGGCGGCCACCATCTGTCGAACGGTGACACGTGGATCGAACAGCTGGCCGGCCAGCTCGGGGCGCAGCGCAGCGTGCTTCCCGCGTTCGCCTCGTCGAATCCGTATGCCATGAACTTCGCCATCGCGACGACACGGGCGCGCGTCGACGGCACCAACCCCAGCCTCTCGTTGCAAGTCAACGCGTTCCTGGAGAAGACAGGGGGGCAGGTTCCGTCGGATGCGCTCTACGTGATCGAGGTGGGCAGCAATGACGTGGGCGACGCGGCGATCTCCGGCAATCCGGTGCAGGCGTTCGCCATCCTCCAGGCGGCCGCGAACGCAATCCGCGACAACATCGCTCTGCTCCACAGCCTCGGCGCGCAGCATTTCCTGGTGTGGAACGTTCCGAACGCCGGCTTCACGCCGACCGCCAGGATTTCTGGCACGATCGGCGCCGCCACCCTTGCCACCACGACCTTCAACGGCCTGCTGGCCGCGGCGCTCAATCCGCTGGTTCTCTCCGGCGTGAACATCATCCCCTTCGATGCCAACGCCCTCGTCACGGCGATCGTCGGGGCTCCGCAGCTCTTCGGCCTCACCAACGTCGTCGACGCATGTGTGACGCCGGACGACCCGCCGTTCACCTGCCAGAATCCGGACGAATACCTGTTCTGGGACGGCATCCATCCAACGAAGGCGGCCCACGCGTTGGTCGCGCAGGCGGTGGCACAGCTGCTGGGACTCTGAGCTCGCACGAGGACGCTGAAGCCTCGTCGGGCTTCGGCGTCCTCGGCCAGCAAACCGCCCGAGGCTACCTGCCGCACCGCCTCAGCATCTGCTGCGACGAGCCGGGCATCACCTTCCAACACATCGGCTGAGCCAAAGGTCTGCCGTCATTGCGCCTTGTTCTCGCTGGCGGAGGGGCCGACGCCGAACCGCTCGCGGATGCGTTCTCGGAATCGTTCTCGCTCTTCAGGAGTCATCTGGTCCCAGCGCTCGCCGATGCGCTCGGTGATCCGGTCCGCCATGCGATCGGCCATGCGATGGCGGATACTGGACCGGTCCGAACCGTGGAGTCCCACTCCACCGAAGAGAATCCGGCACAGCGCCAGCAGTCCAAGCGCCTGCCAGAAGGTGATCTCGCGCCAGCCAAAGAGCGGCGGCAGCAGCCAGTTCCACAGGAGCCGCACGACCGTGCCACCGATCGTGGCGAAGATCAGAATCGCCAGGATTCCTATCGGCGC